>DATDLS010000071.1:0-22001 GCA_036519195.1 Occallatibacter sp. | reverse complement strand
CCAGCATGCCGGCCGGATAAGTGAGCCAAACGGGATACCAGTAGGACTCAATCTCGCGCGTAGCAGGCCAACGTGAGCTGGCACCACCATCAAAATTCTCAAACGAGGGCGGGTTCAGAAAGAGGGTCTTCAGAGGCTTCGTTGTCTGAATGGCTTGTGCGATCTCCAGTGTGCTGATCTGTTCCGACATAGTGGCTCCTTGGGGCATGCAAAAAATAGCGGGTCTTGGCGGTTCGCATTAAGAACAGAATCTTCGACTCAACCCGCCGATCTTCATTGGTCACAACTGGCAACATAGCCTGTCATGGAATATCGAGGCACTTGTTTGGCCACCGAGGATCCAATCAGATGATGCCAATGTCTTCGGCGAAAGCGTAAATTGGGGGTGAGCGCTCTTCCTTACCCAACAGTGTCGAGCCCCAAACCAACTCTTCGTTGGCCAGGACTCCACCACCGCCCGGTCCCTCTTCGCGAGGTTCACGGAGGTTACAAATATTCCGAATCGTTTCGGAGGAATTCTGTCGTTCTTTAGGTCTCATCGCCTCGTCGTCGCTTCCCTTCCCGCATTTATCCCGATGCGTCGATTCTCGAGAGTCCTAGGAGCACGCTCCTAGTGCACAGCTTCCCCTTTAGGAGCACCCTGCCCAGGCCTGTTCTTGCTTAGAAGAAAAGCACAAAGCACCATACCCATCGCCATCCAGCTGAGCAGGCGGTAGATGTCCTGATATGCCTGGGCAGTTGCCTGTTGATTGAGCTGCTGATAGATTGCCGAGCGCGACATCAGCCCCGGGCCTGGTCCCTTACCGGCACCGCCGAAAAACGAGGTAAGAGCATTGACTTGGTTGACAAAGGCTGGATTGCCAGGCTGCATAGCCTCCTGCAGTCGTGACTGGTGGAAAAGAGATCGATTGGTGACGATGGCTCCTGTGACCGCAATAAAGATGCTGCCACCCACATTTCGAACAAAGTTGATGATTCCGGAGACCTGGTTGCTAGCTTCTTTCGGAAGTCCTACATAGGCCGCATTGGTGATGGCAATGAAGCAGAACGGGATCGAAAACATCTGCACAATCCGCAGCCAGGAGGCGAAACCGAAGGTCATTGTCAGCATGAAGTGCGTCGAAGTGTAATAGAACGCCAGAGCGAAGCAGGTGAAACCGAAAGCGGCCAGATTACGTGCTGGAAACTTAGCCGTAGCGATCCCGGCGAGGGGCATGATCACCAGTAGAGTGAGACCTCCTCCCATGAGTGCCTGCCCCGCAAGAGTCGCCGTGTATCCCATCAGTTGCTGCAGAAACTGCGGCTCGAGCACAGTTGCAGCGTTCAGAACGCCACCTACCAGGATCATAAGCAGGCTGCAAATCGCAAAGTTCTTATACTTGAAGAGCTTCAGATTCATAATGGGATTCTTGGCTCGCCACTGCCACCAGATCAAGCCGGTCATGCCCGCAACGAAGAGAAAGCCAAAAATGCGGATGAACGTCGAAGCAAACCAATCGTTCTCTTCGCCCTTGTCGAGCATGATTTGCATACCACCCATTGCAACCGTTAGCAATGCTAGTCCGATGTAATCGAGCTTCTTGAGATTGGTTCGATCGGCTTTGATCCATGGCGGGTCCTGGACCAGCTGCCGCACAAGGAAAAAAGCGAGTATGCCGACCGGAAGATTAATGTAGAATATCCAGCGCCATGAGTAGTTGTCAGTGATCCACCCTCCGATCGTCGGCCCAAGAGATGGCGCGAGCACGGCCACGAGACCATAGAGCGCAAACGCCTGACCACGTTTTTTGGGCTCAAAGGAGTCCGCCATGATCGCCTGTGCCATCGGCTGGAGGCCACCGCCCCCGACGCCCTGTAGAACCCGGGAGAACAGAAGTATCGGAAGCGAAGGCGCTATTCCGCAAAGAAAACTCGCTGTGGTAAAGATAATGATGCAAAGCAGAAAGAAGTTTCTCCGACCGATCACGCTCGACGCCCATGCGCCAACTGGCAGAATAATTGCGTTAGAGACCAGATAACTGGTAAGAACCCACGTACCCTGACTGGTACTGGCGCCAAGGTCGCCTGCGATATGTGGAAGTGCGACATTTGCAATCGAGGTATCGAGAACCTCCATAAACGCTGCAAGGGCTACCGTTGCCGCGATCAGCCAAGGATTGGCCTTCGGCTTCCATTGTGAACCGCTTCCGCTTTCCGCCATCATTCGCCTCCTCTCCGCTCGTATCAGTTATTTGAGGATGACCAAGCAGATACCATCCCAGTGATCCTTTTGCACACCGGATGGTGGCTGGTCCCGAAGGGACACGAAACCTACGTTTTGCGGGTCCAAATGAAAATGTGCATGAAGGTATTGGCTCACCAGGATGGCGCGATTGCGCGATTTGGCGAATTGCTCCTCTTGGTCCGATGCCGGTGCGTAACCTTCGACAACGACCGGGCGTGACACCATCGCGTCGCCCAACCGAGTTGCGATTCCATCGATTCGCTTCTTTCCAAGAACTGAGAGCGTTTCAACCCCATCGGCCCCTGTCTGAAAAAGGTCCTCGTTGGTGAACCATTGACGGCGATTCACTGGGTCGCTGAAGAGCTTGTCCTGGCGATATTGATCCGGTTTGAGATTGGACAAGTTATAGTATCCCCGGTGCTTGAAGAATCCGCGGAAGAAGAAGTTGTGCTTGAGCGCCTCCGTATCTTCGGCCATGTTCCCCGTAGCCAGGTTGAGATTCGAGAGGGACTGTCCGATATTGGTGGCGGCATTGGCTCCCTGCTCATCCGGACCAAGAGCCGCGGTCAATGTCTGTTGCAATTGCCGGGAGGTCGCATCGACATTTTGTGCTGCGTCCTTCGCGCTGAGCATCGCGTCATCAGCTTTTTGTCCGAGCCGCCGCGACTGAAGGTCGGAAACCATTGCATCGGCCTGGGCCGAAGCGTGACGAAGTGATGAAGTTGTCTGCCTCGTATTCTCAACCGTCTGACGAAGTTGATCTGCAGTATCTTCATCCCGGAGCAACATCCCTGCCGGACCTCGGCCTTCCTTCAGTCCGATGACAATATCGTCGGTGTTGTTCACCGTTGTCGTGACCGTATCGAGTGCACCATTGAGTTTTCCTACCGTCTCCTTCATCATGCTGTTGACATCGGTCAGCATACCCGCGCCCTTCTCCATCAAATCCGAGATATCCAACGGCTCTTTGCTAGGGAGAGTCATCAACGGACCGGCTTCCGCTGCATTTGGGCCGCCTTGATGCACGAACAGTAACTTGTCTCCAACAACGCCCTCTGTGTCAATCGTGACTACGGAATCTGTCCGTATGAGAGGGTGAAGTCTCTGTTCGATCCTCAGCTTGAGGCGGAACTTTGATCCGGGCTGGGTCGGTACCCCGATGTCGACGATTTCACCTGCATCCATCCCCGACACTCGTACCTTCGCTCCTTTTGCTAAGCCATCGAGATTCGTGAACTCCGTGTAGATCTCAAAATGGTGCGCAAATGCCTTATGCTGATTGCCAATGAGGAAAGTGCCGAGCGTAAATAACGCAATCCCACCGACAACGAAGATTCCTACGGCAACACTCCGATTCGGCATACGCTATGACTCCTCGAAAAGCTTGTGAACAATAGCGTTTCCGTTGTGATCGAGTTCGTCCTCTGTGCCTAACGCGAGCAGACAACCTTGATCAAGTACCGCGAATCGATCACCAACTCGTCTCGCCCCTCGTGCATCATGAGTGACGATTACCATCGTTGTCTTCCGTTTAGTCTTTTGCTCCAGCAGTAGATCATCGATCTCCGTAGCGGTAATGCGGTCCAGCCCACTGCTCGGCTCGTCGACCAGCAGAATCTCCGGCTCTAAGACGAGCGCGCGTGCAAGTCCCGCGCGTTTTTTCATGCCGCCCGACAGTTCGACAGGCATCTTGTTCTTGTCGGAGATGAGGCCTACTTCGTTCAGGAAGAAGTCGACCGATTCGTCTATCTCCTTTTTTGATTTTGAGGTGAGACGACGAAGAGGCAATGCCAGGTTTTCGTACACGGTCCAGGAATCGAACAGCGCTGCACTCTGAAAGAGGAACCCCATCTTGCGGCGGACGTGTGACAGTTGCTCCCCTTTCAGTGTGTCGATGTTCTCGCCCCCAATCCGAATCTCGCCCTTGTCTGGGAGCAAGAGCGCGATCATCAGCTTGAGAGTGACGCTTTTGCCTGTTCCGCTGCGACCGAGCAGGCAGAGTGCTTCGCCCGACGCAACATTGAGCGAGACATCTTGCAGGACAGGCTTACTTCCGAAGGACTTCGAGACGTGGTCGAGAACGATGATTGGATCCCTCTCATTGGTCATACGGCGCTCTCCGGAAAGACCAGGAAGATGCACTTGACCAGAATGACGTCCGCCAAAATGATCAGAAGCGAGGAGACGACGACGCTGTTCGTGGCGGCCCGTCCCACGCCCTCGGCGCCTTCATTCGTCGTATATCCGAAGAATGAGGATACGGTGCCGATAATGAAGCCGAATACAGTTGTCTTTAATGTCGGTGGAATAAAGTTCGACCACTCAAGATTCGTGAAAGCCCGGGTGACGTACAACTGGAGCGTAATGTGGGAGAGTACAAACTCTGAACAGAAGCCGCCTAACAGGGCCGCGAAATCCATAAACATCGTCAGCAAAGGAAGGGCAGCGACACACGCGATAATACGAGGGACGACTAAGATATTGAACGAGTCGATCGATATCGCCTCGATTGCATCAATCTGTTCTGTTGCCCTCATATTTGCAAGTACCGCTCCAATCCCGGCGCCGACACGTCCTGCAACGAGTAAACCAGCGAAGAGTGGGCCGATCTCCACCAGGAACGATAGCGATTGAACCCTGGGAATCATTGCAGCGGCTCCAAACATTACCAGGGTGCTACGGGTATGCAACGTCATCACCACGCCCAAAGCAAATCCGGATGCGACAACAAGCAAGAGCGATCGTGAACCGACCTCTTCGATCTGGTCCCAGAACGACTGCAGTTCGAATGGCGGTCTAAACGATCTTCCGATGGCCCGGACGCCAAAGACACTGACTTCGCCAATAAATTTGAACCACTTAGTCAACCAATACCTCTCTTAGCCTGGAGCGGTTGCAGAGTAGGTTGGCCGCGGAGATATCTCCCGATGAATAAAAGTGCGCCAAGTGATAAACACTGAGTGCGGTGCGCACCGCTCTTGAGATCATCCGGCAATTACTCTGAATTGTGCGAGTGGTCTTTTCGTTCGAGGAGCGTTTGCAACAGGTGCTTGGTGTACAGACCGCTTGCCACGAACCTCGCTCCCTCATCGATCATCATCGACAGAACTTCTTCGCCGCTCTTGTCGATGACGGTAACCTCGTTGAGATCGACGACACGTTTGCATGAAGACGAACGATCTCGAGCAGCTTGCCAATTCGAAATCAGTTCTTGAACAGAGTTTTTCGTGAGCCGACCCTGAAGGACCCATCTCTGTTCTGCGGCGATCTCCTTCACTGTAATCCTTAGCATTCTTTTGCCTCCTGAACCTCCTGCCCGCGACACATTCCTCAGTTTTATCGCTTCGTACGCCTGCTCTTCCCGATATGGATTTCACTGCCCTGTTTTCAAAACTGAACTTCTTCCATCGAAGACCTGATAAGGATAATTACTCTTTTCTTGTCTTCCCGGATCTCATTCGGTGAGAGAAGTTCAATTGGATTGAACCTATTTCCTTCATCCCGCATCACGATCGACAACGTCCCATTGGCCTCGCAGGCATAGGAGACGAAAAGCCTCTTCGAAGCGTCGCTCTGGTAGCCGGGAGTAAGCGCATTTGGCAGTGCCTCCCGCATTGTGATCAGCAAATCCGCCCCGCGACTGCGGATTCCAGACAGCAAATCGGAATCGGACCGAATTTTCTGGATAAGAGTGGGCATCTCGATTAGCCGATTTTGCATGGTGCCCCCGGTTTGAACCCTATCGGCCACGCTGAACTCCGAATCACCGCGCGCGTTCGACACGATCTGTTGTTCGATGGCCAATTGGGCTTCATTGCTGTAGCTGATACGGGTTGCGAAGTTTTGTGGAGTTGGTCGTCCAACGGGGTCATTGCTAACCGCTTATCCGGCCGCTCCCGACTGGCGTTTGATGTCGAATCATTCCTTGCGGTGGGTCCGAGACAAGACGACCGCTTGGAGATTTATCTTTGCCCTTTCGTTTCAAAGCCTTTCTGAGCGGTTCACGAAGTCTGAGTCGGGCCCTTACGAGCCTTGACTTCATTGCGGAGACGGAGACACCCGCAACCATTGCCAATTCATGCATGGACCCGCCTTGTGACTCACGATTCTCGATTGCCGCCCTCAACTTCGACGGCAACCGCCGGATCGCCTGCCGAACCAGTCTTTGTCTCTCGGTTTCTATACAGCTTTCCTCAGGGTTGGATGACAGCTCTCTAATCTGCATGAGACGGGGAGCGTCGGAATCGACAGGGTCATCAAACGAGACCTCCTTCTGTTTCCGCCTCTCTCTCAGCACCGACAAAGCGGAATTAATCGCGATCCTGGTCATCCATGTGGAGAAAGACGATCTGCCTTCAAAAGACCTAATATGAATGAACGCACTCATCCACGCATCCTGAAGCACGTCCTCAGCGTCATCCACATTGCCAATAATTTTTAGGACCGTCCGAAAAACCATCTCTCGATAGCGCCTGCACAGTTCGGCGTAGGCGGCGGGTTCACCACGTTGCGCCGCAGCCACCAACTGCGCATCGCTCGCTGTCGCTCGCTGAGAAGTTGATGCATCTTCGGTAATTGCAGTGAGGTAGCCCATACGGGTTTGTCATTTCCCGTAATTCCAATTGCAATTTATTGGCCGATTGCATCATTTAGCTGATTTAGCTGTTTTCTGGGCATTCAGTCAGTGCCCAACAATTGACCTCCCACTGCGGTACAGATATCGGGTGCCGACTCGTTGGCATACCGCCAGCCTTCTGGCATCAGTTTGACTGCGCCGGGAATTTTGCAGGCACGGACCGTCGCGGTCGAGTAATCCCAAGCTTTTGCATGCGGAATTGCAGGGTGGGCCGTTTAAGCCCGAGTCGTGCGGCGGCGCCGTTCGGGCCGGCGAACACCCAATTTGTCTGTTCCAGCACCGCAACGATATGCCTTCTTTCAACTTCTTCTAGCGTTGCGAGCCCACTTGCCTCCGGCACTTCTCCGCTGGGTGATTTCAAATCGGTGGAAGGAACGTGGAGTACAGGCCCACGCGAAAGGATCACTGCTCGCTCGATCACGTTCTGCATCTCACGGATGTTCCCGGGCCAGGGGTAACGGAGCAGTGCGTTCATTGTCTCAGAAGAAATTGACTCAATCTGTTTCTTCATGTTGCGAGCGAAGTGTTGGGCGAAATGTCGCACAAGGAACGGAATGTCCTCGGCGCGTTCTCGCAAGGCAGGAACACGGATGGGAAATACATTTAACCGGTAATACAGATCCGAGCGGAATGTTTGCTCGCCGACCATCGCACCAAGATCCCGGTTGGTGGCGGCGATAAGGCGGGCATCGGTACGAAGCGTCTTTGAACTTCCCAGTCGTTCGAATTCGCGCTCCTGCAGCACGCGTAACAGTTTCGGTTGCAGGTCGAGCGGAATCTCGCCGACTTCATCGAGAAAGATTGTTCCCATCGAAGCCAACTCGAAGCGGCCAATCCGTTGCGCGACCGCACCTGTGAAGGACCCTCTCTCGTGACCGAACAGCTCGCTCTCGAGCAAACCAGTTGGAATGGCCGCACAATTCAGCTTCACAAATGCATTCGTACGGCGCTCGCTGAGATGATGAACCGCGCGCGCAATCAGCTCCTTCCCCGTTCCGGTTTCCCCATAAATGAGTACCGTAGAGCCGGTCGGTGCTACCGCTTCTACCTGGCGCAACACTTTACGCAGAGCGGCACTGTTGCCAACGATTTCTTCGAAATTCATCTCGCTACGGAGTTCATCTTCGAGATACAGCTTCTCTTGCGTGAGTTGATCTCTGAGCTCCTCAATTTGAGAATATGCAAATGCGTTGTCGAGCGCGATCGCAACCTGCCCGGCAATCTGAGAGAGGAACTCGATCTCGGAAAGGGTGAAGGCGTTTTTTCGAAGACGGACGAGGCTGAGAACACCGAGAACCCGGCTGCTCCGACGAAGCGGCAGCATGCAAAAGCTTTCCATCCCTTCCCCCAACGCCCTTTCATGGTTGGAACGAAACCGTTTCAATTCGCTGATATCTCCGACCCAGGCCTTTCCTGAACGGAAAACCTCTCCTGCCGGCGTATTCTCAGTCGGACTTAGCGTGTCCTGACGAATTAGCCCCTTACTGTCAGGGAAATCCAAGGCGTACAGGCGCAGCTGCGTGCCATCGCTTTCCGGCAGCAACAACGCAACGGTGTCGAGTCGCATGACTTTTCGAATGCTAGGAGAGATTGACCGCAGAACCTCCCGAAGTTCCAAACTGGCAACAACACTATTGTTGAGGTCAAGAACGAGCTTCAGTCTCGTCCGCTCATCTTCCAGTTGTGCTCGTACCAGTAGGTCATCGATCGCCAGTGCCACGAAGTCTGCGACGAGTGAGCAGAAGCGAATGTCGTCTTCTGAGAAGGCATCGGGCTCTGCTTGTCCGATACACAGTACTCCCAGGCGGTGAGTCACAGTGCTCAGTGGGAATACTCCGAGCGACCTGTCTCCCCGGTTTTGAAAAAATGTGGTGAATTCGGAGAACGGCGTCTCTTGGGTCAGCGGCGAAAAGACATACGGTCTGCTGTGGTCGTGTGCCCATGAGCATATGCATTTATGCGCCTCGATGATTTCTGGCGCGACCTGGATCGCTTCGCTGTTGCTATCAACGGCGAACCAGCGAGGTATTTCCGACTCACCACAAAAGACGAGAGCTAACGTGTTGCCGACAATGAGACCGCGCAGTTCCTTGGGCAGGGCTCTCAGGAGTTGTTCCGGCTCTCGGTAAACGTCCAATTGGTGGGCAAGGCGAAACAATCCGTCATCATGCTCTCCTGACAGAGTGCTGCTATTCGACTTGATGACGTTCTTATAGTCTCGCATCTTCTCCCTGGATGTCGTTCTCGCTCCGCAGTGCTCTATAGATGAACGCGTTGAGATGAAGGCGCGACAATTTTGTTCAAGCAGCCCAAAAATCCCTACCACATGAGCAGAACAAGATTACGCAGCCAAACGGTTGCGGCCGACCTCTTCCTTGACGAAACCCCTCCTCTCCATAATGGGCAGCGTCCGCTCACTTTCCCCTCGATCATTCCGTCTTGCTCTGATTCTGCTATGTCTTAATTTGTCACGTCCGGTTTTAGCAATTCTGAGTGGTCGGATTAGGAGCAAATTGGCTAGTGTGGAGCCCTTAAGATCGCCATTTCTCCCTACAAACCATATTGCCTGGTGCGACATTTCGCCTTTTATTTGCCGAACCTGAGAGTTTGCCTACAGCCTCAGCACCTGCGAGTCTCTCACCTAACATTACGGCCCCGTTACAATCTCAGAGACAAATTGTATCTGAAAGCATATCGTATGGACAACTGATGCTTGACCGCAGGGGAGCCAGAATGATTGCCATAAGCAGAAGCCTCGAAGCCGCGCCTCGGCTCCTGCCCGAGTTCGCCGATATGTCCAGGCACCTCTCGCCAAGTAGGGTTGAGCTTCTAGACGATTGAGCAGGCAACAACAATAGAGTTGGCAACGCGTCAGCTCACCGGCAGTTGCGATTTGCTTGTTTTTGAACTCCTTTCTCATCAGAACTCGAAGAAGTCCATGGCCAGCCGGCCATTGCGCAATCCCATAATTGCATCACGAGGGAGTCAATCGTCTCCGTTCCCTTGTTTATGATGACGACCATAAACCTGATCGCCAAACCAAGGGAGGTCGGATTCGGTCAGGTCTCGAAGATCCACTGTGGAATCCCTACACTGGGGGCTCGTCAAACTCAAGGGCGACCCCGCCTTCTACTTGCTCATCCAAGATCAGCTGTTCTGTAAGGGACATCTTTGGGCACCCCTTGGCACCAAAACAGTCATATGCCGACCGGTTGAGCTGTGCGTGTGAAGAGATTAGTCACTACACAGCTATCGCGACCCGTAAAAGCTGGACAATCGAAGAAAGACGCATTCCAAAGTAATTCTGTAAATCAATTTCCCCACAGACCGCTGGCTCTCGGCGGCCAAGGAACAGATAAACTGACCAGTACCCGATTGCTTGGACGGGAAATGCGGTATGTTTGTATCTGGATGCAGATTGTTCATCCAAATCGCACCTTGCTATCGCACCGGTTGTCCGGCCACATCGCATCTCTGTTCGGTAGCAGGGCTGATCAGGACCGCAATAGGGCCCGATCAGTGAGGGGCAGCCGTCAAAATGCCTAGCATTGTCGCAAAACCGAGGAAACGGCTCACGCGAGGAGAGAGCAGAGCGCAAACTCGCTCCCTACTGATGTCGGTTGGACGACAACATTTTTTGCGATGTGGCCTCGGCGCTGCAGTTGCTGAGAAGATCGCCGAAGATGCCGGCTATTCCCGGGGCGCCCTCTATTCCAATTTCGACGGAAAAGAAGAGTTGTTCCTCGCTGTAATCCGAGAAGAGCACGCGCGACATGCGAATGCCTTTCAGGCAATCATCAAAGAAGAGCCTTCGGGTAAAGTACGACTGAAAAAAATAAGGGATACACTGGCGAACTTGGTGACGGACCCTGACTGGATCGTCCTTCGTGCTGAATTTGAAGCTGGAGCTCTTCGAAGCGAGAGTATTCGAAGGGCATACGTTGAAGTGCATCGACAGCAGATCAGAGACGGGGGGAAGCTCCTTAGGGATCTGGCAAAATCTTCCGATGTCCATATGAATCTCAAGCCAAACGAGTTCACTCTGATCATGCTTAATCTCGCTCATGGGCTGGCCGTCACCCAGAAACTCCTCGGCGCGGAACTATCTCCGAAGGGCACCCGCCATCTCATTTACTCGTTGTTTGATCATTTGACGTCCATCTCGTGAACAGTTGTTTGTTGCCAATCTGAAGCGGACACAGCAACTCCGTTTCACGCTCGAGATCATATACCTGCGCTTGGGGAAGTGCGGTTGATAGGAGAGCGGTCGATCCTTCCCAAATCGGTCCACTGCAGGTTTTTCCTTACTTTCAGAGCTCCCCAACGATTCGCGGCTGCGCGCTGGTTGTGACGGTAAAAACCTGTTCGCGACTTCTGAACGCGGCGTGACAACCAGGGAAATTCCCGTCCGACAGCGCGACCCGTGCGTATTGCGGAGACATCTGGTACATCCCTCTGACGCCGCGTTCGGTACGTTGCCACGTCGAACTTCGCGGCGTTTATTTTAATTTTCGAGCGTGCAACACGCTATCTGCGTTGAAAATACCTAATTTGCCGTGAGTGGCGGACGCCACCGTATTCAGAACGCCCAGGCATATTCGCGAGCAGGCCGACAACGGGCATGTAGAGGGCTCAAAGTGCGGCTGAGGCCGCCTGCCCAACGGGTATGCTTCTATTGCTGCCAGCGAGTTGGCGTACGGTCAATTGGCTGGCAGGAGGTCTGAGGCGCGAACATTGCGGCTAGGTCGGACAGCGACAGATCTCGCCCATTTTCAGCAGTTCATCTCCGCCGACCGCCCGCATGGGCTTTGGCAAGCGATCTGCTTATAGCAATAGCAAGCCGCTCGTTAGCCGGCAAATGCGCTAGTGAACTTTATTGAGCCAGGTATCGGATATGCAAGCGAAGCTGAGCCGTTTTGCCCTCTACCGAGCCACGGACCTTCCTCTCAACGCACTTCACTGGCAGCAAGGGAGCGATACGCAATGGCTCGACTCGAAGGAAAAATCGGCATCGTCACCGGGGCCGGATCAGGAATCGGCCAAGTCACTGCAGCTCTTTTGCCAGAGCGCGGCGCTGTCGTGATCATCTCTAACATCAACGGTCCGGCCGCCGAATCCGTGGCCTGTGGACTTAAGGAACGCGGATTGTTTGCTGTTCCCACGACCACCGACATCGACGCGGGCCTTCTTGCCCGGGTGTCGCGAGTCGACGTCAGCGGGGCCCTGCTTGGCGCCAAGCAGGGCATCTCTCAAATGCTCGCCCGCGGCGGAGGAGTCATTATCAATACCAGTGCTGGCGCCGTCCTCTCAGGGGAACTGGTCCGTCCGATCTACAGCACATCGGAGGCGGCCATTATCGGCATGACCCGCAATATCGCCCCCCAATACGGCAAGCAGGGGGATTCGTTCGATGGCCATGACGCCATTCGTCATCCTCACACCCGCGGTAGCTGCGACAATTCCACCCCAGGAGCAAGCGTCGGCGATACGCCACACCTTGCTGCCACGCGCCGGACGCCCGGAATACATTGTCAACCTCGTGGCCTTTCTTGTGTCCATTGAAGCATCGTTCATCACCGGCGTCACAATCGCTGTTGATGGTGACCTAACGCCGCACTTTCCCACCTACGCCGAGGAGCTCGATGCTCACGCCCGATCACTCGCGGTGATGGACATGCAACGGTGAATCAGCGCTGACCGGACATTTCAATCACCGGGAGGTCGCCTCCGCCTTACGCATTGCCAAGGGGCGTGGACGATTGTCAAATACCGCGTTCCCTGCCGTAGCCAGGGCCGGACATGGAGCATTCACATGAGCCGAACGGCCGAGGCCCGAACTTTCTTTGTTTCTCGAATTGGAGCTATTTCATTGCACCGAATCGCAGCATGTTCATTCCTACTCATCATGACCGTACTTCAGAGACCTATTGCAGCGCAGCAAATGGGAACTTACGGTCAGACGCCCAACGTAGTACAGTTGCCGGCATCTGGCCGAACTATGGAACCCACCGGGTCGGTCAGTTCCCAGCAGACGACTTCAACGGGAACGGGCTCGAGCATTCTTCAGCCTTCCGTTACGGTCACCGGGAACTATCAGGGAAGCATTCCCGGCGCCCCAGTCCTCACCGGGCCGCTAAGGCTCTCTCTTTCGGACGCTGTAAAAAGAGGGGTGGTGACAAACCTGGGCATTGTCACGTCGGGCGTCTCGACGTCCATTGTTCGCGCTGAGCGTGCGCAGGCTCTCAGTCAGTTGTTCCCTCAAATCACGGCCAGCATCGGTGCAACCGAAACTCAGATCAACCTTGCGACATACGGGCTGAACTCGCTTGGACCTGCCATAGGCATTTCCTCCTCAATCGTTGGCCCTTTCAGCTATGTGCAAGCTCAAGCCAATTTCAACTGGAACGCTTTGAGCGTGACCAATCTTCATAATTACCAGGCAGCGAATAAAGTGGGGCAGGCTTCGCAGCTCAGCGAGAGAGATACGAGAGAACTCGTCGTGTTAGCCGTCGGAGGGACGTATCTTCAGGTGATCTCGGCTGCTGCGAGGATTGAGGCACAACGCGTCCAAGTCAAGTATGCCCAAGCTACTTATGACCAGGCGAGCACTCAGCTTACCGCAGGTACCAACACACGGGTAGACCTAACCCGAAGTCTTGTGCAATTGCAGTCGGAGCAGGAGAAGCTGTTGGCCCTCCAAGGCGACTATGACCAACAAAGGATTTCCTTCGCCCGCCTGATTGGCCTGCCTCAGGACGCTGATGTGATTTTTACCGAACAGTTGGCATCCACTGATTTGCAGCCGGTCGACGAGGCGACCGCTTTGCGCTCAGCACTTGAGCATCGCTGGGACCTCCGTTCCGCCAAAGCCCAGATGCAAGCGGCCGAACAGACTGTCTCAGCGGCTCGATCAGAGCGTCTCCCGTCGATATCATTCAACGGATACTACGGCGCCATTGGCCCCAGACCTGACGATTCCCACGGCGTCTTTGTAGCTTCTGGAACGCTGAGCATCCCGGTATTCGACGGTGGAAAGATCAGTGCGGACGTGCAGCAGGCCCGGGCCACATTAAGTCAGCGGCAAGCTGAATATCAAGATCAGAAAGCCAAGGTGGAGCAAGATGTGCGCACTGCTCTCATCCAGCTCCGAACCGCCTTGGGTCAAGTCAAACTCGCCGAGTCCAATCGGCAGTACGCTCGCGAGACTCTCGCCCAGGTCAATGATCGCTTCGATGCAGGTGTGACCAATACCGTCGAGGTAGTCCAGGCGCAACAGCAGGAAGCGTCTGCGGAAAACGATTATATCTCCGGTTTGTTCTCGCTGAATCTCGCTCGACTCACCCTTGCACGGGCGACAGGCGACGTCGAAACAGAACTCTCGTCCTTGTTTCCCGGCGACAAGCATTGATCTTTTAATCGACATTCAAACAGACAGGACCCCTTTATGACCGCAGAAGCGCAGACACTCAAACAGGTTGATCACAACTCCGCAGAAAGTACGCAGGCACGACGACCGGACTCCGGTCAGGAAAAACCACCGGTTCAGACGCCGGACGATCAGCGGAAACGAACACGTATGCTCGCCAGTTTTATGGTTGTTCTCGTGATTGCAGCCATTGGTGGTGTGCTTTATTGGCTTCATGCAAGGCATTACGAAGATACGGACGATGCCGAGATCGACGGAAACCTCAGCCCGATCGGTACGCGCGTCGACGGCACAGTCGTGAAAGTGTATGTCCAAAACAATCAGATGGTGAAGGTCGGCGATCCTCTCGTTGATCTGGATCCGCGTGATATTCAAGTAAAGCTCGATCAGGCCCGGGCACAACTAGCACAGGCCCAAGGCCAGCTCGCAGGCGAGCGGCCTAATGTTCCGATTACGGAAGTCGAGAATTCGACCGAAATCCTCAGTGCCGCAGCGGACGTCGCCAGCGACGAAGCGGCGGTAGCTGCAGCCGAACGGGACAAGGATCAGGCGGAAGCGCAGGTCGTGCAGCAGGAGGCCGCGAACGCAAGAGCTCAGAGTGATCTTGGACGTTACACGATTCTGGCTGCGAAAGAGGAGATATCAAAGAGCGATTTCGATCAGTACGATTCAAATGCCAAACAACAGGCTGCCAATCTTCAGGCGGTGCAGGCGGCCCTGCTTGCTGCGGCTCGAACGGTCGACCAGCGCAAGGCTCAGCTGGAACACGCGAAGAGCCAGCTGGACCAAAACGAAAAAAACGCCGCCCCCCAACTGTCGATTCGCCATGCCTCGGTCGACCAGCAGATAGCGAACTTGAAAACTGCAGAAGCGCAGCTGGAGCAGGCACAGTTGAACCTCAGCTATGCAAGGATCGTCGCCCCGGTGGCGGGAATTGTGATGAAGCGTTTCGCCCAGTTGGGTTCCAGGGTCGCTACCGGTCAGCAACTTTTGACGATCTCCGAGATCGGCGATCTGTGGGTTACAGCGAACTTCAAGGAGACACAACTTCTCCACATGCGCTCCGGCCAGCACGCCACCATCCATGTCGATTCACTGGACCGAGACTTTACAGGATCGGTCGACACGATTGGGGGGGCAACTGGCTCGATTGCCAGCACTCTCCCGGCGGAAAACGCAACCGGCAACTACGTCAAAGTCGTCCAGCGAATCCCGGTGAGGATCAAACTCGATCCGAATCAGGATGGACTCGATATGCTTCGTCCAGGAATGTCCGTCGAACCAAACGTCCAGGTCGAGTAAACGAGACGATTTCGCTGATTCCAGAAATGACTGCAGAGGATGGAGATGGCTTTGGCCGACAATCAGGACAATAGTGGATGGAAACCCCGGTACAACCCCTGGCTGATCGCAGTTGTTGTCGCGATGGCTGCTTTCATGGAAGTACTCGATACCAGTATTGCCAACGTGGCACTGCCGCACATAGCCGGCAATCTCGGAGCAAGCCAGGACCAGAGCACGTGGGTTCTGACGTCGTATCTCGTCTCTAATGCGATCGTTCTGCCCATCACGGGGTGGCTCACCTCTATCATGGGGCGCAAGCGTTTCTTCCTGATCTGCATCGTCCTATTCACTCTTTCTTCCCTACTCTGCGGGGTCGCCCCAAGTCTTGGGTTTCTTCTCCTGGCGCGCGTTATTCAGGGCGCTGGGGGCGGGGGCCTGCAGCCGATGGCCCAGGCAATCCTGGCCGATATCTTCCCCCCGGAAAAACGTGGCTTGGCGTTTTCTCTCTACGCAGTCACAGCGGTATGCGCGCCTGCCATCGGTCCGACACTGGGTGGATGGATCACCGATAATTACTCCTGGCGCTGGATCTTCCTCATCAACCTGCCGGTCGGCCTGATCACGATGGTGCTGGTTCATTTTCTTGTCGATGACCCACCGTTCCTTAAACGGAAGACGCTGCGCGAGAGCAAACTCGACTATGTGGGCTTGTCAGCTCTGGCCCTCGGAGTCGCATCGTTACAGATCGTGATGGACAAGGGGCAGGAAGACGATTGGTTCGGCTCCCATTTCATCATCGTACTGACGATTGTTGCCGTCGTGTGTCTCGCGTTCATGGTCCTTTGGGAATGGTATGAGAAAGATCCGATCGTCGACGTACGATTGTTCAAATCTTTCAACTTCGCCGCATCAAATGCCATGATGTTCCTGGTCGGGGCGGTCTCCTTCTCGACCACTGTGCTTATGCCGCAGTTCCTGCAAACCCTGATGGGGTATACGGCACAAAAGGCCGGTATGGTGCTATCCGGGGCAGCGTTGATTCTGCTGGTTGAGCTACCGATCGTAGGGATTTTGATGGCGAAGATTCAGGGCCGCTATCTAATGGCGGCGGGTTGGGGAATGCTGTCGGTGGCCATGTACATCTCTACCAAGCAAATGGATTTGCTGATGAGTTTTCAGTCAGCATCGATTCTCCGCGTCATCCAGTACATTCCCGTCGGCCTCGTTTTTGTCCCGGCCACAGCGGTCGCGTACATCGGAATTCCTCAGGAGAAAAGTAATTCCGTAGCAGGCCTGGTAAATTTCATGCGTAATATTGGGCAAAGTTTCGGAACATCGGCGGTTACAACCATTCTTGCGCAGCGTTCGCAATTTCATCAGGTCCGGTTGACCGAGCATACCGCGATAGGAGATGCCAACTTTCAGAGCACGCTGAACGGGAGCGCCCAGGCGGCGCAATCCATGGCCGGAAACGGACATGCGGATGCCAGCCATGTTGGACTGGCGCAAATCTATGACACCGTCCAAACTCAGGCATCCTCACTTTCCTACCTCGATGTCTTTTATCTCCTGATGGTGCTTACCGGGATCATGTTCTTTTTGTCGTTCCTATTGCAAGCCAACAAACCAAAGAAGCAGGTAATGGCGGCACACTGAGCAGTGTGGCGTCACAAGACGGAACAAGGTTCTAAAGCAAGCTATCGCCATATAGGACTGCCAATTGGATTGCATTTGGACAGTCGATCGGCACCGCGCGCATAGACACCATGAAGCGCCAGATGACGGTAGCGCACATTCGTTATTCAGTATCATCGACTGTCTTAATACTGGTTCTCCTCCATCTTTGCCACACCGTCTGCTAATAGCAAGAGGGACGCTGCCCATCGAGCGGTAATCGAATGGGGATAGTCCCCACGGAAGACCTCACAATCGGAAACGTCTTCTAATTCGCATTCCAAAGGAGAAGGGAAAAAGATATGGAATGGTGCAACAGGAATTCTCTACATCGTTCACCGAGACCTAAAACGCGGGCCAAACACCGGAACGCTCGATCTTGGCGGTTGATCGGAGGGTCGAAAAACGCTCCCTTCTTTAGGCTGAAGCCAGAGCGCCGTCGAAGGGACATCGCCCAGATTAATCGGTCGACCTACCGAGGATTGGGATTTCGTTCCACCGCAACCAAGGTTCGACACCTTGGATCGGGTTATGTGGTGCATGCGCATTTCGCAGCTGCTCTTGGCCGTCGGAAGAAGCCAAGGAGGCTGTAAAGAAGAACATGCCAAGCCGCAGCGCTTTGAGGATCCAGGTGAAGAAAAGAGTCCTGATTATCGGCGGTCGATTTGCGGATTTGAGTGCGGCAAAGGGATGAGCTCGTCCTCAAAAATCACCCTCCGATTTTCATTCACAGGGGTGGACCGCGGGCCCATGCGCAACTCGCGAGAATTCAGCCGGTTTGTTTGCCAAATCTGACCCACAGCCTGGTTCAACGCATTGTTTCCAGTGTCCCACAAGGCTGGAGGGCAGCCTGCTTGGTCGGATTTGGCGCGCGCCAAGTCGCGCGAGAATATGCTCCACGGCTGGGAACGGTCACAGTTTCGTGGGTTCGAAAGAGCTTGCTACGGCTCAGGCGTGAATGATGCGAGGCACAAGGGCGCCTTCACTGAGGATGATACTTGACCTGGCTCCTGCCCTGCACCAAGGGGTGTTCTCGGCCTAGGCGACCTTTGCCGAGCACTGGGTCTTTGTTAGCTCCGGCCCGCAAAAGCCTTTGACAATCAGATGACAATGAGATTGCAACTCTGTGAAGTCCAGGCGCCCTCGCGGGAATAGGCTTGCAGATGATATGACCTGCAGATCCCCCGCTGCAGGTCTTACTCTAGCCAGGTTGCCCGATTCTGCACGACCGACGCGGCACTTGAACGGAAGCGGGCCCTCAGCGCATAAGGAGACTCCGTTATGAAGAAGCAATCATGTCAGGCCACGGACCAATCAGTGGCCTTGTCCGTTGGACAGTTCGCCAATGCTCGGGACCACTCACAGCTCAATCTAGTCCCCTGCACCTCCGGCATCGTCCCCGTAAGCGACCTCCACCAGGTGAATCCCTGGGTCATCTCCCGCACTTCGGGCAGTTCCTCGTGGATTTCCGACAACGGCACTGGCCTGGGAACCTTTTACAACAGCACTGGAGCCATCCCAAGAACGGCGCTATCGGTGAGAATTGGGACTGGAAATTGATGAATCTCGACAAGCTCAAGAACGATTGGGAATCTCTCGCCGAACGCGATGCATTCGGCGCCATTCTCACCGATGCCTCCAGAGCCGACGGTAGGTGGGATATCTCGGAGTTCATGGCCACCGGAGAAGCCGAGATTGAGATCGTCATGAGCCATCTGGCCGGCATCGGGTGCATTCCCGATTTCCACCGCGCGGCGTTGGACTTTGGCTGCGGCGTTGGTCGCCTAACGCAGGCTCTAGGGCGACGCTTTGCCTCTTGTGTAGGCATGGATATCTCGCGGCAGATGATCGAAAAGGCAGACTCTCTCAACCAATACGCACACTGCCGGTATGTCGTTCACTCCGACATACGGCTGCCATTTGCAGACGGAAGCTTTTCATTCATATACAGTAATATCGTTCTGCAGCATGTGCCTCGACGCTTTTCCGAGCCGTATCTCCGCGACTTCGTAAGAGTGCTCGCGCCGGGGGGTGTGCTGGTGTTCGGAGTTCAAGACTCTTTCGCGGCCCCGAACATCTTATCCCGAATGACTCGAATCCGCCACATTCTTCGCCTCCGTTCCAGGATTCAAGATGCACTGGGTCTTGGTCAGCGCCATATGCAAATGCACTGTTTGCCCGAACGCGCTGTCCGACGCGCACTCGGGTCTGCCCGAGTGGCGGATATTCAATTCACGAACACGGCGGCAAAGGATTTCAACGGCAAGCTTGTTTATTTGCCACAGGCTCCAGGCTTCGGCTATGTCGGCAAACAATACTGCGTGGTGAAATAAACTTAAACTTGTATCGCGCAATTCGCCAAAGTAAACAAGAGCGATTGCTGCCTACGATGTCGAAAGTGCTATTGAAGCGGTGTTGCTGAATCCTCCCAATCTACCGATCACCAGCGTTGTGCTTCCAGGGATGGAGGTATTGAGTCGGCCACGACTACGAGCCGTATTTTTCCTGAGTGGAAAGTTCTCAAGTTGTCACTCGACGAGCCTGAAGGCGTTCCAGGTGCTGAACGGAAAGATTGGACAATGCTGGAAGCGGCGTTCGTCCTCTGCAAATGTGCGCGGAGCAATGAATCCAGGGGAGACTTCCCCCTGCAGCATCTCGAAATGGGACCTCGATTGGTTAACAGAACACGGCTTGCCTGGCGACCAGAATTCCACGTCCCTGAGTGGTATCACATTGTTCCGGACCTGACGTAATACGAGACTTCTTATTGCCGGGGTTCAGATACTGCAATGCGCAGCTGTGCTTGACTTCCAACTGCGCATACAATAAGAACGCTTCGTGGCGAGGAAGCACATCGCGCAAATTGGCCGAACCATACAAGAACTTCCAGGCACCATTCTATGTCAAGTTCGGAGACTACCAACCAAAGCCTATGAATCAAAACCCTGTGAGATGCCCCGAGGTCCCCAGCGTACAAGGCTGACGGAGAGCCGAAGCCTTCAGCTCCCGACGTACCCCAAGGGTCTTCCGTAGGTCGGCGTCGCCGCCGTCCCTTTCAGGAGATCATCATGAAGGGACAATGAGGGAACGGCACAAGGGGGAGGCTGGGGATACCTGGCAGAAATTTTGGGGTTGTGGGTTTTGGGAGCTATGTTGGACAACGGACACAGCCCGCTTTGCATCATACTCAATCAAATGGATACGAAGTCCGTATCGGATAAAGTGTCGAGGGAAGAGCTTTTAATTGAGCTTTCCAGACTCAACAACCTCCAATACGCTGCCCTGCAACGAGAATCCTATGAGCGCATGTCAACTGCTGCGCAAGATTCCTATGACCGGCGACGGAAGCTCATCGGGAAGATTTGCGGTCTCCTAGCGAATATTCCTTCCTCACAATGAGACGCGCGGCAACGAGGAGCGAGGACCCTATCTTTCGCCTCTCCGAGTGATCACCCTGGCTGCCGAATCCCAATTCCATCGTTTCCCGCTGGGATCAGTATTGGCGAAGATTTGGTCGAACCATCAAGGGAATCGGAATGCCTTTGCAACCTGATTGTCGAATGCCCGCATCCCTGTGTTCAGAGTTTCAATCGAAAGAGGGTTAAACCATGCACTTGAAACGATTGACCACACTTTCCTTGGGTGCGGCATTGGCCGTTCCCGTGCTTATGACTGGCTGTACACATGCCGGATACTATGACCCCTATTACCACGACCGCCATCCCTGGAGCGGCGAGGTGACGTATTACTCGCAGTGGGAAGCCGAGACCCATCGGGAACATAGAGATTTCAAGGCACGGAATAAAGATGAACAGAAGGAATACTGGGATTGGCGGCACAAGAACGATGCCCATCACTAACTCGATGGGCGACAATTTCTGAATGCATGAATCGCCCGGGTCGGGTGAGGCGAGAAACGCCGTCTATCGACCGTTTGCTATGTGATCGGTAATTTTCAGGTTCGACCTGTTCAAACATGGCAGTATCCATGAGCTCCGGCTTCTGAAGGATTAGGAGAATCCAGAGGAATTCCCTTTGAAGACCTTTGGAGTTCGACCACGAACGAAACCGGAGCGGCATGGAATCGATTGCACCGTTTTTAGCCGGATGCTTCCGTTTTCGCTCCATAGTGAACTACCCGCGCCCCTAAAGGGACGTGGCTTCTGTCGGTACGAGGAAGCTGAGTTCACCAGACTAAGTATTCAGAAACGGATACTACGATATGGTAGGTGATGACACACACGGTTAACGCATCAGACCGTTGAATAATTGTCGCTCAAAAGTTAAGTAGGGCTGAGGGAAAGGCCCAGTGCTTTGAGCATGAAAAGCCACTATATCATTGTCGAGATGACGACGGATTCTATCCCTGGTAACAGGGGATGGATACGCACTACCCGCCCTTCGGGGCGGAGTTCTTACAGGAAAGGAGGGCATTAGAAGATGCTCGTTTATGTCGAAAACATCGATAAGCAGCCGCTGATGCACACCAGCCCTGCAAAAGCAAGAATACTGCTCAAGACCGGAAGGGCAAAAGTGGTTCACACTACACCCTTTACCATCCGGCTCACGTACGTGGTAGCAAACCACGTCCAACCACTCACGCACGGCGTCGATACTGGTATACAGCTGCGCATAATTAAAAGGACATGTCTGCTATACTTAAGTAGGAGGCTCTATGCTGCCACGCATGTTGCACCTACATCCGAGTACTTATCAACGCCTGATTCGTCTGAGCAAGGAAGCGGAGAAGGATGGGG
>DATDLS010000070.1:0-38836 GCA_036519195.1 Occallatibacter sp. | reverse complement strand
CCCCGCCATCGGCCGCATGATCAGCGGTCCGGTCGCCCGGGGTAGCGTCGGCCCCTATAACTATCTGCCCGCTTCGGTCGCCAAGTTTCCGCCGCCTGATGAAATGCTCCGCCTGATGCGCGCCTGCGGCTATACCCAATGCGCATGGCAGCCCTATACTTTTTCGATCGCCGGCCTCTACACTGCCGTCCGCTCGAGCCAATCATGAGTCCGGCCGCTCCCAACTCGCTGCACGCCGACGCCGCCAGGTTCTCCGCCGGCAAGCGGCGCGTCGAACCGATAACCGATAATTTGCGCTGAACTCCGAAAAAGGAAACACCATGATTGCTCATAGCGATTGGAAACAGGACAACCTCTTTGAAGGAAAGGCCGAAAACGGCAACACCATCCTCTTCGATGCAGACACCGCCCACACCCATGGGCCCAGCCCCATGGAAGCCGTACTGATGGCACTCTGCGGTTGCACCAGCGTCGATGTCGTTTCCATCCTCAAGAAGAAACGCCAGCAAATCACCGGCCTCCGCGTTTCGGCCACAGCCGAGCAAGCTCCGGAACCGCCTCGCGTGTTCACCAAAATTAAGCTGACCTATGCTGTCAGCGGTAAACTGAGCCGCAAAGCAGTCGAGGACGCAGTCGCGCTCTCCAAAGAAAAATACTGCTCCGTATCGCTGATGCTCGACAAAGCCGCAAAGATCGATTACGAGATTGTGTTTCCCGATGGTGAGCCCGAGCCATGAAAACTCACGTCCTCAATTTCTTCCAGGTCGCTTCGATGGTGATGCTGCTGGTGGCGGTCGCGCTGCTGGCCGCCATCACCACCATGCACTTCGCCATTCACGGAGCTGAAGTGCAGGTGCCGGCGCTGCAGGGCATGACCGTGGCTGATGCGCGCAGCCAGACCGCCGGTCTCAACCTCAATCTCGCCGTCGATAATCGCTATTACTCGGGCGACGTAGCCGCCGGCCACATCCTCACGCAGAGTCCCGTCGCCGGAACCGTTGTCCGTCGCGAGTGGCGCGTGCGGGTCGCCGAGAGCCTCGGCCCGCAAAGGGTTGACGTGCCGGATACGGTGGGCAAAGACCAGCGCGTCGCTGCCATTTCGCTGCGCCGCGTCGGTCTTGAAGCAGGCACAACCGCGCAACTGCCCTGGGCCGGCGCGCAACCAGGCACAGTTCTGGCGCAGGACCCGCCCGCCCACGCACAGGGCATCTCCCGTCCCAGCGTCAACCTTCTCGTAGCCGCGTCCGATGACCAAGCCGTCGACGGCTTCGTCATGCCCGATTTGGTCGGCCTGCCGGTGGTCACAGCCCAGGCGCAGTTGGCCAAGGTCGGCATTCAGACGCAAACACCGACTTATGTCCCCGTCTCAATGCCGCCCGCGGGCAGCCCCGACACACTACAAAAGGAACCAGTCAAGCCCGGTTCGGTGATCGCGCAAACTCCACCCGCCGGCGCCCGCGTCTTTCAAAATGGCACCGTCACGCTGACTGTCGCACAGTGAACCAGAGCAATGAGTCGCGCCTGACAGGTGTCTACTACTCGGAACAGCGCGTCGTCGCGCGGAAATTGGGAATCGATGGCCTTCAGTGAAGATCTCGACCGTATTGCCCAGCAGGAACGTGAACTGCAACTAACCCGCCTCGACACTGGCATCGCGTGGGCTCTCGGCACGCGCCTCCGCGACCTGGCAGAGGCACGCAACCTGGCCGTGGTCATCGATGTACGCCGCTTCGGCCAGCCCTTGTTTTATGCAGCCCTGGAAGGCACCACGCCCGACAACGCTGAGTGGGTTCGCCGCAAAAGCAACATCGTCGCCCGCTTCCATCGCAGCTCGTACGCAGTCGGATTGAAGCTGAAATCCAAAAATGAAACGCTCGCCGACCAACAGGGCCTGTCACTGGTTGACTACGCCACCCATGGTGGATCGTTTCCCCTCGCCGTGATCGACGCCGGGGTCCTTGGCAGCGTCACCGTATCCGGCTTGCCGCAGCGCGCTGATCACGAACTCGCGGTCGAAGCACTCTGCGGCCTATTGGGCCGCAACTTTCGCGAATTGCAATTGCCCTCGGAATGAGTCCAAGCGCCTGGCGCGAAACCTCTCATCCCCCTCAGGCCTCCTTCTTTATCAGCGCAATGAAAAAACCATCCGTCGCGAAACCTCCAGGGAGCAGGCGAAGCGCGCCCTGAGCGGTGAGCGAGGCTTGCAATCGCGATCCGATGCCCGGTACAAGAACAGATTGGCCTTCCAGCAATTCAATCGAAGCCCCCAGGGAAATCTGCCGCGCCACGCGCGCCTGATCGAGCACCGCCGCAACCACCTGCTCATTTTCCTCAGGCTCCAGCGAACATGTCGAATAGACGACGCGCCCCCCAGGCCGGCAAACGTGAAGTGCCGCAGCCAGAATCGCGCGCTGCCGTTCCGCTTGCCGCTTGAGATTCTCAAGCCGCAACCTGTGCCGAATCTCCGGATTGCGTCCCAACGTCCCGGTTCCGCTGCAAGGCACATCTGCCAGCACCAGATCAGTATCCTCCTGGTCCCGCAGCGCGCTGGCATCCCCAAGCCTGCACTCGATGCGATCGGCGAACGGTTGAACGCGATCCTGTAACTGTCGAAACCGCGCAGCGCTCGATTCCATCGCAACAATCCGCGCCTGCGGATTGCGCTCGGCAAGAATCAGGGTCTTGCCGCCCGGCGCAGCGCACGCATCGAGGATTGTTTTCGCTCCGCGCTGCAACTGCACTGCAGCAAGTTCAGCGACCAATTGCGAGCCCTCATCCTGTATGCGAATGCGGCCGCGTCTGAGCCCATCGGTCGCCGTCACATCGCCCGAAACAACAACACGCGCGGCCGTCAACAGCCCGCCAGGCTCGACAACCACACCTGCTTCGGAGAGTTCTGCTTCTGAATCAGCAATGCGCAGTGCGAGCGCCGGCTGCGTCTGGCCGTATCGGCAAATTGCCCGCGCCGCATCCATCCCAAACAAGGCCGCCCAGCGCTCGACCATCCACGCCGGATGCGCTTCCGCCAGTGCCAGTTGCTGGCCGCTCCCCTCGGGAAATTCCGCCTGCGGAACTCCGGCCAGCTTGCGCAATACCGCATTCACCATACCTGAAGCAAACCGATGTCCGGCCTGCTTGGCCAGTTCCACGCTTTCATCAATCGCCGCACGCGCAGGAATGCGATCCATGTGCAGAATCTGGAATGCGCCCATCCGCAACGCGATAAGAATCTGGGCATCCAGCTTGGCATCGGGCCTCTTGAGCAACGCCTGAAGCTCGTGATCCAGCCGTATCTGCCATCGCACCACGCCCAGTACCAGAGCTGTCGCGAGGTGCCGGTCCGGCGCAGAAAGAGAATCCACCGCGCTGCTCCGCAGCAAATTATCCGCGTGGGCCTGACCCTGCTCAATCACCAGCAGAACCTGGAACGCGGCCTTGCGCGCCGGTGAAATTTCCGTAAGGCGATTCTTGGGCGCAACCTTCTTGACGGTCGGCTTTCGCGGTCGCGTCATGGCGCCCGAAGCCCAAGCCGCGCGCCGTCCGGAATCTGCATTCCGCGGAGCAGTTCCGCAGCCGTCATGCGCTTCTTGCCTTCTAACTGCAATTCCACAAATTCAAGCCACGTGTTCTCTGCACAAGCAACAAAGAAACGATGCTCATCAATGTGAATCGCACCCGGATCCGCGCTGGCTGCTCGAGCATCGCTCATCGCCGCCAGCCCATTCCGCCGAGCAATCGCCATCCGGTGCACGATCAGCTTTTTGCCGTCGAGTGCAGTGAAGGCGCCTGGCCATGGCTGAAATCCGCGCCACCGATTGTAGAGCTCTTCGGCCGAACGCCCAGCGAAGTCCATGCGCCCATCTTCGCGGTCGAGAATCGGCGCATACGTTGCCCCTTCATGATTCTGCGCCCGCGGCTGAAGGCTTCCGGCGGCAAGCCCCGCCAGCGTCTCAACCATCAGCGGTGCACCAGCCTCTGCCAGCCGAACAAAAAGATCAGAGGCAGTTTCGCTCGGGCCAATCTCCACACTCTGCTGCAAAAGAATCGGTCCCGTATCGAGTCCTTCTTCGAGCAGCATCGTCGTGTTGCCGGTCACCGCATCGCCCATCGCTACCGACCACTGAATCGGAGCGGCCCCGCGATACTTCGGCAGCAGTGACCCATGCAGATTGATGCATCCCAGTCGCGGCAGCGTAAGCATCCACGGAGGAATGATGCGTCCATACGCAACCACCACAATCGCGTCCGGCCGAATCGCCTCAAGCTGCGCGCGAAATTCCACATTGTTGCGAATCTTTTCCGGTTGTACCAGGGCAATTCCGGCCGCCACTGCAGTCTGCTTGACCGGCGACGCAGTCATTTGCTGCGAGCGGCCTACTGGTCGGTCGGGCTGCGAAACAGCCAGGGAAATCTCATGGCCCGCCGCGCGCAGAGCTTCGAATGTGGGCACTGCAAAGTGAGGAGTGCCGCAGAACACCAGTTTCATGCCGCGCCTCGCGTGCCTACCACTTGCCTTCGCGCTGCATCTTGCGAATCTTGCGCAGATTCAAGTCGCGCTTCAACGCGCTCATGCGGAAGATAAACAGCATCCCGTCCAGGTGGTCAATCTCATGCTGCATGCAGCGCGAGAGCAGTTCTTCTCCATCCATCTCGAACCATTTGCCGTCGAGATCCTGGGCCCGAATACGCACCTTAGCTGCGCGCACAACCTTCTCGCGAATGTCAGGAAAGCTGAGGCAGCCTTCTTCTTCATACAGCCTGCCTTCGCTCGAGATCACTTCCGGATTGATCAGCACCAGCTTGTCTTTCGGGTCCTTGCCCATGCTCAGGTCAATCACCGTCACGCGCTTGGCAACGCCCACCTGCGGCGCAGCCAATCCGATGCCCTGCGACGCATAGGTGGTCTCAAACATGTCGGTAACCAGCTTTCGCAGTTCAGCGTTGAATTCAGTTACCGGTTCGCCAGGCTGTGAGAGCACCGGCTCGGGATATTTCACGACCTTCAGAATCATTTTTCGTTTCTACTACTTTCCGTAATTTCGGAGCATTATTTACCCATCAGTGCCCAAAAAACAATGTTGCAAAAAACTGCTTTACCTCATCCCAGGATTCAACCCCACCCAGGCTTCGAAATGCGTTTCGCCTTGTCGAAGGGATCCCCAAGCTCAAGCAATTTGGCCGGATTCCTGGCGAATCCACGACTAAGTTTACCTCGAATCGGGTTTGCCGTTAATACCGGCGTATCTGTTCGATGTAGCCGTTGAAATTCCGTTGCAACTCGCCCACCGAGTCGCCGCCGAACTTCTGTTGCACCAAACCCGCAACCGTCAGCGCCACCATGGCCTCCGCCGCCACCCCGGCCGCAGGCACAACGCAGATGTCCGAGCGCTCATAGCTTGCGCTGGTCGCCTCGCGCGTGTCGAAGCGTACGGACTCCAGTGGCTTGCGCAGCGTGGAAATCGGTTTCAGATACCCGCGCACCACAATATCTTCCCCGTTGGAAACCCCGCCCTCAATGCCGCCCGCGTGATTCTGCGCGCGTGTAAACCGCGTCGGCTTGCCATGGTTCTCGCTCGCATAATGAATCGGATCGTGCACCTTGGAACCAAACGACTCCGCAGCCGTGACCCCGCGTCCAATTTCCACCGCCTTGACCGCCTGCAGGCTCATCACTGACCACGCCAGCAGCCCATCCAGCCGCTCATCCCAATTGGCATACGTGCCCAACCCCGCCGGCGCGCCATGCACGACAACCTCAAATACGCCGCCCACTGTATCGCCCGTGCGCGAAACTTCTTCAACCTCTTCCTTCATCCGCGCTTCCGTAGCAGCATCCACGCAACCCAGCATCACGTCGTCTTTTGCTGCCAAGGCTGCAATCTCATCCCAGGCGGCTGCGCGCTCAAGCTCGACTCGCCCCACACGAGTTACATGGCTCAGTACCTCGATCCCCAGCGTTCCCAGAAACAGCTTGGCCAGGGCACCGGCCGCAACGCGCGCCGCGGACTCGCGCGCCGAAGCCCGCTCCAAAACATAGCGTGCATCGGGAAAGTTGTACTTGAGCGCTCCGGCCAAATCAGCATGCCCCGGACGCGGCGAGGCAACCGCCTGGTGCTTGGCCGGGTCGCCGGCCTCTACAGGAAGCTTCTCTTCCCAGTTCTTCCAGTCGCGGTTCACAATCTCAATCGCAATCGGCGAGCCAATCGTCTTGCCGTGCCGTACACCCGACAAGATGTGCGCCTTGTCGGTCTCAATCTTCATCCGGCCGCCGCGTCCATACCCCTGCTGGCGCCGCCATAATTCGCGGTTGATCAAGTCAAGGTCCACGGGCACGCCGGCCGGCAAACCGGACAGGAGCGCCGTCAGCGCTTCTCCATGCGATTCCCCGGCAGTTGAAAAACGGATCATATTCATTTGATTGTAAAGGGAAGACACGGGTCTGGGCTCAAACCAGGGTGCGGATCGGGGCGCGGACCAGGGCGCGAATCGGGGTGCGGAGCAAGAAACGGTTCAGGGCACGGGAGCAGAATCACCGATCGGCCCAAAGCCCCGGGGGGATCCTGCCTTGGCCAGCTCAATCGGCCGATCACCGGGCAATCTCCGCCTTGCTCTCAGCCACGCCGGCCTGCACGTGCACCCGGGCATAGAGACGCCCAGCTTCCTGCCCAAGCAAAGCAGTTCCCCCTCCTGAAACGCGCCGCCCTCTGCTTTGAGAAGCGCATAGCCGCGCAGCGTGCTGGCCAGGTCCAGCGGAGCAGCCTCATCGTGTCCGCGCTAAGGTTCCAGAGCTTCTCCACAATGTGGCGCAGAGTCGACCCTCCGGCCCATGTCGCGAAGAATATCTGCAGCGTGTCGAATCGTGGGTGCAAGCCACAACGGCTGGTCCAGGCCACGATTGATGCGCACCGCTTCCTCATGGCAGGAAAGGGCGAGAGAGCCGCGCGTTGAGATCGCGCGCAATCGGGCGCGCCTGGGCCCGCAGAGCCCTGTCCTTGCCCTGTGGGCGCAAGGCAACTGCACAGTCGAAGTGTCCTTGAGCATCGGACCGGCAATTGGCCCGCCGCGCTTGATACTCCTCCGAGATCCACGCTTCCGGCTCCGCCAGCATTTCCGCCAGCATTTCCGCCGAGCGAGCCATCGTTGCGCCAGCCGAGTACAAGCCCAGCTTCCCGGTCGATTTCCCAACCGGACGCTGCTGCCTTACGATGGACCGATGGCCTACTTCCTGTTCAAGACCGAGCCCGATGTCTATTCCTTCGACAACTTCCTCCGCGACAAGGAAACCATCTGGGATGGCGTTACCAACCCCACCGCGGTTAAATATCTGCGGGAAATGAAGGCTGGAACCAAGTGGATCTTCTACCACACCGGCGACGAGCGCACCGCGGTCGGCACCGGAACCGTTCTCAGCGTAGACGCCACCGATCCCAAGGTTCCCATCGTCAAGGTCAAAGCAGGCAAGCGCATCAAAACGCCCAAGCCCCTGGCCGCCATCAAGGCCGAGCCGCTGTTCGCCAACTCGCCACTGGTCATCATCGGCCGGCTCTCGGTCGTTCCTCTCACCGAAGAGCAATGGTCCTGGCTCGTGGAATGAGGGCCAAAGCAGTTCCGGTCCCACTCGAACCGTGGCAGGCAGGCGGGCACTGCCAGGATGCGAAGATCAGAACCCATCCTCTCCCGGGCTGCTTTTGAAATCCCGGGCTGCTTTTGAAATCAATCGTGATGATCTGGGAGCCGAGTTCCTCGGTTTCGAACGGCCCGAGATCGAGCTCTGCCGGGCGAACTTCTCCCGTCGCCGAGAAAGCCGACGTGATCTGGGGGCGCTCGATGGCCGAGGGAACAGAGACAGGCCGACCGCGCAACGGCCTCGATAGGATCATCACCGCCATCAGGGGAGCCAACAACTGAACCGTCGTCGCTCGCAACGAAAAACACTTCGCCGGATGGAAGTTCATCAACCCGACAGGCCGATGCCCGCGAAATTTCCGGGGCCTATGGGCCACGGGCATTCCCGGATCAGCTAAGCGAAATCCGGGAACGGCCCGAAGCGTGCATGAACAAGGAAGTGGGCTAGAGGCTGCGAGCAGCAAACTTGCGGCGCGAGAAGCCAGCCAAAGCCATGAGTCCCGAACCGAGCATCAACAAGCTGGAGGGTTCTGGGATCGGCGAGGCCGAAGCAATGGACACATTGTCCAAGAGCGCTCCCATGTTTCCCGGCGTGTTGCTGGTAAAGGTGAGGAACTCCGACTCCGGCGTAGTCACTGTCACAAGAGCGTCAACCACAATGCCGTCCGTGTCGTCGCTGCTCGAAAGAACAAACGTCTGATCGAAGGATCCAAACGTCACCGTCGTTGACGTTGTGTTTCCGCGCTGCGAGCCAATCAGGTCAAAACTCAGTAAGTAGTCCACCCCGGGAACGAGGGAGACGGCCGAGTTGGACTGCAAGACGCCCTGCGGATTGCCGCCGGATCCATCCAAGTCAATCGCGTTGCCGGATTCGGGGGCAACGATCAGGCTGGGGAAGAAGCCGGGCCCAACAATATCCACATTGGTACCGCCGATGGCGCTAAATGCCCCCACCGAGGTCGCCGACGCTTGGGCCGTCAGCTCGTTGAAGTTTTCGCTCAGAATGGTCCCGGCATGCAGCGAAGTAGCGGTAAACATAAGGGCCGTGGCTGCCAACGATAAAGTAATATTCTTCATGGTTCTCTCTCCGTGCCGGGAGGTGGTGCGCCTTTTGGGAAGGTACTTAGGCGGGCGGGGGGAACTATAACCTGAGCCGGCAACCAAATCTATGCAATTCCAGGGCCACGGTAACGTCATCTGTTTTGTTACACTTGACGCCATAGCGATCGCGTTTTATGCAAAGCCTTGCATAGTGCAGTAGCAAATGATTACCTTCGGGAAGCAACCCGCCGCCGCTGCCACAACAACCAGGTTTCTCCCCCCCCGGGGCAGTTTGCTCATTCATCACTTGCGCATTCATCACTTGTGCATCCATCACCTGCCCATGCATCCCGGAGCACAAGTGAAAGAGGTTCTGAAATCTACTCCGAATCCCCAAGCCAACGTCGGGTATTTAACAACTGCCGGTTATCGAGCGCCCACACCTTATTGGTAAGCTCGTTTGGCCCTTTGCCTTCGCGCGCCGACTTGTCGAACTCGGAAGAAACCGCCTGCATCTTGGCATCGAGGTCATCGATGAAGTTCAGCATGAGCGCCTCCGGAATCATCGGCAGCTTGGGCGACCCGAACTCCAGTTTTCCGTGGTGCGACAAGATCATGTGCAAGACCAATGTCTTCAGCTTCGCCGGGAAGTCCGCCAGGCTGTCCATGGTGCGCTCCGCCAGCGCCGCGCCAATTTGGATGTGCCCCAGCAGCATACCCTCGATCGTGTACTCGAAGCCCACTTCCCAGCTCAGCTCCCGCACCTTGCCGATATCGTGCAGAATCACGCCGGTCAACAACAGGTCGCGATCGATCAGTGGATAGTGCGGCGCCACCCGGTCGGCCAGCGTGCATAAGCTGATCACATGCTCCAGCAGCCCGCCCAGCCAGGCGTGATGCAGCTGTTTGGCTGCCGGCGCTTCACGGTAGGCAGTAGCCAGCGCCGGCTCGTCCAGCACCGCCTTCAGCAGTCGCTTCAAATCAGCGTTGGTAAGAGATTCCACAAAGCTCTCGAGCCGGGTCCAAAGTGTGGCCACATCGTACATGGTCGAAGGCAGCATGTCGGTCTTGTCTACTTCGGCAGGAAGCGCCAGCCGCAATTGGTCAATCTTCATCTGCAGCCGATCGTCAAACCGCGAAGCGGTGCCCCGCGCCTTCACAATGTCGCCGCGATCGAATTCCCTGGCAATGCGGGGATCGCCGATCTCCCACACCCGCCCTTCCAGCTGCCCCGTCTTGTCGCCCAGCACCAGGCTCAGGTAGGCCTTGTTCGATTTCGTCGTACGCTGCTGCTTGGCCAGCACCAAAAAATATCCGTCGAAGGGCTTGCCTTCGTCGATGCTGGACAGGTCGGCAATATAAATGTCTTTCATAAATTTCCAAATCGACCGGCAAACTCACCAGGCTTAGCCTTCATCGCTTTTTCCGCCAAATCATCTTGTTCATAGCGCCCGGAATAGGCAGCAGCCTTCATCTCTCCATGAATACTATCAGCGTCTCCGCATAGCCAATCGGGCATCATGCCCGTTGGCCCGGAAAGCACCGCGGGCCTGGAAAATAAATTCCAGGCCCGAAGATTTTGCTTCCGACATCAGCGTCCGCCTATTGCGGCGGAGCGGGAGTAGAGGCCGGAGCGGGAGTAGAGGCCGGCGCCGGAGCTGAGGCTGGAGCGGGGGGCTGGGCGGGGGCGGGGGTCTGCGCCGCGGGAGCCGTCGGGGTCCCGCTCGCATCCGGAGCTGACGCGTCCGGCTTCTTGCTCTTGTCGGCATACCGCGTCTTGTCCGTCGCCACCGTCTTGGCCTTCTTTTTCTTCGTCCCTGTGTCGCCGTTCAAACCGAGCGGCGTCGATTGTGCCTGCCGATCTGCGACCTCGGCCGCATCCGGAGCAGGCGGCGTATCGCTGTTGGTCTGCCCTCCGTTCGCCCCAGTCGTTTTCGGCGCCTTGGCGCGCGCGCTGTAACGCGTCTTCTGCGTCGCCTTGTTTTCCGTCTCCAGCGGGTTCACCGGCTCTGCCGCAGCGTTGGCCGCCGTCGCCCCTGATCCCGCGCCCGCATCTTCGGTCGCACTGGAAGCAGCATTCGGCAGCGTCTTCGAGGGTGCCTGCCCGTAGCGAATCTTTTCCTTTTTGCCCGGCTTGCCCGTCGCGGCACTCACGTCATTTTTGCTCGCCGTGGTCTTGCTCGCCGTGGTGGCATTCGGCGCAGGGGCCGCAGCAGCGGTCTCGCCACTCTTCTGGCGGAATGTGTGCGTTGTTTCGCGGAAGCGCGTCCGCTCCACCTTCGCTTTCTTCTTCGTCGTAGGCGGCGTATACGCGCTATAGACCGGCTTGACTTGCTTGGGGCTTGCTCCGGAATCCACGTACCCCGGCTTGAGATCGATGTACGATTCCTCGCGCATCTGTGTCAGGTAATCGCGCATCGCCGGCATCATGCGGGACTCGTAGAGGTTCTGCTCCACATCCTGCTCAACATCCTTATACGCAGGAACGCCGCCCGGCATGTGCTTGTCCACTTTGAAGATGACGTAGCCCTGCTTGGTGCGAATCGGCTCGGTCCACTCGCCCGGCTTCAGATTGAATGTCGCATCTTCGAATACTTTGGCCAGTTCACCGCGATGGAACGTGCCAAATGCCCCGCCGTCTGCCGCCGTGGTTCCCTCGCTGAACGACTTCGCCAGCTGACCGAAGTCGCCGCCGCCATGCAGCTTGGCCTCAATTTCGTCCGCCTTGGCCTTGCCGGCATCGGTCTTCGTCTTGTCGTCCGGATCAGGCCCTGTCGAGACCAGAATCTCGCTCAGTTGCACGCCCTCCGGCTTGGCGTAATCCTGCTTATGCGCATCGAAGTAGCGCTCCACTTCGCCCGGCGTGATCTGCACCCTGCGCCCAACTTCCTCGCGCATCACTTCCTGGGTCACAATCTGGTTGCGGATGTTCGCCTTGAAGTCTTCAAATGAGTAGCCCTGGTCCTTGGCCGCTTTCTCCAGGTCCTCCATGCTTGCCAGGTTGTACTGCTTGCGGATCTCATCCAGCCGCTTGATCAGCTCGGTGTCGCCGTTGATGCCCACTTCCTTGGCCTTGGAAAGCCAAAGTTGCTGGTCAATCAGGCTGCGCAGCAGGTCTCGGTGCCCTTCGGAGATCTGTTGCATCGTGGCCCCATGCTGCTTGGCGTCGTCGTCCAACTCCTTCATCGCGCGATCGTAATCCGATTGCGTGATGATCTGGTCGTTCACGTGGGCCACGATGTCCTCGACAGTCATGCCGCCGTACGGACTCTGCGATACGGCCGGACGCGTCTGTGCCAGGGCGGAACTTGCGAGCAGCGCCGTGCCGAACACGAAAGCCGCGGGAATGAAACGAGATCTTAGGGTCATAGATGAGGTCACTGCGCGGAGCAAAACGTGTTTACCCCTGAGGCATAGACGCCATTGTAAATGGCTGGGCAGCAACCGCGCGACGATTGGCCGAATTCTGCCTTCATTGAACGCCCAAACCCTCTGGAATCATCAACGCCCTCAATTCCCCCTGCCGCCATCCCCTTTTCCCGCCTCCGGGCTACCCGAACCCGGCGCCCGGCGTCAAACCAGGGGATGGTATACTTTGGCCTTAAGACTGCCGATTCCAGGCCTCTTCCTGCCCGCCTGCCGCATCCGTAGTATCGGAGGTTCTCCCAGCCTATGACTCCCCGCGCACGCCGCGCCCTGTTCACCGTGGTCCTGTTTTTCTCCGTCTGCGCCGTGGTCGGCTCCCTGATGCAGCGCCGTGTGGGCGCACAGTCGTCGGAGGATGAGAGCCAGCTTCGCGATAGCCTGAAGTCGTTCACCAACGTCTACGCTTTGGTCGAGCAGAACTACGCAGAGCCCATCCAGGGCGATAAGGCAGACACCGCCATCTACGATGGCGCCATTCCCGGCATGCTGCGCGGGCTCGATCCGCATTCCAACTTCTACGACCCCAAAGCCTACGCCAAAATGCGTGAAGAACAGCACGGCCGCTACTACGGCGTGGGCATGACCATTCAGCAGTCGGTCGGCGGCGGCAAGGTCTACGTCGTGTTTCCCATGGAAGGCGGACCGGCATTCAAGGCCGGCGTTCATCCCGGCGACGTCATCTCCGCCATCGACGGCAAGAGTACCGATGGGATGACCTCGGACACCGTGGCGAAGACCCTCAAGGGACCCAAGGGCACAGCCGTGCAGGTCAGCATGAGCCGTGAGGGCCAGGCCAAGCCGCTCGTCTTCCCGCTCGTCCGCGATGAAATCCCCAACCCCTCCGTGGACCTCAAATATGAGATTCGTCCCGGCGTCGGCTACGTCCACCTCAAGCAGTTCCAGGAGACCACCGCCCAGGAGGTGATCGAATCCGTGGACGGCTTCGGCAATCTGAAAGGCCTGGTCCTTGACCTTCGCGATAACCCGGGCGGTCTTCTCAGCCAGGCAGTGGAAGTCTGCGATCACCTGCTCACAAAAGGCCAGAGCATCGTCTCCCAGCGCGGTCGAGCCTATCCGGATCAGAATTATGTCGCCCAGGCCGGTAACGGCGGCAAGACCTTCCCCATCGTCGTGCTGGTCAGCCGAGGCACCGCCTCCGCCGCGGAAATTGTCAGCGGCGCGCTGCAGGACCACGACCGCGCCCTCATCGTCGGTCAAACCACCTTTGGCAAGGGTCTGGTGCAAACCGTCTACAACCTTAGTGAGAACACCGGCCTGGCGCTCACCACCTATCACTACTACACGCCTTCCGGCCGCCTGATCCAGCGTAACTACACCGGCGTCTCGCTCTACGACTACTATTACAACCACGCCGGCGCTCTGCCGCCCAATAACACCAACGCTGAGGTCAAGTTCACTGATTCGGGCCGCACCGTCTACGGTGGCGGCGGCATCACGCCCGACGAAAAGATTGAGCCGCCCAAGGCCAATCACTTCCAGGAGTCGCTCATCTATCAAGACGTCTTCTTCCACTTCGCGCCGGTCTATCTGGCCAATCGCACCGTGGACAAAAACTTCCAGGTCGACGATGCTGTGATCACCGACTTCAAGCAGTACCTCACCAGCAAGAACATCCCCTTCACGCAGGCCGACCTCGACGGCATCAGCGACTGGCTCAAAGCCAGCATCAAGGACAAGATCATGGCCATCCAGTTTGGCGAATCGGAGGGCCTGCGCGTTCGCGCCGACTGGGACCCCATGATCCAGAAAGCGCTCACCTATCTTCCCGAAGCTCAGGCCCTGGAAGATAACGCCCACAAAGTCCTCACCCAGAAGGCCCAGGCCCGCAACGATGGCACCCAGGGCGTCCCCGTTCAGCCGTAGCGAGCGCCAGTCAGGTCGCGAGCAACGATCGAAGGCCATCCCCAGCGGGATGGCCTTCGATCGTTGCTGCGCCCTACCCCACTCCCCCCGGGCGACATCCGACTCGCAGGCGTCACCGGCCGATCTTCCAATGAAACAGCATCTGCTGAATCAACCACCTGCCCTCGGCCGCCGAAGCACCGCGGAAAACCCTGCCTGCCGGTTCGGACGGCGGAACTGGACCGCTCCCACCGTCGCCACCCACGCCATATCTCGATACGAAGACACAAGGCCGTCGTCCACTCTGAAGCGGAACTCACCCCCTCCCGCCCAGTCTTCGCGCACAAATTCCTGAGCCCTTGGAAACTCGCGCGACTACTCCGAGCCTCACGTCCCGGGAATCAGAGTGCCCTCATCTCCAAACAGCCGATTCATGAACGTGTCAAGATTTCTCGGGCCGCGCTGCACTTACCCATTCTCGAAAACCTTGACCACCGCCTGCACGCGGGCCTTCGCCTCAGTTGGCGCATTGCCCGAATGAGGTAAAGCCTCTGCGTGCCGATCCGCGGGCAGGTCCGCGCTCCGGTGCTGATTCACTCGGAAAAGGTTCGCCGGGACCCACCAAGTCGCCTGCCAAAAATAGCGCGGTGAACACCGGCTTCTTCGTTCGCTCCAGTCTCACGCCCGCGCTGGCTGCAATTGCCGATGCTCAGCATCATCAAAGAGCCTGCCGGCAGCATTCCATCACTCGAAAGTAGCGTCGCGGTACTTTGGTCATCATCACCCGTCCACGCCGGAACGCTTGACATCGACAGGTGCTCTATTGCTCATCTTCATAAATGTGTACTTGCAATGTTCCGCCTTTCGCTCAACTGCGCGCGAAACATCCCCGGCGTATTGAAGCTGAACGCCGTCTGCCATCCGGCGACAGCGCAATCACGCCGCCATCCTCATGCAGCGCCTCGCACTCATGGTGGATCACCTCATCGGCCGCCTGCTGCACCGGCATGCCCTTGAATGCGACCAGATTGCAAATCTCGCGCGCCACGCCCAGCCGGATAAGGTACTCACCCGATCCGGTCGCCGAAACCGCGCACGAACGATTCGTGCGCATACGTCCCCGCGCCAAGAATGGGCGAGTCGCCCACGCGCCCCGGCATCTTGCCTTGCACACCTCCGGTCGAAGTGCCCGCCGCAATGTTGCCGTGCCGATCCGGCGCCACCGCTCCCGTCGTTCCATGGCTCCGCGCGTCGGCCGGCTCATAGTAAAACGCCACCGGCGCAATCGCACCCGGCGGCGGCGCACCCACCGGCCGCGGAGGAACTGGCTTGCCTTCCATCGTCAATTGCTTCACCAGCGACTGCCACCGAGCCTCCGTGAAAAAGAAATTCGGGTCTACCTGTTCCAGCCCCACACGCGCCCCGAAGGCCTCGGCGCCCGGCCCCGCCATCATCACGTACGGCGACTGATCCATCACCGCCCGCGCCAGCGAAATCGGATACCGCGTGTGCCCAGCCCCCGCCGCCGCTCCGGCCATTCAATTCGATCCGTCCATGATCGATGCATCGAGCTCATGCTTTCCCTCGGAGGTAAACACAGCACCATGCGCCGCATTGAACAGGAGATCGTCTTCAAAGATCTTCAGCACCGCTTCGACTGCGTCCACGGCCGAGCCGCCGCTGTCGAGCACCTTGGATCCGGCCTCAATTCCCTTGGTCAGTGAAGCGCGATAAGCCGCATCTCCCTTTGGCCCCAGTGCCGCCCGCTCAATCACGCCCACCCCGCCATGCACCACGATCGTCCACGGGTGCCGGTTGCCTTCGGTCGCCTGCTGAGCGCCCAGGTGAACAGTTGCCGCGCCCATCGGCAATGCCACGCACCATGCTCTTGCTGAAACTCTCATTCGGCCGACTCTCTCGATTGCTCGCATACCATCGCGGGCTCGTGACGAATCGCTGTGTCGAATGCTCTCGCTCAGCTACGATCGCAATCAATGATTCCCGATAGCCGCACTGTCTTGCGCTCTTCATTTCAGCCTGCCTGCTTGGCTTTGCGCAGGCCAAGCCCCTCACCATCCCTGTGAAGGTCGTCGTCCTTACCCTGTTTGAAGTAGGCGCAGACACCGGCGATCAGCCCGGCGAGGTTCCCGAATGGGTGGAGCGCGATCATCTCGATCGCATCGATCCTCTCGCCGCTGGTCATCACGCCGTCTGCATGAAGAACGCCGGAGAAATGGCTGTGCTCACCGGCCCGGGGTACCGCACACGCCACCGTAACCATCATGGCTCTCAGCCTCGACATGCGCTTCGACTTGCCCCATGCCTGCTGGATCGTCGCCGGTATCGCCGGAGGATCGCCGGACAGAATCTCGCTCGGCTCCGCTGCCTGGGCCCACTGGGTCGTCGATGGCAATCTCAGCTACGAGATCGATGCGTGCGAGACTCCTCAAGACTGGATCACCGGTTATCTCCCGCTGCCGAAGTTCGGGCCCTCTGAAGATCCCGCTGCTGCGCTTGCCGGCCAGGTCCTGACGCGCAACGAGACGCTCGCCGCGTGGGCCTTTCCGCTCACCCGTTCCACGCCTCTCGCCGACTCCGAACACCTCAAAGAAATCCTTAGCAACTTCGACGGAGCCGCCGCCGCGCCGCCGCCCTTGGTCACCATGGGAATGAACTGTCCTCCTCGCGCTACTGGCGCGGCAAGCTCTTCGACGCCTGGACCGTCCGGTGGCTGCCCTGCTTCCCCAGCGGCCAGCGTGAGTTTGTCACAACAGCCATAGAAGATAGCGGCACGTTCGAGTCCGTTGAGTACCTGGCGAACGCCGGCCGCGTCGACAGTCATCGCGTGATCGCCCTCGGCACCGTAAGTAATTACAACCGCCAGCCCCGCGGCATGACCGCCGAGGAGAGCCTCGCCACCCAGCGCGTCGCCAGGTACTAAGGTTACCTGCGTTCTCTCGAAGCCGCCTACACCGTCGGCCACGTCGTCGTGAACGAATTGCTTACCCACTGGACCGACTACTCAAACAAGATCCCCACCGCATCGGAATAAAAGACGCACAACAAAGGAATCGAGCAGCGCAATTTGAAGGGTGCGAGCATCCGCCTGCACATCTGCACATTTTTGAAAAGGCGCCTCGGGCTAGATCTGAACCCCGCGCCGACTTGCACCCAAAAAAATTGTTTTGAGGCGGTAGTCCCTGAGGGAATCAGTCTTCCAAACTGTGTCCCTGCCCAAAACGGCTGACCTCTTGGCGAAGCAACCCCTCGCAGTGCATCATGCTTGAGTTCCGCAATTCCTCAATTCAGTGCTCTCTGTCGGCGCATTCGGCCTCACCGAGGGCGCTAGGGCAAGGAAGTCTACATGCATTCTGTCTGGCTGGGCGAGTTCATGGGTACGCTGGTGCTGGTGCTGCTCGGCAACGGCGTCAATGCAGGCGTCACCCTCCGCAAGTCCTACGCCGCCGACTCCGGATGGATGGTCATCGCCACCGGATGGGCGTTGGCCGTACTGTGCGGAGTTCTGGTGGCGCAGGCCTTCGGCAGTTCCGGCGCACATCTCAATCCAGCCATTACCCTCGCCGTCGCCATTAACTCCGGGGACTACTCACAGCTTGTCAACTACTGGTCCGCACAGTTGCTCGGCGCCATGGCCGGTTCCGGGCTCATGGCTCTGCACTACGGTCCGCACTGGAAGCACACGCCCGACCCCGCCGCCAAGCTCGGCATCTTCTCGACCAGCCCCGCGGTCCGCAGCCCGTTGCTCAACATCCTCAGTGAAATGATCGGCACAGCCGTGTTAGTGGTCGTCGCCACTGCCATCGGCTCGCATGGAGTGTCTCCCACGGGCCCCGCACCGGGCTTGGCACCCTGGCTCGTCGCCAGTCTTGTCTGGGCCATCGGCCTCTCGCTCGGAGGAACTACCGGCTACGCCATCAACCCCGCGCGCGATCTCGGTCCGCGCCTCATGCATTGGTTGCTCCCGATTCCAGGAAAAGGCGGATCGAACTGGCGCTATGCGCCTATCCCGCTCATCGGCGACTTTGCCGGCGCGGTGCTTGCGGGGCTGCTCTTGCATTACGCACATCTTTAGCAGAAAAACATACTCTTGGGCCGGCAAGCCTCTTACTCGAGACAAGAAGCCACCACCGCCAGCGCGGCGATTGCCGCCGTCTCCGCGCGCAGAATCCGCGGACCCAGGGACACGGCGCGCCACCCGTTGGCATCGAACAGCTCTTCCTCATCCGGAGCCCATCCACCCTCCGGTCCAATCGCAATCTCTAGCGCCGGCATCTGCGGCCCCGCCGCTTGGCCGGACAGCTCCTCAAGCGCAGTCCGCAGCGTCGTCGCGCGTTCCTGTTCTGCCAGAACAAACCGCGTCGCCGTGGAATCGGCATGCACCCGCGCGGCCAGCGTCGCCGGTTCATGAATCAGCGGCACATCCGACCGTCGCGCCTGTTGCGCCGCCTCATGCACGATCCGCCGCCAGCGCTCCGCGCGCTTTTCGGCGGCTTGCGCCAGATGCTTCTCCGTGCGCCGCGCAATCACCGGTGCCAAGGCCCGAACGCCCAGTTCCGTTGCCTTCTCCAGCGCCCATTCCATGCGGTCAAATTTGTAAATCGAAACCACCAAGGTCACCGGCAGCGCCGGGTCGGCCTGCACTTCCGCAATCAGATTGAAGCGCACCTCGTGATTGCTGAGGGCCGCCACCCGGGCATGAAACACATGTCCACCCGCAACCACATCGGCCTCCGTGCCCACATGCGCGCGCAGCACACGCGCCAGGTGTTCGGCCTGCGCGCCCACCAGCGTTGCGGTGGCTTCATCCCAGTGTTCAGCAATCCAGCGGCGTCGTGTCATGGTCTCTTGGAAATCCTACCTCTTCTCTTTCTCCTCATTGAAAATTCATTTTCCGGCGAACTTCGCCGACAAGTTCCGCCTGAACCGATGAGACCGGAACAAAGCCCGACCCGGCAGATCAAGCCTCCGCCAGATCATCCTCAACAAGGCAGTTGGCAGAGAGCAGGGGCCCTCAGGCTTCTGAAGCGCGGTCAGGTTAAAAGGTCGCATAAAGAAAGGGGCTTTCGCCCCGTGCACTTCCATCTGTCTTGCGAACACGCATCCGCGGACCGCGTCTCAATCGAGTTTATTCCTTCTCCACAAACACTGAGGGGGACGCTTTGAGCGTCCCCCTCTGAGTGTTGCCTTGTTGATGGTTGACCGCTTTTACTTCTTCTTTGCAGCCTTCTTCGCGGGTGCCTTCTTGGTGGCTGCCTTCTTCGCGGGTGCCTTTTTCGCTGCCTTCTTAGTTGCCATTTTGCCTATTCTCCCTTTTCGATGGTTTGCATCGATGTCTGCAATAGTTAAATTGCAGTTGAATGAATGTATAGATTCATGCTACGCAAGTGTCAAGAAAAAAACGTACGAAGAGTGGAAAAATGGTCAACAATTTTTTCCCCAATCGATCGCGCATCGATTCGTGAATAGAAAATTCTCCTTCATCGGAAGAAGAAACGAGTCTCAGTTGCCGCATCCGGAAGCCATCAACGACTTCAAAAATTTCTTCAGCATGCCCTCATCGCGCTTCTTGATCAGCTTGTCGGGATACGGTTGGCGATCATTCGCGTTGGCCTTCAGCAGCACCGCGTATGCGCGCAATAGGCCTTCAACACCAGCTTTCACATGGGTCGGCCTATCGTCGCGCCGATCCGATTCGCGAGCACAAACGAGGTCTCTGCACATCATCACGTCGAGAAGAATCTCGCCACCGCTCGCCGGCGCCTTAGGATTTTATAAAGGCTGGAGCAAATATCGAGCCGAATGTCCCTCACTTCGATCGTCCACTTCACCAGCCATTGAATCTCATCCATCGAATTCGGATTCGGCGGATCGGCCTGAAGGCGGCGAATGCGCTTAAGCGCCCGTTTGCGTTCGGCCGGCGGCGAAGGCCCGCGATTTCGAGCCACAGCCTAGATCGAAATCATCAAAAGGCAAGCCGCGATGATGCGGATCAGCGTGGGACCATACTTTCTCGGGCCTCAGCACTCAATAATGTTCAGGGCAAGCCCGGCCAGGCTCGTCTCCTTGTAGCGCGACTGCATATCGAGCCCGGTCAGGTACATCGTACGAATCACCTGGTCCAGCGACACCTTGTGCGCCTCCGACTCGTTCATCGCGATCCGCGATGCCTGCACCGCCTTGGCCGCGCCCATCGCGTTGCGCTCGATGCAGGGGATCTGCACCAGCCCGCCAATCGGATCGCAGGTCATGCCCAGGTTGTGCTCCATCGCGATCTCCGCCGCGTGCTCCACCTGTCCATTGGTTCCGCCCAGTGCCGCCGTCAATCCGCCTGCGGCCATCGAACACGCTACGCCGACTTCGCCCTGGCAGCCTACCTCCGCGCCGCTGATCGACGCGTTCTCCTTGTAAAGAATGCCGATCGCCGCGGAGGTCAAGAAGTAGCGCAGCAAGCCTTCGTGGTCCGCTCCGGAGATGAAACGCTCGTAGTAATGCGCCACTGCCGGCACCACGCCCGCCGCGCCGTTCGTCGGCGCCGTCACCACGCGACCACCTGCCGCGTTCTCTTCATTGACCGCCATCGCGTACACCGTCACCCAGTCCAGCGGCGCCAGCGGGTCGCCGCGCAGGCCCGTCGCTTCCTTCTCATGCAGCCGCGCCGCCAGCCGGTGCGCGCGCCGCCGCACTTCTAACCCGCCAGGCAGAATACCTTCCGCGCCGATGCCCCGCTCGACGCAGTCCTGCATCGTCTTCCAGATGCGCTCAATGCCTTCGCGCACCACCGCCACCGGCGCGCGTTCCGAATCCGGCACGGCAAACCGCACCAGCGCACACTCGTTCTCCAGCATCAGCTGGCTGATCGTGAGCTCGTTCGCATGAGCGGTCGCCAGCAACTCCGCCGCGCTGTGAAAGGGAAACGGTATCGGCGCCTGGGCCTTTTCCGCCGACACATCAACGCCGTCCTCGGTGATGAATCCGCCGCCGATGGAAAAGAACGTACGCTCATCCAACACCGCACCCGCCGCATCAAAAGCTGTAAAGCGGATCCCGTTGGGATGCCGTGTCACCGCGCCCGACGGATACATGATTTCGCGTTCGAAGATCAGATCGCTCGCTTCGTCGAAGGCGATGGCACGCGTCCCCGCAAGATCGATGCTGTGCGCCGCGCGAATTCCCGCAACCGTCGAGGCAATCGCCGCCGGATCAATTGTCGCCGGCTCATTGCCTGAAAGCCCCAGCAGCACTGCGCGGTCCGTCGCATGGCCCAAGCCCGTCAGCGCAAGCGAGCCATAGAGCAGCGTTCGCACCCGCGAAACGCTCTCCAGCACCCCTCGGCTCCCAAGCTCGCGCGCAAAGCGGCAAGCCGCCCGCATTGGCCCCATCGTGTGCGAACTCGATGGGCCAACACCGATTTTGTACAGGTCAAACAAACTAGTAGTCACACATGAAATTGTAGTCTTCGCACGGGGGATCGCGGAACAGGGGGTACGCCCTTGGAATGTTTCGCTTCGCATAGGAAGCTACCTCGGCTTCCGAGCCGTTGAGTCCCTTGGCGCACAAGCGTCGTCTGCTTCGCCGCAGGCCGTTCTGTTATACTTGTTGCAACTTCACACCATGTTTTTTTGAAAGCCCTCAGCAGCTCTGTTCGGCGGCATCGACGCCCACCTCATCGACGTTGAGCTGGATTCGAGCCGCGCAGTCTCGCAAGAAATATATCTTCCGCACCGGAGGCCTGCTCCACGGGGGCAGCCGACCTCTAGGAAATGTCTTGTGGGGCGTCTCTTATTCCGCGCCATAATCTGAACGTAGCATGACATGCAGAAAGAGACCCACATGCCCGATGCTCTCGCTACATTGGAAGCTGATCGATCCAAGCTCCTCGATGAGTTCCTCCGCTTGGGTGATCTTCGACACGGCTCAATTACCGCCGCAGTCCGCAAGTGCGGGAAACCTACCTGCCACTGCGCCAAGCCCAACGATCCTGGTCATGATCCCCAATTCCGGCTTACCCGCAAAGTGGATGGAAAAACTGTGACCGAGTCCTTTCCCACTCCGGCCGGACTACGCAAGGCGCAACGGGAGGTTGACGAGTTCCGTCGTCTCCAGAAGCTCAACGACGAGTTGGTCAGCATCAACGAAAAGATCTGCCATCTTCGCCCTGTCGAAGAGCGTGGTGGATGGACCGGGCAGGAAAAAAAACGGCTGTTGCAATCCATCAGGAGATTGCGCGGGAGATAAACCAACTGCTGAGCCGCATCTTCTCCGAGCGACATAACAACGGGCAAACCGACCTGCAGGCCATAGAGTACGCACGGCGGACAGCGCTCCACCAAGCCGGTCGAGCCGCCTTGAGCCAGCTGCTGCAGTCCGCAGTCCCGGCTCCGGATCAGCCTCAGCTGCCCTGCCCTCGCGGACAGGATGCTCATGACCGGCAGTTAGGTTCGAAGTCAGTATTGACGGTGGTGGGCCCGATCGAAGGATCGCGTCCATACGACTTGTGCCCAGACTGTCATCAAGGCCAGTTTTTCCCCCGACGTGGAACTGAACATCGAGAATAGAGAGTTCTCACCCGGCGTGCGCCGTAGGCAGGCTCTGGTGGGCCAGGTTGCTCGCTTTGATCATGGCCGCGAACAGATCACACGATGCTCGCCAAACGACTGCCCTCGATTCTCACCCTGCTCACGATGGATCAAGCATTGCCGACGGCCAAGGTCCGCTCCCTCGAAAATCACTCTCCGACTTTCACTCCCATGGGTGGGCCGCAAACCCACCCATAGCTCCGGCGATGGTGTTCTCGTCTCCGCGTGACTCGTCATGCGGCGCCCCTTCGGCTCGCGCCGCTTCATATCATCTTTGATGCCGGCCTCAGCAACGGCGACATCGTTCCCCGCCCTGGTGAAGTTTCACTCTGCTACAACAACCTGTACTTTTTCGACGAGCTGTTCGATTTTCCCCGCAACGATCTTGACCTCATGCGCCAGTCCCTCGAAGAGCACGGCGTCACCATCGCCAGCAGCTCAATGTCGCTCGACTTTCCCGCGCGCTTCATACGCGCCGCCATGCAGAGCCGGGAGTGGACTGCTCAAGGAGTGACCAGGCTACAAGATTCGTTCTCTTTTGATCTCCGGAGAAAAATACGGTACTTTCTTCGGTTTCAAGAAGCAGCTTTTTTCATTTTCAAGATCACGGATCAAACTGTGTTGAGCTGCTACGTCCTCGACCGCTTCCAAATTCGTGTGCCTTCAAGATGGAGCAAGGCTCGCTCGCGGCGACGTATCAACGAAACTCACCATGCCAAAAGGGCCAACGTGTTCCGCAATCCATCGGAGGGCATACGACTTGGGCCGCGGCACTGGCCCGGATTGAGATCGAGCCAAGGTTAAGTCTGAGTGAGATTACTCCCATGGAACAATGCCGGCCCAGCAGGCCACTGGCTTGGGTTTCATCTTCGCAGCGCCAAGCCAGTCCACACCCAAGTCCTCATCAGCCAATATGCGGAGCAAGTGCGGGGCCGCCGGTAAGTGGTGAAGCACTACGCGAGGAGCTGTGAGCCGGCCGAATGGGTCACCAAGAGCTCCGGACAGACTCTTTTGCTCGCATGTGCAACTCAGCAGCGACGAGACCGTCGGATAGAGCAGGCACTGATTGCTACGAGGTTACCGCGGTCGAGACGATGGCCCATTGCGATCCTTCTGGCGAGCCTGACAACGTCCCAGGCGCAGTCCCCTGCGCCATAGAACACTTCAACTGTTGAAGCGGGCCCGTTCCGGTGATGCCGTCTCCCAACGGACAATCGCCGAGGACTCCTTCACGGTCGGGGGGGGAAAGATAACGCTCAGGCTCTGAAATGGTTTCGCTCGTCTCTAGATCAGGGTGCACTCTGCGGCCTTGGCGTACTGTAGGGAGGCGGCGCCGAGCTGGGGTTTGACGTGAAGGACCGCAAGGGTACGGGTGCGGTTATTTTTCACAGGCGGCCGGCAAAGGTTATGGCCCGGCCTTGGTCGAAGTGGCAGGCTGTTTTCGAGACAGACGCCTGAGCGGTTCAACGAGTGAACGCGAAGCGAAGGCGGCAGGGTGGGACAGCAAGGCTGCCAAGAGCGGGAATGTCTTTGCGGAGTACATGCTCGGGGATCTTTACCTCCATGGTCAAGGCGTAGGCAAAGACCGAGTGCTGGCGCTCGACTGGCACCAAGTCGGGGCACAATCGGGCTATCCTGCCGCGATACATGATGTGGCGATGTTAAAGGCCGGCAATGCGCACGGTTCGGACGACGACTCTCCTCCGTTTCCCATGCATTGGCCCGAGAGATCTGATGGGCTCACGCCATAAAACAGCATGGCCGGGGATAAAAACCTCGCCTTTCGTGATGGAACCGGCGAGGCTTCTTGCTCTTCAATCGGCAGCCTTGCAGTCAATGCATCCTCTGGTATGCCTGCCGCCAAGTCTGATGCGATGTCATGGTCCCTGCCATTCGAGCCGAGGTAGTTTCACGTTGTCGTTTGTCCTCGTCGGTCAAAGATCGGCATCTCTTCCCTTTACTGAATCCAACCACGTTGCGGAATACCTCTTGTCGTGGGTTGAATAGCTTCTTTCTTTTTAAAATATTTCTCTCAATCCTTGGTTCCCCACTTTCTGAAGCGGCCGCGCAATCGCGGCAGAAAATCCGGCGACAAAATCTGCTCCGAGGCGCAAAGGACCACGCGCCAAATTCGCGGCCATGGCTGACTGTCGGCCAATCGAGAACACCTGCTCGAGCGCGCCATTGAGCGGTAGGTCTCAGGGCCCGAGCCCACGACCGAATCCTCAAAGTGGCCCCAAGCATCGCCGGCTTCGAATCCGCCGAGCAACTGGCCCTGCCACGCTCGCCACGGCCATCGAGTACCGCACGCTCCGCCGCAGTGATTGGGCGTCACAGAACTGTGCCTAAGACCAAGGCCCAATGCCCGATCCCCGCAAGCAAGGACAAACCATGGTTTGCTTTGAAGATCTGTATTTTGAAGGTCGATCTTTGTTCTGAAACGCCATGTTTCTCCTGAGGAGACGGCCTCAGCCCTACCCTCGGACGCCTCTCAAACAGCACCCGAGCTTTCGCCCCGGAAGGACGTTCTCCTACCCGGTTCCTTCCCCCACCTGCCACAGTGGGAAAAATCACTTGTTCGCGCCAAGGAGCCCGTAACCATCCAGGTTCCACCAACGCTCCCATCAGCCAATCTTGCGCTCTCAGGGAACCTGACCTCTCCCAGCACTGTGCGCCCAAAAGGCATATATCATTTATAATAAACAACTTACCAGAGACTTCTGCTCCCCAGCGTCCTCCCGGCCCTCTGCCCATCGAACCGCGTAAAAAACTGTTGACCCGGCGCACGACTGGGTATACAGTGATGAGTGCCATCCATAAAGGGGAAGTTGCGCAGTTCGATTGTGCGAACCCATCCGTTGTTTCCCGCATCAGATCTTGTTGGGCTGGGATTCATCCTTAGATGCGCCGGTGTGCGTTAGAGCCTGCCGGATCTGGAACGCGGAACGCGTAGTTTCCCAGGGCGGCAATCCGATTCAATGACTCGGCACAAAAACTTTTCTCGGCGTGCGAATGTGCGTCAAGATTTTTGAACTGGACACACACTTTGTGCGTCTAAGAGTTGGGAACGAATAACCAGGTCGACCGGAAAGCTGGGTTCCCACCTGACCGACACTTCCCGGCAAGGGCTGACAGGCCAGGAAATCCAAGTAAGGAGAGATGTATCATGCGTTCTGATTTAGTTTTTGGGGCACTTTCTCATGTGTCCAATCGCTACCAGCTCTGTCAACTGGCTAGCAAGGCTACCCGTAAGCTTCACAAGCCGAACACACGGCTGCAAGACACCACCAATGAAGTTTTGGGCAGATTTCAAACCACCAATCCCGGGGCTTCGGCCCCCGTCGAAGCTCAGACTGTAGAACCCGTCGAGCGCCGTCGCGCTGCTTAAAGGCCTGTCACAAACGGTATAGTTGATTCAAGCAATGGTTTCAAGACAGCCTGTACGCCCTATTTCTCCCTGCAGGCCTGTCAGGCTCTTCCGGCGTTTCGATCTTCTTCTTGATTTTGGACCATGCGGCGGGCGCGACCTGCGCTCGTTGCCTGGTCTGACTCCCGCCCGATTTCCTTCTGGAGTACACCCTCTCCTTCTCAATTCTCCACTTCCATCCCTCCCTACCGCAGGTGACCATGACCATCGCTGAACTCAAAGAGAAAAACATCACCGAACTTAGCCGCATCGCCCGCACTCTGGAAATCCCGGGCGCAAGCGGCCTTCGCAAGCAGGATCTGATTTTCAAGATCCTCCAGGCTCAGAGCGAGAAGGAAGGCCACATCTTCGCCGATGGCGTCCTCGAGATCCTTCCAGACGGCTACGGCTTCCTGCGCTCGCCCGATTACAACTACCTGCCCGGCCCCGACGACATCTACGTCTCCCCGTCGCAAATCAGAAAATTTGACCTCAAAACCGGCGACTCGATCAGCGGCAATGTCCGCCCACCGCACGAAGGCGAAAAATACTTCGCACTGGTCAAAATCGAAGCCATCAATTTTGAGTCGCCTGAAGAGACCCGCAACAAAATTCTGTTTGATAACCTGACGCCGCTTTATCCCCAGGAACGCATCAAGATGGAGACCGTCCGCGAAGGCATCAGCGGCCGCGTCATGGATCTGTTGACCCCCGTGGGCAAAGGCCAGCGCGGCCTGATCGTCGCGCCGCCCCGCACCGGCAAAACGATGCTGCTGCAGTCGATCGCCAACTCCATCTCCACCAATCATCCTGAAGTGGTACTCATCGTTCTGCTCATCGACGAGCGCCCTGAAGAAGTCACCGATATGCAGCGTTCGGTTAAAGGAGAAGTGATTAGCTCCACCTTCGACGAGCCAGCCGCGCGCCACGTGCAGGTGGCCGAAATGGTCATTGAAAAGGCCAAGCGCTTGGTCGAACACAAGCGCGACGTCGTCATCCTTCTCGACTCCATCACCCGTCTCGCCCGCGCCTACAACACCATCGTCCCACCCTCTGGCAAAGTGCTTTCCGGCGGTGTCGACTCCAACGCCCTGCAGCGGCCCAAGCGCTTCTTCGGCGCAGCCCGCAACATTGAAGAGGGCGGCTCGCTCACCATCATCGCCACTGCTCTGGTCGACACCGGCTCACGCATGGACGAAGTCATCTTCGAGGAATTCAAGGGCACCGGCAACATGGAAATCATCCTGGACCGCAAGCTCGTCGACAAGCGCGTTTTCCCGGCTATCGACATCCAGCGCAGCGGGACCCGCAAGGAAGAACTGCTCATCCCCAAGGAAGACCTGCAGCGCATCTGGATTCTGCGCAAGGTGCTCAACCCGCTGTCTCCCGTCGAAGCCATGGAGCTTCTCGTCAGCCGCCTGGAAAAGGTCCGCAACAACGCCGAATTCCTGGCCAACATGAACCAGCTCTAGGAGCCAGGCGCATTCGCGGCACGAAACGACATACAAATAGGTCGGCATTTCCCTGCGCTGCTCTCGCGCTGCCGATTTCCGGGGAGTCTACTCAAATCATAAGCAGCGCGACGGACACGAAGTTCAAGAATTTCGCCCTCATCGAGAACGAGTCTTCGCAGACACCGAGATGCGATGCTCAAGAGCAGAGTTGAGTCCACTTAGGGCGAACTTTTTATTTCGATCCTTTTCGCCTCAGTGGCTGCGGTCCTTGCAGCACTCGCTGGATTGGTCAGTCGAGTCTTGTCGCCCGGACTTCTTTTCTCCGGCGAGACGACGGCGGTCGGCGCTCATTCTCACTCCAATCGCCGCCATGGTTCAGACGGCCGCCAGGTTTTCGGGCGTTTTTTCGCACCTAAGCTGCGGGCAATCTCCACATCTCAGGACGTCATCGATCGGGAATTTGATTCACTGGAGCCGAGCTTTGAAGACATGGCCACAGCCAAGAGTGCCCGCTTCGATGCTCTTGCCAAAGATGGCGCTCAGGTGCGAGAGATGCTGGACATTGATCGCTGGTTGACCCGATGGGAATCCAAATAGTCGCCCCCTGGCCCAATAGATTTCGCCCCCATTTCGATCGCGACTTCCCCGATTCCCCGCTCGCTGGTAAAATGGAAAAGTCGTGGGGCTGTAGCTCAGCTGGGAGAGCGCCTCGTTCGCAACGAGGAGGCCAGCGGTTCGATCCCGCTCAGCTCCACCATGAAATCAACTACTTATCCCGAAAATCCGGGAACGATACGAAAGACTGAAGCCGCGAAGGAACCATAAGGGACACTACGCTGCTTTTTCTTCTCCCTTCACAGCCAAAGCGGGTTTCCCACCAGCATCTCTCCTTTCATTCCCCAGCCATTTGAGCCTATGTCGCCATCGGCATCTCCGCAGTAGAGCGCCGCAACAGTTCGATTACCGACTGTCGGGCTTGCTCCTGATGCCTTTATGAGAAAGATCCAGTCAATCTCGTGGTCCGCGCAATTTCCTCTACGGCTGCAGCCCTGACAAAGATGAACATTCGCCCTGGCGATCAGATCGTAGAGATCGGCGGGAAGCGTGAGATACCGTGGAAGGTTGTCGACGCCTCCGATGCGTTGTCTGGTGCTGTAGGTGAAACAAAGCGGGTCGTTATAACAAGAGACGGCAAAGAAATTCAGACGATCGTCGTAGTCGCGCACCTTCTATAGCGAATCTGTATCTGAACTCGATATCCACTCCTTATCCCGATGGAAGCTGGCAGCTATTCAGATTGACGAAGCTCGTGCGGAAACGAACGTTTCTGCAAGCCAACGCTCGCTAAGCAAAATGCCAATGTTTTGTGTTGCAAAAGTCCGTTGCGTTTGCTTCTCGACTGGCAACAGGTTTGCGCAACGGAGCCTAAGCATACGGGTTTTGACGTTTGGTGTAGTGACCCCAAGATGGTCATAATTGACTTTCAAGGTTTTAGTCGAAAACACCCAGGCAGGACCGGCTGGACGAAATCTGGCCGACCTGGTAAGGCTCATCGCTGAACTTGAACAACGTGGAGTCAACTTTGAATCGTTGACGGACAAGATCGAAACAAATTCTCCAACAGGTCGCCTCGTCTTCCACGTTTTCGCCGCCCTGGCCCGAATTCGAACGCAACCTGATCCGCGAATGAACCGTTGCCGGTCTTATGGCCCCTCGTGTCCGCCGACGCAAGGGTGGGTTTCCTCCCAAACTTTTTGCCAAAGGGATCAGGACTATCCGCGCCTTACTGAAAACAGCCGACATTCCGGTTGCCGAAATCGCTGCTCGCCTCGGGATCGCTCGCTGCACCCTTTACCGAACCATACTCAAGGCTATCGCCTGACAGCAGCAACTGAACCAAGAGATCGTTTCAGAACATAAGTTGAGCCGATTTTACTTTCGCGGGGGGGTGGACAATCATAGCCAATACGGAGGCCACTCCTGGTGCTTCGTGCGTCATAGGGCTACATTATTCCCTAAACTTCCCTATAGTTCTCTATTGACACTCCTTAAAATCCCCTATAAAGTCATTTTATGGAAGAAGTGCTGTTCTCAATTGAGCAGGTTGCCGAACGCTTGGGGCTACACGTCAAGACGGTTCGAAACTACGTCCGAGAAGGTCGACTGAGGGCTGTTCGCATAGGAAAACAATACCGAATTGCTGCCCCCGACTTGGCGGCGATGATGGGCAGGCCGATCTCAAGCCCCGAACCGCAGCCAGTCCGCAGGACTCGGCACGCGGAGGTCTACAGCGTCGTTGAAGTTGACGCGGTGAGTCCGGAACTCTCCGCACGTGTCACGAATATGTTGATGGCAGCCGCAAACGGCCGCGATTATACCGAGGATGATCCGATGCGCGCGCAGGCGATCTACGACGCTCCACGCGGGCGGCTGAAGTTGATCCTGATTGGGAGCATTGAAAGCACTAGCGCGTTGCTCAGGCTGATTAAGGCATTGGTGGAGGACGAGAAATGAAGATAATCTACAAAGCGCCGGAAGGACAGCGACTGGTCGAGGAGCAGTACCGGAGAATGTTGACGTATTGGCCAGTCGCCAATCGACAATTTCACGTGCCGACCCGGCAAGGCGAAACATTTGTGATTGAATGCGGCGGAGAATCGGCGCCGCCAGTGGTGTTGTTACATGGTGCGCTCGCAAACTCCGCATCATGGATGAGTGACGCGGCGCTCTTGGCACAGTGTTTTCGCGTTTTTGCAGTCGATGTAATCGGCGAGCCTGGATTGAGCGCCCCCTCTCGCCCTCCGCTCTATTCTGATGCGTACGCGTTGTGGCTTGATGACGTAATGAGCGCGCTGCGCCTGGACCAGGCTTCGTTCGTCGGCGTATCCCTGGGCGGTTGGTTGGCACTCGACTATGCCACGCGTCGGCCAACGCGGGTTAATCAGCTGGCGCTGGTTTGTCCCGGCGGAGTCGGCCGCCAGAAAATTGCCATACTTTTCAAGGTCGCATTCTTCAACCTTTGCGGATCCTGGGGGAAGCGCAAGCTAAGGGATACAATCCTCGGGCCCATGACGAAGGCAGATGTGAGCCCCGCGATGCGCAAGTTTGGAGAGTTTTTCGCTTTGATTCACGAGAGCACCCGACCGCGCAAGGAGAGGCTACCGGTTTTCAGCGACCGGGCGCTCAAGGCACTGACGATGCCCGTGCTGGCAATTGTTGGGGCCAAAGATGTGCTGCTCGACTCGGCGGACACGCGGCGTCGGATCCATAGACTACTGGAGAAAGGCGACGTCCGGTACATCGATGATGCGGGCCACTTCATTCCTGGACAAGGCACAACCGTCAGGGAGTTCCTGAGTTGCGGTCTGTCTGGAACTCGGTCGAGCACAAGTCCAACTGGATGACGCCGCTCGCCTTCTAGGCCAGCGTTGATCGCACCGCACACAAGAGAATGTCTGCCGGTGACAGACCCAGGCACTCATCCATGCTCGAATGCTGGCCGATGACCAGCCTGCTCGATGTATTCAAGGATGCCGATCTTCGCATCCGGCTCACCGACGTCTTCCGTAGCGCCACCGCATGGGAAAACTTGGATCGCGAAAACGTTCAAGAGCACCTGCTCCTGGCACTCTATGGCCTGAGTTCGAACGCCGGCATGAAACGCATGAGCGCCGGGCGGCAGCGAACAAATTATAAAGACCTGCTCTACATGCGCCGTCGCTATACTCACCTGCTTGTTGTCTGCGAAGACGCCTCAAATTTCTCTAAATGGGCCTTTGCCAAATCAGGTTGATGCAACTTCTTATACAGCTTTGCCAAAAGAAAATGAATCTGGGCATCGGCGGTTCCGAGCTCTGGCAGAGTCAGGGCTCGCTCCCCTTCCAAGGCAGCATTTTTGTAATCTCCCTCATCGTCCAGTGCCTTTGCCAATTCATAGCGCGCATCGCGAGACTTGGGGTCTTCTTCAATTGCCCGTCGATCTTTTTCCATACTGTCCTGGGTTCGGCCCAGTGAAAGCAGAAACCTTCCGTATGCAACCAGGATCGAGGCGCTTTGCGGCGATTTCTGCACAGAGAGATTCTCTGCCTGCTGGTAGAGCCCCAATGCCTTGGTCGCATCTCCCAGAGATTCCTCGGTCATGGCAAGATAGAACACGGGCAGGGGACTTTTAGGAGCGAGCGATTGAGCTGTCTGCAGCGGTGAAATCGCCAATTTGAAATCGTTTTGCGTGTAATAAAACGCCCCGAGATAGAATTGCGCCTCTTCCGATGTTGGATCGGCCGTCACAGCGGTGATAAGGCAACTCTTGGCAACATCCGGGCGATGGGCGAAGGTGGCCAGGCGAGCCTTGAGGACCAGGGCAGAAACCATGTATGGGCGCTCATGCAGAGCTGCATTGACTTCGCTAACAGCCTCAGAAAAGTTCCGTTGGGCAAACTCCTGTTTTGCGTTCTCGTAGTGTTGCACTGGGCCAACTGCAATTTGGAGTGCAAGAAGCCAGATCATAAAAGCTTGCCCCCAGGCGCTAGCGAGTAGTACTTGCCCGTGCGCACATGTTCGAAGCGGTCCGTACGCCGGATGGCAGTAGGCCATTGAACCTGAATCCAGTCGGCAAATTCGGCTGTCCCGAGGCCCAACACATCGCGCGGATCACAGGAAGAAAGATAGCTTCCTCCGCCTCGCTTGAAAATGCCGTGCTCGACCCCGTTGGCCGACCAGGTGATCTTGGTGCCAACTGCAAGTCCGATCAGATTGAGGCCGATCCAATGATTTCTGTTGTGCACGATATTATGAAGGATCAGGGGAGCCTCGCCACTGATTCCGACAACCACATCGATACGCCCGTCATTATCAAGATCTCCAATGGCAAGTCCCCGAGCAGAAAACGACTCCTTGAAGGCCGGACCACCCGCAGGGCTGACGTTATCGAACCCACTGCCATTGTTGTGAAAAAGCAAAAGGGGCTCCCGATACTGCAAGCTGTTGTTGATCGATTCGATTAGATCGTCTGGGTGCCCATTGGCCAAAATCAAATCCGGCCGTCCATCCAGATCGAAATCGGCAAAGCGAGAGCCCCAACCCGTATAGAGCACCGTCGCCATGCCGATTCCCGTCCGCCCGGCCACATCTGTAAATGTATTGTCTCCGGCATTCTGGTACAAAGAATAGCGTTCTCGACTGATGTTAGCGACAAAAAGATCTTGCCTGCCATCGCCATCAAAGTCGATCGCATCCACGCCCATGCCAGAGCGAGCGGCGCCATCCGCGCTATATGCCACCCCCGCCTGGAAGCCTATTTCTTCGAACTTGCCACCTCCCTTATTCAAATACAGGAAGTTGGAAACGGAATCATTCGCGACAAACAGGTCCAGCAGGCCATCGTTGTTGATGTCAGTCGCGACAACCCCAAAGGCCTTCCCAAAATGCCGTCCAATCCCCGAAGAGGCACTTATGTCGGTGAACGTTCCATTCCCGTTGTTCTTATAGAGACGGCTCGGCCATGGCTCGTAGGTCTTGGGATAGCAGTAGTGGCGGACCCCGTTTGTGCTGCAATCACGTTCCAGCGACTTGTTGTACTTTACGAAGTGGCAGACAAACAGATCGAGCAGGCCATTGTTGTCAGAATCAAACCAGACCGCGCTGGTAAACAGGCCCGGCTCATCCAAGCCCGCAACTCGAGTCACATCTGTAAAGGTTCCGTCGTGGTTGTTGTGATAGAGAATCATCCGCCCATAGGTTGTTACCAGAACATCGGTCCACCCGTCTCCATCGTAGTCGGCGGCGGCAACTCCAACGCCGAAATCTCTTCCCGCCATTCCTGCCTTTTCCGTCACATCGGTAAAGGTGCCGTCCCGATTGTTGTGATACAAGGCATTTCGTAGCGGCTTTGCGGGCTGAAAGAAATCTGCCGGGCCACTATTTACAAAATACAGGTCCATCCAGCCGTCATTATCGTAGTCGAAAATGGCCACTCCCGGGCCCATGGATTCGGGCAAGTAACGAAGCGTCGAGAGAGCATTATCGTGCTTCCAGGTGATTCCCGTTTTCTGGGCTGTCCATGTCTCGAAATATTGCTCAGGAGGCTTCTCGGAATCGATCCTGGTATTTGCGGAGGAATTACGCAATATCGGCAACGCGCGGGAGTTCAAGGCCCCTGCGCTTAGAGCCGCCAAGCCCGTCACAAAGTCACGTCGCGTAACTGCCAATTTCGTTCCTCCCCAAAGATACCCCCGTCACAGCGGGAGTGGTCTGCGCGGCAGCTCTCCCTTTTTGGAAATGAAATTCTCTTCTCATCCGTCCGTTGCATTTCGAGCCAAGTTCAGGCACCCTCGCAATCACTCTACACTTTTTGAGCGTTCCAGGCCGTCCTTCCTGGTTGGTCACGACTTGAGAACCTTCGGAACGCTTGAGAGTCTCGGGTTCCACAACACCCCATCCATTCCTCCGATGCCGATAGCTCTGCTTAGGGTCAACCGGGTATCTGCCATAACAAGTTAACAGGCCAGATGAATTCATCTGGCCTGTTCGTTGAATGCTCAGCTGAATTGGCGCCTAGAACTGGAATCTCGCGACAAACTCGCCACTTCTCGGAGCAAAGGTTCCGCCCGCATTGGAGATGCCGTTCCCAATGAAACCGAAGCCGTTGGCAATGGTTCCGTTGGCGTTATATTGAGCAGCCTGGAATGGATTTGAGGAATTCAGGCCGGAACCACCGCCGAGAGTCTGACCAGGATATGCCCAGCGGTTGAATACATTGAAGAAATCAGCGCGGAGCGAGAATGTCACCCCCTCCTTGAACTCGAACTCCTTACCAACTCCCATCTGCTCGGCGGGAAATCTCGGGCCACGGAAATCCGAGTAGTAGGGCTTGGAAGTGGAGTAGGTTCCGGGTGCGGGGTTTGCCCACGCTGCGGGGTTGAGAAAGAACGTAGTAAGGGGGTTGACGTTGTGGCGATTGAGACTGTGCAAGAAGAGCGGCTGGCCCGCAACGCGATTCGCAAAAACGGTATTGTTATTGTTACTCGAGGTAAAGGTCACCTGATTCAGGGTGCTGGTCGAATTCGGCGTTTGCATCAGATAACCGCTCTGGTAGTGGAAGAGGCCGTCGGTTGTCCAGCCCGAAAGCAATGCAGCCTTCCAGCCGCTTTGCGCAAAGCTGAATCTCGGCACAACATAATTGAAGTTGAAGTTGAGCATCTGCGGTTGGTCGATGGCCAAATAGGATTTCTGGCTCTTGGGCGAAAGCGTAGGGTCCTGGATCGGTGTCGCCACGGTGTAGGTCCCAGTGCTGGAAACCGTTCCCAGATCCTTCGACCAGGAATAACCAAGTCCGCCTGACAATCCCCTGCTGAACCGCTTGGTGACCTTGACTTGAAGCGCGTCGTACCAGGTATTGCCATCGCGCTCGTATTGGTCACCTATATTGCCGAATTGCGGAAATGGCCGTAACGACTGAGCCAGGCTGGCTCCAGATGGGAAGGTGGAGTACGGCGCCGTGAAGCCTCTCGCCTCCACGGCGGCTGAAGAAATCGGCTGCGTGAGCAGGGCGAAGTCAGCCGGGTTGGTAACGTCCAAACCGTGTTTCGCAATCACCGATGCAGGGAGTTGGTTGATTATCCTCAGCCCATCGGATTCAAGCCAAACACCACGGTTGTCGATGAAAGATGCCTCAACTGACAGGTCCTTGGTGACCGCACGCTCAATGCCAACGGTTGATTGGAGAAAGCGTGCGGGCTTACCGTTGTTTGGAACAGTAAAATTTGGGGGCGAGTTGAGTTGCCCCACATTCGGCCAGAAACCAGGATTGAAGTTAGTGGCTGTCAGAGCCGCCGGGGAGTACGGTATACCACTGGAAAACTGGCCGGCTGCAATGCCATACGAAGGGCTGTTGAGGGTCACTTGGTTGAAGCCAAATCCCTGGTTGCTATAGTTGATTTCATTCATGAAGAGCTGTTGGCCGGAGTAGAATCCGGATCCGGCATGGAGCACGGTCTTCGCATCCAGTTGATAATTCACGCCGAGTCGAGGCTGAATCATCCAGGGATAGAACCTTTCGAAGCTGCAGTTGCAACGCCCGGTTCCATTTCCCTCATATTCGGCACCACCCAACAGCCCGCCCGCCGACGGATTCACGACGGTGGGGCTAAATTGGGTAAGCCGGTTTTTCTGTTCATGGATCATCTGTTCGAAATCCCAACGCAGTCCGTAGTTCAGCGTGATTCTTTTCGTGAGCTTCCAGGTGTCCAACGCGTAAATCCCGCTCTCTTTGCGGTGAAGCCAGATAATGTTGTCGTTCCCGATATTTGCGCTATTCAGTTGGCCAAGCGCGAAGCTCGCGAAAGCATCGCCAATGCTGGCTCCATATAGGTTTTGGCCTTGGGAGGACGGCAGAGACGTCTCACTGGGATCAAAGCCGTAAGATCCGGCCGATAGATCGTTGTGAGAGCCAAACACCTGATGACGAAGATCGCCGCCAAATTTGAAAGTATGCTCACCGTGGACCCAGGTCGCGGAACCGGTGGGTTCCCAGTTGTCGTCATAAAACGGGGCGTTGTTGTTACCCATCTGAGGAACGGACTGACGGTTGGTGGAGAGGCCGTATATGATCGGGAAGGTATTCGCGGCGCCGCCTGGCATATTCGCCGCCGTGTTCAGCCCAAGCTTCGACGCTTGGAAGTCTTGCACGAACGCATTCTGCGCCGCGTCGTGGCGCGTAAAGTCGAATCCGCCGTGGAGCACCAGCTTCGGCGTGGCCGTATAGTCTGCATTGAGATACACCTGCGGGGCCGGGGTTGTGTTCCACCGGGTCTGGGCTGCGGTGCCGTTAATGCCGTCCGCCGCATTGTCCTTGTTTGATTGCTCGGCGATATAGTAACCCGCCACGTGCCATTTCTGACCGATCGAGTGATCGATTTTGATGCTGGTCAAGTACTGGTACTTGTTGTTCGGCTGCAAATTTGGGTAGTTGTTGACCAGTGCGTTGGCGGTGGCGCCCGATGGAGTAGGCATGTAGGTAAGAGCCGCCTGCGCTACCGGATCCCAAGTGCTGGGCGCACCGATAAAGTTGTTCGGGAACGGATCGCGGACCACCGCAGTCGAACCATTCGTGCAGGTGACCGTCCTCGTCGTTGCCGGATTGTAAACTGCGCCATTGATCATCGGTCGGCCCAGGCAATCCAATACTGGGGCGCCATTCGAATCCACAATGGGACCAAGCAGGAGAGAGCTCAGATCGCCGTTGCGATAGGCTGTCGTGGGAACCGTAATGGTTCCATTGTTGAGGGTCTGCGTATTGTGGTATTCCTCGTACGCGAAGAAGAAAAAGGTTTTGTTGTGACCGTTGTAGACGTGAGGAATCACCACCGGCCCACCGAAAGAGCCGCCAAAATCGAGCTGCCGCTGCACGGGGTCAGCCTTCTGAAGTGTATTCGCGTTCACGTAGTTGAAGGGCTGTCCGGCATCCAGATCCTCGTTCTCAAGGTAGTTGAAGAGCGTCCCGTGCAGTTTGTTGCTGCCGGATTTTGAGGTGTAGTTGAAAATTCCGCCCGCTGACTCGCCGAATTCCGCCGAATAGTTGTTTACCATCAGGGATTGCGAGGCAAGCGATTCAACCGAGGGCTGATTCTCATCGGAGATGGCGCCCTTGACTGCCGAAGTGTCGTCCAGCCCATCCATAAAGACGCGGTACGTCGTTGCCGGCGAACCGCTTATGTGGATATCATTCCAGCTGCCCACGATGGTTCCCGGCGCCAGCGCGGCAAAACTCATTGGATCGCGCACGGATCCGATGCCGGCAACGTTGAACGGAAGCTCGTTCATGTCTTTCGTGGAGACTTCGATATTGTTCTGTGGGCTATCGGTCTGGAGCAGAGGAGCATCGGCCGTAACCGTAATCGACGCCGTGCTTTGCCCAACAGCCAGCTTCAGGTCGATAGCCGCCGTCTCTCCAACCGAGACGGTGATTCCGTTGCGGATCAGCGTGGAGAAGCCGGGTGCAACCACAGTAACCGAATAGACGCCCGCAGTCACGTCCGGTATGGTGTAGTCGCCGGCCCCAGTGGTGACGGTAGAGTTCTGTGTGCCCATCGCGGCATTGGTGATCGTTACCTTGGCTCCCACGACTCTTGAGCCGATCTGATCCGTGACAATTCCCGATACGCTGCCGCGGTCCAGCTGTGCATAGCACAACCGGCTCGCGCAACTTAGCACAACAAGCATCAAACTCAAATTGAAGTACTTGAGCCAACTTCTTTGTTGCGTCATCTTGTCCTCCTGGCCTTTCAAAAAGACAGTAATCTTTGGTGGGGAGTAAATATGAAATCAGACACCGGGGGCTACTCTGTCTTCGAATCGAAGTGCTGATTCGATCTCACCCGGCAATTTCGCATTTCTTTGCATCTTCTGATCCATCTCGGACTTTACGTCAACTTTCTTGGAAATCGAACAACAGAATTCGCCCATCATGATCTTTCACTTCGTCATTTCTTTTCTGCTTCTATGTACCAAGTGCTTAAGGGCTCCGTTTCCCTGCCCTATTCCGGGTACTCAGTCATCAAATTTGTGCGCTGCGCAATTCTGTTGACCACTCTACGCTGCAAAAATACTGTTTTGGCAAGGTTAGACGGGTTGCTTAACAGACACGTATCTCTATGAAAGGTCAATGGATAACTCTCTGGCGTCTTTCCTAACCGTAGCTACAGAGGGGTTCGCAATGCCCCCGCAGGTCGAAAAGGCTGAAAACCGCACGATCTGCTTGCCATGGGTGACCAGAGTGGAAGCGTGCGCGGCTCAATATGTGGCAATTGATCCACTTGAGGCGATGAATATTCCCTTCAACCATTCCATCGCTCCCGACACGTGAAGAAGGGCAGGAGCTCGGCTTCGTCGCGACGGACAGGTATGGTGAAGTTGGACAGCGGGCCGGACGAGGTGGCGTGCGCACCATCGCGGCCTGGCAGCGAGGCCCCGTTCGTGAAGGATGCGACAGAACCGAGCACCTGATTGGCAAAGGCGGCGATCTCAGCAGTTTGCTCACGCAACCCTTCGCGGGACCGCCGGGGGATTCTTCCGGCTGTTTCAGCAAGGGCGATGCAACCGGTCGGGGAGCGGTTCGCCAGGGTGAAGGGTGGGAGGAGCCTGGTCCCTCGCGCTTCTTTTGAGAACGGTGATCATCCTTGATCGAGTGGCGGACCGCACGGGACTGGCTTCCGGAATCTTGATCAAGCAACTCACGGCAAAGCAGGTGGGCAGATTACCGCCAAAATATGACCGTGTTGATCGCCTTCACAATGGACAGAAAGCCGGCATCGTTGGGATGAAGGTGATCGCCACTGTCGTATGCAGGAAGAAATTGAGTAGGATGCGATGGATCGTGTGTCGCCGTGTCCTGATCGACGATGGCATCGCAACCGCTTGTTCTGCCG
>DATDLS010000069.1:0-2719 GCA_036519195.1 Occallatibacter sp. | reverse complement strand
TTCGCTCGGCTTCAAGCAGCTCACACCCGATCCCTGGCTCGATGCGGTCGAACGTTATCCCATCGGCGCCCGCGTACGCGGCCGGGTGCTCAGCGTGACCGACTACGGCTCCTTTGTAGAGCTGGAGCAGGGCATCGAGGGGCTGGTGCATGTCTCTGAGATGACCTGGTCCAAGCGCATGAAGCATCCCTCCAAGCTGGTCAAGCCAGGAGACGAGGTAGAGACCGTGGTGCTCAGCGTCAATCCCAACGACCGCCGCATTTCGTTGGGCATGAAGCAGTTGCTGGAGAACCCCTGGGAGCATCTCTCGGAGCGCTATCCTGCAGGCACCATTGTGGAAGGCCGGGTGCGCAATCTTACCGACTTTGGCGCCTTCATTGAAATTGAAGACGGCATTGACGGCCTGGTGCACGTGAGCAACCTGAGCTGGACCAAACGGGTGAAGCATCCTTCTGAAATTCTCAAGAAGGGCGAGAAAGTTCGCGCCGTGGTACTCGGGGTAGAGGCGGAGAACCGCCGCCTGTCACTCGGTATCAAGCAACTGCAGCCGGACGTCTGGGAGACCTTCTTTGCACAGCATCGCGTCGGCGACGTGGTCAAGGGCAAGGTATTGCGCACCGCGCAGTTCGGAGCCTTCATCGAGATCGCCGAGGGGGTCGAAGGCCTGTGCCATGTTTCTGAAGCCGCCGACGTCACCGGTGCGCCGATCAAGCTCGAACCAGGCCAGGAGCATGACTTCAAGATCATCAAGATGAACCAGGATGAGAAGAAGGTAGGCCTTAGCTTGCGGGCGGTCGGCGAAGAAGCCAGCCGGGCCGATGTGGAAGCCTACAAACAGCCGGTCTCAAGCTCCACCACCACGCTGGGAGACCTGGTCAACTGGAAGCGCCTGGAACACGACTAACGAAGGATAAGGAAAAGGCGGGCTTTTCGTGACCCTGGGCTGTGGCAGGGGCTTCTATGAGACGGCTGGGGGTGTCAACGGATTTTTGGTTTTTTTTGTTAGGAGGTTTTTGTTTTTTGCATTTGGCGAAGCTGCTCTCTTGTATGGAGGATTCATCTCGGACTTCTATCCGCACTCTGGAGGAGTCGCGTAGGACTCGGTGCCTGTTGGGGTCCGATAGAGATGAATCGGGGCTGCTATCTAAAGGGCGGCCTATCACGGCCCAGCCCCTGCACGCAGTCACCCAAACTCGAGATTGATTCGCTGGTCGCAACGCTTGTTTCCGTCCTGCTCTGGTTAGCGAAACTGTCTGTTCTAGTCGGTGGAGGTTAGGCCGCTGTCGTGGCCGGCTGAGGAAAAGCTTGAAAGGGTATGCGGCTGCGCCACATGCTATGCAGCATGACCGCCAGCTTGCGGGCCACGGCCACGAGGGCGCGTTTCTTTCCCCGTTTGCCTCCACTCGCTGCCAGCTTCAGGCCCCATCGGCGAAGTGCCGAGTCCGGACCAAAGCGGCCCAGTATGTATTGCGCTGACTGCACCAGCAGGCTGCGCAGATAGCTGTTACCTGTCTTGGAAATGCGCCGCTGAGGGTCAGAATCGCCCGATTGGCTCTGCCTCGGGCGAAGACCGAGGAACGCTCCTGCCTGGCGGTTGTCCCCCAGCACATCGGGCCTGTCCAGGGTCAGCACATAGCAGGCGGCTACCACAGGGCCCACTCCAGGCACGGTTTTAAGAACGGAAATCTCAGAATATTTCCTGGCTAGCTGTTCAATCTGTTTATCCATCCGGTCGATCTGAGCCGTGAGCTGGCCGATCTGCTTCAGCAGCGGCAGGCATACTTCGCCCAGAGGGGTGGGAATGGAGCCAGCCACACGTTTGGCAAACGACTCCGTGGAGCAGCTGGGCAGCCGCCCGCCGGCGCTCTTGACCAGTCCTCGCACCACATTGACGATCATGGTGCGGGCTCGAACCAGCGTGCTCCGAGCGCAAAGCAGATTCAGGTCCTGCTGGCGCTGCTGGCTGCGATGCTCAATCGGCGACAGCAGCTTGGGATCGTAGGCGGCAAAGCGGGCCAGCAGTTCGGCATCGTTGCGGTCGTTTTTCGATTCGCTGCCGGTGATGGCGCGGATCTTGCGCGGATTGGCCACCAGCACCTGATGACCCAGTCGCTTCAGCAATCGGCTTACCCACGGTGAGTGCGTGCCCGCTTCCATCGCTATCCGCATCACAGACTCACCGGCGAAGTGCTTGTCTAAGACTGACTCGCTGTTCTGCATCCGACCTTCTTCCATCACTTCTCCTTCCTGGTTCAGCACGCAATAGTGGATAAAACGATCTCCCAAATCCAAACCCACGCTCTTTTCCGGCTTGGCAACTTTCCCTTCTTGGCTCGCTTTGCTACTCTTCTTCACCGCTGGTCTCCTTGCACCTCGAGTGCGTTTCGGAAAGCTTAGCTCTTCCGCGAGGCCAGCCGTCTCATCCCATCTAAAGAGGGTGCGTGAGAACTACAAGACGCCACCAATAGAGCATTCGAAAACCGTTGATCTCTCCACTCCGGAGGAGTGGAGTGGAGAGATCTGCGGTTTCGCGTAGTTCTCACACACCCTTTAAAGCCCATCAATCTTGGAACTTTGACGGTCCGACTAAAGGTGTGCCGTCATACAAAACATGAGTTTTCCGTGGCCTGTAAAGAGTCTGCGTGGGAACTCGGTTTGGATCGAGCAAACGGCAGGTCCCTCCACAGGAAGTCCGGGGTAGCAGAGTGGAGGGACCTGC
>DATDLS010000068.1:0-2432 GCA_036519195.1 Occallatibacter sp. | reverse complement strand
ACGCATCCCACGATAGCTGAAGGCCTCGGTCCGCTGTTCGGCGGAGTGCCGGCCCGGACTCAGGCTGGCGTAAACATCGGATCAGCAACCTGAAGATCCGGGCGAAGCAGTGGGATAGGCGGCCACAAGCCGACTTATCAGTACTGATTTTCCACAACGCCGTTTGCCGGGACAGTCATCCACAGGTCTGAGATGCCGCCCCAATCCGGAATCAAGGCCGCCAATCGGCAAGCTCAGCCGATCGCTCCTGAAGAGCGTTCGACTTCGGCGGTCATCGGAAAAGGGTGCAGGACGAGAGGTTCCGATCATGCAGTTCCTCCCGCAGATCTTTTCGGAAACGTCAGATCCATAAACGTGAGGAATCCAACCCTTACGGCGCGTGTCAAGACGTTTGAGACACCAGGAAACATAATTTACTGACTTTTATTTTCTGGCGTTTGCTGTGGCTTGTTGATCCAGACCTCCGTTGGTACTGCAGGTGGTTGTGGCGGTTTACGTACGAAGCGCTCCGGATGAGCCGCGTAAGCAGCATCCAGAACGGCACGGCGCTGTTCGATGGCGGCGGGGGCGAGACCGTAGTGAACCACGGCCGGAGAAAGCAAGCCCAGTCCGGAATGTCGGTGTTCTTCGTTGTACCAGGCGAAGAACTCCTGGGAGAAGCCACGCGAGTCCTGCAGCGAACCGAACCGTTCCGGAAACCCCGGCCTGTATTTCAGAGTCCGGAAATGGCTTTCCGAATACGGATTATCGTCAGAGACGTGCGGCCGGCTGTGGGTTTTCGTGATACCCAGGTCCGCCATCAGAAAGGCGACCGGCTTCGACGTCATCGACGAACCCCGATCCGCGTGAATGGTTAACTTCCCTGGTTCGATCTCCTGTTTCGCGCAGGTGTCGGCAATCAGCCGCTTCGCCAGTTCCGCACTCTCGCCATCGGCAACCATCCACCCCACAACATAACGGCTGAAGACATCCAGGATCACGTAGAGGTAGAAGTACGTCCATTTCGCCGGGCCCAGCAGTTTCGTGATGTCCCAGCTCCAGAGCTGGTTGGGACCTGTCGCCAGAAGTTCCGGCTTCTGGTAAGCCGGATGAACGAGCTGGTCGCGGCGCTCACGCGCCTCTCCTTCGCCCTCCAGAATCCGGTACATAGTGCGAATGGAGCAATGATAGCGGCCTTCATCGAGCAGCGTAGCGTAGACCGCGGCCGGTGCGCAGTTCTGAAACCTCTCCTCATGAAGACAAGCCAGTACCGCGTCCCGTTCCGCGGTGTCCAGCGCTCGCGGAATGAACCGCGTGGCGGCAACCGCCGGAAAAACAACCAAACCCCTCTTCCTATAAAAAGAAGCGCGCGGGACATTGAGCGCTTCGCACGCCGCCTTCACTCCGACGATCGGAGTCAGTTCCCCAATGCCTGCGCTCACAACTCCTCCGTCTCCGGGAACGGACGGCCCAGCAGCATGGCCACTTTTTTTTGAACATCGATTACGATCTCGGCTTTGCGCAGACGATCGGCAAGCCTTTCGTTGTCGCGGCGCAGCTTCTGATTCTCCGTGGCCAGCGGACTGGCTTTTGACTTCGGTCCGCGCTTTTGCGGCGTCAGGCCGTCGAGGATCCCGTCCGCCCGCTCCTGGCGCCACTTCGTCAGGTGCGACGAGTAAAGCCCCTCGCGCCGTAACACGGCACCGATCTCGCCGGAACCCTTTGCCGCATCTGTCTGGGTAAGGATTTTCTGCTTGTACTCGCCGGTGAACTGGCGCCGTTTTGCACGGGCCAGGACCTCCGGATTCGGGCGCGGCGCTTCGCGCCTGCCCGGAAGATCACTCAATAACGAATCAAATACTTCCGCCACATCTGCGGCGGATCGGGAAGAACCGTTCATCGTTGCCATGCTGATTCTCTTTCCCGCCCTCACTAATTGCGGTCACACAAGATGTCTCAGTCATGTTGGCACAGAGGGTTCCGTGAGCTGAACGCGGCGGAAATCACACCCCATCCGATCGATCGCGGTGAAGCACGCAGTGGACTTATGGTTAACTGCCAGCCGTCGCCTGATTTGCCGATCCTGAATTACTCGCAGCGTAGTCTTGATGAGGGTTGGGTCTTCATGGTGATGCTGGTCGCCGCCGACACACCATTTCGGCAGACGCTCGAATCCGAGAAAGCGAGCCATACCGTTTACAACCTCACTCTCACCTCGACCTTAACAGCCCGAGCTGCCGTTCGAGCATCCACTAACGTTCTATTCCCAACCGATTCGCGCACCGTTCAGTCCTCCGGTAAGTCTTGGCATAGAAACAAACCGACGCGGGATGGCGGACATAGAAATTTACTCGCCCGACAGGTAGAGACTCGCCAGTAGAAACCAAACAAGGAAACATGCGGACGTAGCGAGCCAGCCGCGACCGAACAGGAAGTGGTATGCCGTGTATGCG
>DATDLS010000067.1:0-3047 GCA_036519195.1 Occallatibacter sp. | reverse complement strand
GTGCGGCTGCGGACGGCTGCGGTGAACGCCGTTCGTGGCCTGACGAAGTCCTGCGGTTACCGTATGCCCGCCTCCGCCACAACGTGCTTCGCTCAGCGCAGCCTGGCCGTTATGCCACCTGGACTGGCACAGGCGCTCGGTCCGGTGCTCCAGCAGATCGCGGAGATGACAGTGAAGATCAAGCAGTAGGACCCGCAGATCCAGCAGCTCGGCCAGACCGAGTATCCGGAGACACAGGCTCTGCTGAAGGTTCACGGCGTCGGCCACCTCACCGCCTTGACCTTCGTGCTGACCCTCGGCAGCAAGGAACGGTTCGGACGAAGTCGCGATGTGGGTTGCTACCTGGGCTTGCGACCGCGGCGAAGTCAGTCCGGAAACCACGATCCTCAGCTTGGCATCACCCATGCCGGCAACGCCTATCTTCGAAGTCTGCTGATCGAGTGCTCCAATCACATCCTTCGACCGCATGGGCGAGACTCGGCGTTGCGACAGTGGGGTCTCCACTTAGCTGGCCGAGGCGGCAAGCAGGCCAAAAGTAAGGCCGTCGTTGCCGTAGCCCGCAAGCTTGCCGTGTTGCTTCATCACCTCTGGAGCACTCAAGAGCCGTACGTGCCGTTCTACGAACAAGCAGCCTGAGGGATCAACATGTTCACCCGTTGCGACGACACCGTGTTCCGATGACTGCGAGCCGACTTCCGCCTTCGAGGCCGACCGATAAATGGCAGCATCGACTTTCTTCTCGAACCCCAACCGGCACCGAGCTTGCTTCAAGACAGCTCACCCAGAGTGCGAATAGAAACACGGTGGAGAGCAACGGAACCAGCAACAACAGCAAAAGCCCTATGAAGGAAAAACAAAGAACAAAACCTTGACACCAGTGACCTGCTCATAGAAAGTCGGCTTGTCGTCAGTAAACCGCCTGACAGAGTGGCGATAGGAAATCTCATAACAGCTTCGTCCCCCTTCCTGTCCCTTCCGCTTTGCTGTCTGCGACCACATACCTTATTGGTTGTCCTTCATTCCAAACTCCTCCGTCATCTCTTTGGCGCGAAGATCCAGCATGGTGATGTGCTTCAGCGCATGCCTTCTTCCCCGCGAGATATATGAACTACGAGCCTCAATGGGTCTACCTAGTTGCCGGTCATCTCGAATCGGCTGCTGCAGGATATCGCTTAAGGGCATCTTCCGGAGCTAAGTCTCCCTGCATAATTAACTTCTATTGAAGTGGCGATTCGCTACCATAATCAGGCCGCCAAATCTCAGCCTCTTCCCGTTCGCGCAAGCGACTATAATCAGTAAACAAGCGTGATAATTTGCATTGAATCAAAGTGAACAGTTTGCCAGATATTTTGATATGTTGTCGACAGGAGGAAGTCTGAAGTCGAGACTATATCATAATGAGACCAAACTCGTTCCACTCTGAAGTGCTCCGTACACTGCTGTTGCAGAGCAAAATCGCCACTCTGGATGAGCTCAAACAGGCCCTGGGCACCTCGTCCACGATGACCATCTTCCGCAAACTCAAGGTGCTCGACTACCTCACCAGCTACTCTCATCGCGGCCGCTACTATACGTTGCGGGAGATCGCCCGATTCGACGAGCAGGGGCTCTGGTCTCATGAGGACGTGCGCTTCTCACGCTCCGGTACTCTGCTGGCTACCGCTGAAGCGCTGGTCAACCGGTCACCGCGCGGGTATTTCGCCGAAGACGTGGCGCGCGTGCTTGATGTTGACATGCAGGATGCACTGCGTCAATTGACCGAGAAACGCAGAGTCTGCCGCCAAATCATCTCCGGAAGATACCTTTACACCGCCGTAGATCGCACGCGACAGCAGGCGCAACTCCGTGCCCGGCGCCTGGTCCAAGCACTGCCCCTTGTGGTCGACGCTGGCCGACTGGAAGTCTCTGTCGATGAACTCAAGACTGCGATCTTGCTTTTCTACAGCTTGCTTGACGAACAACAGCGGCGCCTCTACGCCGGGCTTGAAGCGCTCAAACTGGGGCGCAGTGGCGATCGGCAGCTGGCAGAATTGCTCGACCTCGATCCCCATACGGTGGCTCGCGGGCGTCACGAGTTGATGAACCAGGATGTGGAAGTGGAACGAGCACGCAGGATCGGCGGAGGCCGGAAACCGCTGGAAAAAAAACTCCCGAAATAGTCCAGGCCATCGAATCGATTCTTGAACACGACACTGCTGGTGATCCCATGACTGGTGTGAAGTGGACGCGGAAGAGCACCGAGAAGATTGCCCAGGTTCTTGTCAAGCAGGGTATTTCTGTTTCTCCCAATACCGTGGCTCGCCTGCTGCACGAAATGGACTTTTCCCTGCGTGTCAATCGCAAATCGATTGCCAGCAACTCCAGCCCCTATCGCGATCAGCAGTTTCAACACATCGCCTCGCTGCGTACCCGCTTTGAACGCCAGGGCCTGCCCATCATCAGTGTGGATTCGAAGAAGCGGGAGATGATCGGCAACTTTAAGCAGGCCGGCTCCAAATGGGACCGCACGCCGGTCAAGGTCAAAGATCACGATTTCCTCTCCGAGGCCGACGGTGTGGCTCTCCCTTATGGGATCTACGACACGGTGCTCAACCGCGGCATGGTTTCGGTCGGCATCTCTCATGACACCTCAACATTTGCCGCTCATTCCATCGCCACCTGGTGGAAACGCGAAGGTTCTATCCACTATCCGAATGCCTCCCGGCTGCTCGTCCTGGCCGATTCCGGCGGCAGCAACAGCTCGAACCGCTGGGCCTGGAAAACACAGATCCAAACCCAGTTATCGAACGCCTTCGCTCTGCACGTGACCGTGGCCCACTATCCCAGCGGGGCTTCCAAATGGAATCCCATTGAACATCGCATGTTCTCTGAGATCAGCAAAAACTGGGCGGCTGAGCCCCTGGTCAGTTACGAAAAAGTGATCAAGTTCATCCGAACTACCAGCACAAAAACCGGTCTGCACGTCAATGCCTATCTCGATCGGGCGAACTATCCAACAGGCATCAAAGCCGACCCAGAAGAGATCTCAGCCCTCCGCCTTAAACATG
>DATDLS010000066.1:0-49915 GCA_036519195.1 Occallatibacter sp. | reverse complement strand
TCAAACGTGGGTACAAGGACACAAACATATCTTTAGAGATATAATAGTCCTTGGTTATACCTCATGGCATATATTCAGGGTCAGGTTCGAATAGCACGGGAATCGAAGGGCCTTACCCAGGCCGGTCTCGGTTCGCGCATCGGTCAGCCGCAGAGCGCCGTTTCCCGTATTGAGCGCGGCGGCGACCTTCGGGTCTCAACCCTGCTGGAGATGGCTCGCGTCCTCGAAATGGAACCGATGCTGATCCCGAAGCATCTAGTTCCTGCCGTGCAGGCTCTTGTCGGACACGCCACGGACCGGAACCGGGTTCCTGCCCTAGAAGTAAATATTCCCTTGGTAGGCGGAGTGCCGGAAGATGCCGAAGACAGCGAATAATACGAATCGGCCTTCGGTGCTGGAAGTGCGCCTTGGAGAAACCCTGGTGGGCACGCTCACCAACCTGCCGAACGACCAGAACCTCTTCGTCTTCGATTCGGCGTATGTCTCCGATGAGAACCGTCCTGTCCTGAGCCTGAGCTTTTACGATGCCTACCGTAATCCGATTACGAATGTCCGCCCTGTAACGCGCAGGTTGCCGCCGTTCTTCTCCAATCTTCTCCCCGAAGGGGCGCTGCGGCAGTTCATTGCCGAGCGAGGCGAAGTGAATGCCCAGCGAGAATTCTTCCTGCTCTGGCTTTTGGGGAACGATCTTCCTGGCGCGGTCACGGTGCGTGATGCGGAGGGCCGCGCACTGCCCCCATCAGAAAAGAATCCCACAGTCGCCCGCGCGCGCGCAGGCCGGGATGTACTGCGATTCTCCTTGGCGGGCGTGCAGTTGAAACTTTCCGCCATCGGAAACCCGCACCGCCAGCTTTCCATCCCCGCCTCCAGCGTGGGCGGCCATTGGATTGTCAAACTTCCGTCGCCTGCGTATCCGGGGCTACCGGAGAACGAGTTTTCCATGATGGAGTTTGCGCGGACGGTTGGCATTCAGGTGCCCCAAATCGGGTTGATTCCACTGGACAAGATCCCGGGTATTCCGGAGCCTTGGCAGCAGCTCAAAGGAAACGCGTATTACATTCGGCGATTTGATCGTGCTCCTCATGGCAAACGCATCCATATCGAGGATTTCAATCAGCTCTATGGCCAGTTCCCGGAAGCCAAATACAAGAACTACAGCTATACGAATATGGCTAACGATCTATGGCGTTTGACGGATGAGACACAGTTCGCCGAGTTCATTCGTCGGCTGATCTTTAACGTGGCCATTGGTAACAACGATATGCACCTAAAGAACTGGTCTCTTATCTATCCAGATGGACATACGCCACTGCTCGCTCCTGCCTATGATTTCGTATCGACCGTGCGCTACATCGCGGATGATCGCCTGGCGCTCTCGATTGCCAAGGAAAAATCTCCAGCGGAATTAAACACGGAGTTGTTGGAGCGCTTCGCTCGAAAAGCCCAGGTGCCGAGCAAATTGGTGCTCGATATTGCCAGAGAAACTGCGCACACGATAATGAGTCTTTGGCCCGCGATTCAGAAGAACCTACCTCTGGACAGGACTACGCGAGATCAGATCACAGAGCAGATGAAATCTATCCCAATTCTCCAGAACAGGTAGACAGTGACACAGACTGAGATAGCACCGCGAGGAGTTTAGACTATGTACGACCTTCACATCCTCGGATGCAGGCCGTGAATTCGCATAAGCGGGCAGCACAGAGCAAGGTTGTTCAGATGATTGTGCCCGGCGTGGGCACAAACGTGGGCACAAAGCAAAAACAGGCACGAACGGGCACAGAAGCGCAATCGGGGGCCGATTCGTTTATTGTGACCTTATTGTGTCCTGATTTGCTTGTCACTTAGGTTCCATGTATTCCGTAAGTCTTCTGGAATGTATGGCGGGGACGACGGGGCTCGAACCCGCGACCTCTGCCGTGACAGAACTGCTTTTGGACGTAACTCATTGAAAACATGAGCACCACTGGCTACCAAAAGCACTGTAAGTCATTGAAAAAATCCGTAGGCAAGTTTCCGGCACCCTCGTCAGCACCCTCATCGACCTCTGCTCTTTGATTACAGACCTTTGCTTTCGGACTGCAGCAGTCGGCGCAAATCGACTGCTGCCTCGGCGCGGCAGAGGTCCGCAGCACGAACGCGTCTGCCGTTGTTCGGCAGAGGTTTGACGGTCAGCAACTTCGGCCAAACTGACGATTCTGCTAGGGCGGAGACAGAGGAAGGCTTCGGCCCTGCAACAGCCTAAGGCAGTAGCCACCCTTCGTTGCCTCTGTGCACCGCCACGGTGTAAGGTGGTGCAAGGAGGGGCGTAGGAATGCAGGAAAACAAGGTTGGAAAAGATATCCGAAAGACCATGCGGCAACCGCGTGCGTCCATTACCTTCCCTCCGAAGCTCTATCGCGCCCTTGAGAATCTTGCCAAAGAAAAAAAAGTCTCCCTCGCTTGGGTGGTGCGTGAGGCTGCTGAAACCTACGTCGCTGATCAACCGAGTGCAATAGGCAAGATTAGAGGGGTCGAGCATGGCTAGTCCTGTTGCCACTCCCCAGCTTTTCACTCACGGCTCGACATGGGTGCGCGCCGATTTTCACATGCACACCGCCGCTGACAAGGAATTCGCCTATACCGGCGATCCAAACTTTTTTGTCTCCGAGTATGTCGGGGCGCTTAAAAAGGCGAACATTCGCATTGCCGCCATCACCAACCACAACAAGTTTGATCGCGACGACTTTAAAGCGTTATCCAAATACGCCAAGAAGGAAGAAATCTGCCTACTGCCTGGCCTTGAATTGTCAGTCAAAGATGGATCAAACGGAATCCACGTCCTGGTCATTTTCAGCAACGAATGGATAACGAACAAGGAAAACGTAAACTACATCCAGGGCTTCCTTAACGTTACCTTCGCAGGCCAGGCTAATTTCGAGCATGAGAACGGCCGGTCCAACCACGATCTCACCGAAACCATCCGTGAGCTTGATAAATTCGGCAAAGACTACTTCCTCATCTGCGCCCATGTAGAGGCCGCTAATGGCCTGTGGGGCGGACTTTCCGGTGGCCGTATCGGTGAGATCGGCAAGTCGGAGCTGTTTCGCGAGCGCTGCTGCGCCTTCCAAAAAATCTCCACGCACGACAAGCGCACACAGGTGAAACAATGGCTCGGCGACTGGTATCCCGCCGAAGTCGAAGGCTGCGACTGCAAATCCATCGACGACATCGTCAAGGGCAAGCAGACCTACATCAAGATTGGTGCTTTCACCTTTGAGGCGGTGAAGTTCGCACTGCTCGATCACGTTAACCGTGTCGCTGCCGCGCCGCCGAAACAGGAAAACTCCTACATCAAGAGCGTCGAATTTCAGGGCGACAAACTCGATGGGAAAACCATCGACTTCTCGCCGGAACTCAATACGTTCATCGGCATTCGCGGCAGCGGAAAATCGACCATCATCGAGGCGCTCCGCTACGCCCTGGATATTCCCTTCGGCAAGAACGCAGCCGATAAGGAATACAAGGAGCAGTCGGCTAAATACGCGCTCGGAAGCGGCGGCAAGATCACCTTACGCGCCATTGACCGGCACAACCAGGAATATGAGGTGCGCCGCATCATCGGCGAACAGCCTGACGTGTACGTCGGTGGCAAGTTGCAGCCCGGCATCAACATCCGTGAAACAGTGCTCCACAAGCCCATTTATTTCGGACAGAAAGATCTTTCCAATACAGGTGCTGGGTTTGAAACAGACTTGGTGGAAAAGCTGGTAGGCGACAAGCTCGCCGACATTCGCCAAAGCATCGCCGTGCAGCGTCAGTCCGTCGTCGAGATTACCAACCGTTTGCAGAAGCTCTCCGACGTTGGCGATAAGCAGCGGGAGTATGAGAGCAAGAAGCAAGACGCCGAGTATCGGCTGAAAATTTTCAAGCAGCATGGCGTCGAGGAGAAGCTGCAAAAGCAGGTCGACTTCGATCAGGATGACCGCACTGTCAAAGACCTGAGCGAATTCGTCATGCAGTACATTCAGGAGCTTGAAGAGATAACGGCGCGCTATTCTGACGAGTTTGCCAGCCATCAGAAATACACGTCCAAACAGAATCAGGCATTCTTTGTCGAGGTCTTCGCGATCTTCGATCGAGTCGCTAACGGATTCGTTGAGCTGAAAAAGGTCGTAACCCAAGCCAAAGCGTCTTCCACCGAGCTGAAAGCCAAGGTGAAGCAATTTGAAACGCTGAAAAGCACCTTGAAAGAGGAATTCGCCGAGATTGCGCGCAAGCTGTCCGATCAGTTGAAGTCAAGCGGGGCTACCGCCATCAAGCCCGATGAATTCTTGCGGCTGCGCAAGGCCGTAGAAAACGCCACACAGATTCTAAGGGCGCTAACGAAGGAAAAGGAGCAGCAAGCAGCCCTCCAGACGCAGCTTTCCAGCGCCTTGACGGTGCTCAACGACTATTGGCATCAGGAGTTCCGGCTCATAAAACAGGAGCTGGACAAAATTAACGCCCAGGAAACGGCGCTTCAAATTGAAATCGACCACAAGGGCGATAAAGCGGCGCTCGTGCGCTACCTCAAGGACATCTTCCGGGGAAGTAAATTGCGCGAAACGACGCTCACCGACTTAGCGAACGACTTTGCCGACGGTGCGGCGTTATACCGCGAACTAGAGAAAGCCAAAGCTTCCGTAGGTGCGTCAGCACCTACGTTTGAGGAATATCTGCAAAACAATCTGAGTGCGCTACTGACGTGGCAAGTCCCAAATTCCTATGCCATCAAGTACCACGGCAAACATCTTAAAAACCACTCTCTGGGGCAACGTGCTTCGGCACTCATTCTTTTCGTTCTGAGCCAGCACGAGAACGACGTCATTATCATCGACCAGCCGGAAGATGATCTCGACAATCAGACCATCTATGAAGATGTAATCAAACTCGTTCGCAAGTTGAAGCCCAAAACTCAGTTCATCTTTGCCACGCATAACCCAAACATCCCTGTCCTTGGCGACGCCGAGCAGATTGTCGCTTACAGCTATACCGATGACGCAATCCAGCCAATAGCGGGCAGCATTGACTCTCCCAAGTTGCAGGAAGCCATTGTCAGCATCATGGAGGGAGGCAGCGAAGCCTTCCAACGCCGAAAGGAGATTTACGAGATTTGGAAACAGTAGAACTCCTCGAAATCGTCGGGCGTGGCGAGGACAGCCGCCATCAATTCAAGGCTGATGCGACTAATGCTGTGTCGCTCGCCGCCGAAATGGTCGCATTCTCCAACTCGGACGGTGGAATGATCTTCATTGGGGTAGGCGATGACGGCACGGTCCACGGGCTCGATGCCCCCAACATTCACCGCATCAACCAGCTCATTGCCAACGCAGCATCCATACACATACGTCCGGCTGTCAATCCGATTACGGAAAACGTGCAGGTTGCTGCCGGGGTCGTCATCGTCGTCACGATTGCCGAAGGCATCGCCAAACCCTACATGGACAATTCCGGCGTTATCTGGGTGAAAAGCGGCAGCGACAAGCGGCGCGTTACCGCGCGTGAAGAGATGCAACGCATGTTTCAGGCGGCGCAGCTCGTGCACGCCGACGAAGTACCTGTGCAAGGGTCATCCATCGCGGATGTAGACCTCGAATACTTCCGCCGCTTCTACCGTGCTCGCTATGATCAGGAGTTGGACGAGCAGGAGCTTTCCTTGCGCCAGGTTCTCGCCAACATGCGCCTAATGAGCGGCAACGTGTTGACGGTCACGGGGGTGTTGCTCTTCGCACAGGAGCCGCAAAATTTCCTGCCCGTATTCCAGGTGAAAGCCGTATGCTATCCGGGCAACGACATCCACGCAACGACCTATCTTGACAGCGCCGATATCACCGGCAAGCTACAGACGCAGTTTGATGATGCGCTCGGTTTTATCATGCGAAACCTGCGCCGCGATCAAGGCGGCCAAGGTGTTAACACCACGGGAGAATTAGAGATTCCCCGCATCGTGCTGGAAGAGCTTCTGGCGAACGCACTTATCCACCGCGACTATTTCGTCTCTGCGCCTATACGGATTTTTATCTTTGACGACCGTGTAGAGATTATCAGCCCGGGGCATCTACCCAATAATCTGACTGTTGCGAATATCCGCACCGGCAATTCCAATATTCGCAATCCTATCCTCACGTCTTTTGCTACAAAAGTGCTTCCTTATAGAGGCTTGGGAAACGGCATCCTCCGCGCTCTGCGCGAGTATCCGTCAATCGAATTCGTGGACGACAGGGACGGCAATCTATTCCGGGCGGTCATACGCCGTCGCCAACCCTGAAGATTGCTTGGCGCAGGCATTCCTTGACACCTAATGTCTTTGGAGCGCTGTTAGAGCACCGTATCAGCATGTGCCGGTGGTCCCCGTTTGTGAAAAGCACAACCAAGCCAATGCGCACATTCAGCAAGATTGAATCGACAACTCTTCAAGAGTAAGTGGCTTTATGAGGCAGATTGCCGGTGGCAATGGTCGCGGCACTTGCCCGACTATTACCGTGGGCTCACAATTTCATCGAATGACTGCAAGAAACGGTAGCTCCTGCTCACTACAAAAGCGCTCGAGTCCTTTCGGCACCCTTTTTGGCGAAAAAATTGGCGAAGAATGGCGTTTAGCCGAAGCTTGTAATTGAAGGCAAAACGTCGTTCGGAGCAACTATGGCGAAGGCCCGCTCCAAAACTGATTTTGAGTATTACACCGGTTACCGAATGGTTAACCTCGCCCTCGACCGCTTCTGGAAACCTGGTCTTGGACCGAACGATTGTTGCCAATCACAAGATAGTGCAACGGGCTGCTTTCGGCTCGCTGAATCAATTTTCTTGCCTTGCCTCTTGTTTCCATCTAAACTTTAGATGAGGTTGGCAATATGCAGACGATTCAACTCAAACTTCGAGAAGCCAGCGCAGTTCTGGGCGTGGCGCCCAAGGATCTCCAGAATTTGGTTCAGTTCGGCGTTTTGCAACCGCAACGGAAAGATCGGTTCTTTGTCTTTGACGCCGGACTTCTTCTGGAAGCCAAGGTAGCGTTCTACCTCAAGGAATCGCTGGGAACATCGGTGCCCCTGCTGGCAAGATTCACCAGGGAGATTTTCAAGGCCGCGGAGAGAGCGAAGTCGGGCCGATTTTCAAACGTCTCGATTCTTTCGCGGCCGATGAGGGGGAAAGAAGTGGTCAAGATCGAAATCCCGCTCCAGGCGTTGGCCAGAGAACTCGAAGCCCAGCTCCCAGCGACGGAAGCTCGTGGCGATGAAGCAAACGGGAGAAAGCGGAAAGGCTGGAAGGAAGAGATCACTCGCGCTTTCGAGGAAGCCTCCGGCGACCTGAAGGGCGCAACGGACCGCGAAATCCTGGATGAGATCAAGCTGTATCGAGCGCAACGAAGGAAATCACCGGAGATCAGCGTCATTGCCGTACCCCAGGAAAAAACGGCCTAGAGGCGTAGTCGATACCTCCGTACTTGTCGCTGGAATCGCAGCTTTCAAGCAGCAAGGCGCTCAATCGTCAGTGCCCAGCGCCCAATTCTTGCGAGATTGGATCGATAACGACACCTTTGTCTGGTTGATCAGCGAAGAGATCGTCGATGAGTACAAGGAGATTCTCGCGCGCCGCGGCGTCCGGCCCCAACTCATTGGTACGACCATCAACCTGATCCGCTCACAAGCGGAAGACGTTCCAGAAGCAGCCGGTAATGAAGTTTCACCGAACCCGGATGACGAACCATTCTGTACCTGTGCTGAAATGGGCAACGCCGATTTTATTGTCCCGCTGAATCCCGCCGACTTTCCTCAACAGCGATTGAGAGCGCATGTGATTCTTCCTGGCGAACCGGTTCCCACCACGGCTCGAACGCGGCCACGTTGACGATCTGAGATAGGGTTCACGCGGTCGGTAGACTGGTCATTATCGTTCCATTATTGAATGATATTGACAGAGGGTTTCAGCAGTTCCACCAAAAAGCGACCGCATTATTGTTCGGGCAATCGCGGTGCGTGTTTCTTGTCGGAGAGACCAAGATCCGGGCATCCGATGCATTCGTCCCGCTCCACCCGATACTCGCAAGGGAGCTGTGCATCTGGCTGGCGCAGACACCCTATGGCAAGCCGGATGATTTCATTTTCCCGTCGCTGCAAAAGGACGGTAAAGTGCCCATCTGGGGATCGACGTTCGTGCAAGACCACCTGCGGCCGGCAGCAATAGCGTCGGGCGTTCACAACCTCCGGCACAGTCTGAGCAACTGGCTGTTCAACAAGGGAAAGGTCCAGGCAAAAACGGTGCAGGGCCTGCTTCGGCACGCCAATATCAAGACGACCTTGGATCTCTGTACGCAGGAAGACAAAGAGGAAACGCGCGCAGCACAAGGCGCATTCCTCGGAGCAATGGGAATCGGCTCACGCTTGCTTCAGTAAGCTGTGGGTTGGGATGTCACATGCCATACACTCCTAAGTCTTTTGGAATGTATGGCGGGGACGACGGGGCTCGAACCCGCGACCTCTGCCGTGACAGTGAGCAAGAAACGCGTAACTAATTGAAATCAGGGGCAATGGACGACACCAATAGCGCCCTGAGAAACCCATGGGAACCCTTATTGCACCCTTAACGAACCCACGACCTCTGTCAATTCGACCTCTGCCTTTTTACCCACGGCCTTCGCACTTCGCATCATTAAACTTTCGCAATTTGCGTCTGTTCGCACGCATTCCGCGTAAATGGAAGGCGACAAGATTGCCGGATCTTTGCTTGAATATAACTATCCGTGTTATATTTTAAGCATGACTGGAGCCGAACTCAAAAGCGCCCGCAAGGCGTCGTCATGGACGCAGGCCCAGGCCGCCTTGCGGCTAGGCGTGACGCAGGCTTATTTGTCGATGATCGAGCGCGGGGAGCGGGCTGTATCCTCCGAACTCGCGTCGCGGACTGTAGAAGTGTTGGAGGTTCCCGCCACGGCGCTCCCTCTTAAAGCGGAGTACCAGTCGCACGTTCGCGATGCTGGCTTCTTCCAGGCGATGCTGGGAACTCTAGGATATCCGGGCTTTGCCTACCTGCGCGGTGCGGCTCGGCAGAATCCAGCGGAACTGCTAATGGAGGCGCTGGACTCGGACGATTTGGACTCGCGGGTCACCGAGGCGCTGGCATGGCTTCCACTGGCCTATCCGCACCTGAACTGGGGATGGCTGACAGCAAATGCAAAATTGAGGGATCGACAGAACCGGCTTGGGTTTGTGGTCGCGCTGGCGCGGCAGGCCGCCGAGAGAGATGGAAGCTCCCAGTTGGAACAAGAGTTGGGCACCCGCGTCGCCAAGTTGGAGCCCTCCCGTCTGGCGAAGGAAGATACTCTATGCAGAGAATCAATGACACACGCCGAGCGGACCTGGCTGCGCGAGCATCGTCCCAAACTGGCAGAACACTGGAATCTATTGACGGACCTTACTGTGGAGCAACTCGATCATGTCGCCGTCTAGCCGACCGCCGGAACCGTGGGACTCTTTCTTCAAAGAACTTGACGAGGCGGTGGATACGACCGTGCGCCTGGACTGCATCGGCGGCTTCGTCGTCACACTGCTGTACGGATTGGAGAGGCCCACGGCGGATATCGATGTAATTGAGCTTGCGCCGCGCGCAGCAGCCGAGACCATGATGGAACTTGGCATTCGTGGCGGCCCGCTTCATCAGAAGTACCGCATCTACCTTGACCGTGTGGCTGTCGCCGCCATCCCGGAGAGCTACGAGGAGCGCCTTGTCGAGATGTTTCCTGGTTCCTATACCCACCTGCACCTGATGGCTCTCGATCCCTACGACCTGGCCCTGTCCAAACTCGAAAGAAACAGCCAGAAGGATCGCGACGACGTACGCTTTCTGGCGCGAACGGTTCCCTTCGACCTCGACATCCTTCAGGAGCGTTACGCCACGGAATTACGATGGCAGCTCGGTGTGCCCAAAAGAGAAGATCTGACCCTGCAACTGTGGCTGGATGCGATCCGCGAGGACCGCGGAATCGCCCCGATATCAGGAGGACAGAAAGATTCCTGAGTACCCTGCCCAACCATGCCTTCTCTTTGCATCCTCTGCGTCAGCGACACTCATGGCCACTATGGAGCTGAACGCTCGCTTCATCGAAAGGCGAACCTTCGCACGCCAAATCCTCGATTAAAAAGGGCTTCCGTTGCTGCGGTTGGTAACCCGCAAGCCTCGACGCATCTTCATTTACGGCTTCGGCAACAGTTGAATCTTACCTGCCGCATCACCGTCCCCGGCTTTTGCAGCCCTCTCGTACCATTGTCTGGCCTGGGAGTAGTCTTTCGGCACTCCGAGTCCATCCTGATATAGACGGCCAAGGTTAATCATCGCAGTAGAATTGCCGGCGGAGGACGCCTTCTCATACCAATACCGAGCTCGATCATAATTCCTATCGAAGCCCCATGCCTGCTCGTACATGTAGCCTAGATTGTTCATCGCGCGAGCATTTTTTAACACAATTGCACGGCTAAATAATTTCGGCCGACTGTTGGCCGCAGTTTGTGACGGAAGAGTTGGGGCGATTCTGGCGCTCGAGGCTTCGCGTCTCGCGAGGAACAACCGAGACTGGCATCATCTGATTGATCTCTGCGCCATGCCTGGCACGCTCGTTATCGACCACGATGGCGTCTACAATCCCAGTCTGCTTAACGATCGGCTCTTGCTCGGTCTGAAGGGCACTATGAGTGAGTTCGAAATAAGCCTTCTACGTCAGCGCGCAATGGAAGCACTCAAGGAGAAGATTCGGCGTAGCCTCGTGCTGACGCAAGTTCCTGTCGTCTACATCCGTACAGAGGATGAAGGTATGGAGAAGACACCTGACCGCCAGATACAGGAAGCCATAGCCGGTATCTTCCGGAAGTTTCGTGAGCTTAGTAGTGTGCGCCAGGTACTGCTTTGGTATCGAGATGAAAAACTGCTGATCCCCGCGCTTTCGCGCGAGTCCGGTAACCGCAAAGTCGTTTGGGCCGAAGCGGTTTACCCGCGCATCTTCAGCATCCTCAAGAACCCCACATATGCAGGGACATTTGTCTGGGGCAGGAAGCACACCCGCACTTTCATTGTGGATGGCCGTGCTCGCAAGACGCGTGGCCATGACCGTCCGCAGGAACAGTGGGAAGTGACGATTCCTGACCACCATGAGGGTTATATTACTTGGGAAGAGTTCATGCGCAACCAACGACAGATTCGATCCAATGCAGGATGGAACGCGCGCATGGGAGAGCCACAAGGGGCGGCTCGGAGTGGTCCTGCCCTCCTGGCCGGCCTATTGCGCTGCGGCCGTTGTGGACGAGCGCTGCAGATCACTTATGTAAACAGCAAGCAGCATGGGCCGCTGCCGCGCTATGGATGCAATGGAGATCGAAGTCGGCAGACGGTGCGCTCTTGCATTACGTTCGCCGGCACACGGGTGGATCAGGAAGTTGCTGCTGAGGTTCTGGAAGCTCTGCGGCCTGTTGGGATTCAGGCCGCATTCGATGCTTTGGAGAGGAGCCAAAGCCAGACCGACGAGAAGCGCCGCTCCCTGGAACTCGCACTTGAGAAGGCTCGCTATGAAGCCAGCCGCATTGAACGACAGTATCAAGCAACCGAACCGGAAAACCGCCTGGTTGCAGGGGAGCTGGAGAAGCGATGGAACAACGCCCTGAAGCATGCTACCGAGATGGAGTGCCGCTTGGAAGAAGCAACGATCGAGGCGCCGCAGTTGACGCCTGAGCAGCGAGAACAACTGCTTAGACTAGGGGATGATCTCGAGCAGTTGTGGGACCATCCGAACTCTCCGGTCACCTTGAAGAAGCTCATACTCCGAACTGTACTCGAAGAAGTAGTGGCGGACACAACGGATGATCCTCCCTCGGTGCATCTCAAGCTGCACTGGGCTGGCGGTACTCATACGGAACTCACTGTGCGCAAAAACCGGACCGGTTACCACAACCACATCAACTCCGAAGAAGTGACGTCGCTGATCCGCGAACTCGCCCTCGTTTGTGAAGACGGCGCGATCGTTTCGATTCTCAACAGACTGGGGTATCGAACTGGAACCGGGAATACATGGACAGAGAAACGCGTGCAACATGTCCGCCATAGCAAGGGATTTCCGGCATGTCCGCCCCCCGATCAACGCCGTTGGATTACCATGCGGCAAGCTGCATCCATGCTTCGCGTTAGCGAGGCGGTAGTTCGCAGGCTTATTGCGCAAAAAACGCTACCGGCAAAACAGATTGTCAAGTTCGCCCCGTGGGTAATAGAAAAGACAGACCTCGACCTTCCTGCTGTTCACAGGGCTATTCGCCTCGTTCATACCGGCCGACGCGATCCAGTGCGTCTGACGAACGATGTGCAGACTCGCATGTTTTCTAATCCAGAAGAGCAACTGGGCGAGATCTGATGATCCATTTTTACTGCGCTCACTGAGTGCTTCGGGGATTGGGTGCGAATCCAGAAAGGTTCCTGACGACATGGGCGTTTTTCAGGACCGATCCGGATGCCATTCCATAAGGCACGCTGGATGAATGCATTAGCCTGGAGTGACTCCTGCAAACAGCACCGGCGCTCCGGTCAAATGGGACACGCTTTATTCATTGCGAAGAGCTTCGGCGGGTGGAACGGCGATGGCGTGGCGGGCCGGTAACACGCAGGCTAGGAGTGCGCTGAGCGCGAGGAGCGCGGCGGCTGAGAACAAACTGCCTGCGGCAAAGGCGCTTTGCATCCAGTGGGCGAGCATAGCGCCGAGAAAGCTGTCACAGGCGAGACCGATGACGATGCCCGCGGCCGCGCTGACGAGTGCGACGCGCGCTGCGACCCACAGGACGTGTGCGCGCGGCGCGCCAAGCGCCAGGCGGATGCCGAACTCCGTGGTGCGCTGCGCGACGCTGTAAGCGACGACGCTGAAGATGCCGACCAGCGCGAGCGCGAGCGCCATGGTGGAGAAGACGCCGAACAGTATGGAGAAGAGCCGCTGGCGGCTGTACTGCGCGTCGCGCTCGATGGCCTGGCTGAGGGTGAAGGTGCCGTTGAAAGCGGAGGCGCTGTTGGAGATCTGCTGGTCGGAAGCGACGGATGCAATCGCGGCGCGGATGGAGTGCAGCGAGGCGAGCGGATCACCCTCGGTGCGGACGAGGAATTGCACCCAGGCCCGCGTCGAAGCGGTGTACGGAATGTAAATGGCGGGGACCACGGGCTGGTCCACGCCGTCGTTGCGTACATCGCCGACGACGCCGACGATCTGGCGCCAGGCGGTGCTTTGCGGAGAGACCGCCTGGTAGCGCATTTGAGCCGTCAGCCCGGGAATGCGCAGTTGCGGGCTCAGGGCATTGGACGAGGAGAGATAGCGCGTCGCGAAAGCATGATTGACGACCGCAATGAAGTCTCCGCGGGCATTTTCATCCGCATTCCACACGCGGCCCTGCAGCAGGGGGATGCGAAGCGCAGCGAAATAGCTCTGGCCAACCAGCATCACGCGCGCCTGCGGCTGCTCGCCATCGCCACTTCCGTCGACGAGGAACGAGCTCTGAACATCGGCATCGGGCGGCGTGGCATCGATGCCGACAGCGACCGTGGAAACACCGGGGACGGATGCGATTTTGTCCCGGATCTGCTCGATGTATGCGGTGCGCGCTTCGCGCGACTGGATGCCGCTCCACTCGGCCGGGTTGTGGGTGTGCAGCGAGATGCCGAGTTGCATGACGTTGGCGGGATCGAAGCCGAGGGGCATCTGCGTGAGCCGGAGAAAGCCGCGGATGGCAGTGCCCGCGGTGGCCATAAGAAGAAGCGTGAGCGCGACCTGCGCGGCGATGAGAACGCTCCAGCGATGCCTGGCGGGAGCAGCGACAGAACCCGCATGCCGGCCGGGCAGCGCGAGAGCGGGATCATTTCGTGAGAGACGCAATGCGGGGCCGAGACCGAAGAGGACGCCGCAGAGCAGCGCGAGCGCGACAGAGAACGCGAGGATGGAAGCGTTGATGCGGATGAAGGATTCGGCTGGAAAGGAATCCGGAGAAAGCAACAAGGGAAGCCGGGCAAGCCAGTAAGACGCAGCCACGCCAAGAACGGCGCCGGTGCAGGAGATGACCAGAGCTTCAACGAGCAACTGGCGGACGATGCGCCAGCGGCTGGCGCCGATCGCCGTGCGGATGGCGAGCTCATGCTGGCGCGAGCGGCCACGGGCCAGCAGCAGGATGGCGCAGTTGCCGCAGCCGATGATGAGCAGAAGGACGACGCCCGCCAGCAGAAGCGTGAGGGTGCGGCCTAGGTCCTGCTGGTACGGCTCGATGATGGGCTGCAGCGCGAGATGCCAGGCAGAGACTCCGGAATGCTGTTTCAGGCCCGCGAACACGATAGGCTCGAGCGCAGCGTTGGCTGCGGCCACTGTGACGTGCGGTCGCAGCTTGACCCAGGGCAGGTAGGAGGGGGCGTGACCGCCGGCAACAGCCCGCATGAGACTAGCCGGCAGGTAAACATCGGCGACGCCGTTGAGGTCATTGAATGCGAAGCTGCGCGGCATGACCCCGATGATGGTGTAGGGGGCTTGATCCATCTCCAGCGTTCGCCCGACGATGTGGGGATCGGCGCCGAAGTGGCGCTGCCAGAAGCGGTAGTTGAGCACCACGACGAAGCGGCCGCCGTTCTCTGCATCGGATGGCTCGATATTGCGACCGAGAAGCGGGCGCACACCAAAGAACGTTTCTGCATTCTCTGTGAGGTAGGCGCCGTAGATGTCTTCCGGCAGTTCGCCGCCGGTGATCTCCATGTGCAAGCCGCTGAAACCAAGCACCGAATCGACCGGGGCTGCAAGGCGCAAGTCATCCAACTGTGCCTTGCTCCGGGTAAAATACTGATACGCGTCGGAATATTGCGGGTTCCTCACGACGGGGTTCATGATGCGGTCGGCGCCGGCGTAGGGAAACGGGTGCAGCAGGACGGCGTAGATGAGCGAGAACATTGCCGTGGTGGCGCCGATGCCGAGCGCGAGCGAGAGCACGGCCACGGCTGCGAAGGCAGGGGTGCGGCGCAGGGCGCGAAGGCCGTAGCGAATATCTCCGGCTAACTCATCGAAGAGACGGAGGCCGATGGCGTCGCGGTACGTTTCGTTCTGGGCGGCGGCCCGGCCGAGCTCGATGCGGGCTTTGCGGCGGGCTTCAACTTCGGGGAGACCCCGGCGGATTAAATCCTCCTGGTAGGCGTCGAGGGTAGAACGAAACTCTTCTTCGACATCGCTCGGGGTGCGTGGCGCGACGGAATGCCAGAGCCTGCGAATTGCCGCGAGGAGACTCATACCTCATTCGCCTTCGTGTCAAGAATGCCGGCGACAACGGCGGCCATGTCTATCCATTTGCTGGTCTCGGTTTTCAACTGACGCTTACCGGCGGCGGTGAGCGCGTAAAAGCGGGCGCGGCGATTGTTCTCCGACTCACCCCATTCGCCTTTGATCCAGCCGCGGCGCTCAAGACGATAGATGGCGGCGTAGAAGGAACCCTGCAGGATTTCGAGTCGCTCGCCGGAGATCTGCTGGATGCGCAGCAGAATGCCGTAGCCATGCAGCAAGCCGAGCGAAACCGCCTTGAGGATGAGCATCTCGAGTGCGCCCTGCGGGAGTTCAACCGGTTTCGTCAAAGGCTCTCTCCTATCTTAGAAAGGAGAGTACACGCTCTTTCCTTTCCCGTCAAGGAGACTGCCAAGCGAGCGATTGCGTCTTCGGCGGATTCAGATGAATCGCTCTCGGGGCCTGCGATTCCTTCATGTCAATTGTTGATAAATCTCCGCCAAGGAACTCATCGAGGAACCGATTTATCCCGATATGTCGGCATGTGGCAAGTTTTTCCGATGGCTTGGCAATGCTCGGTGCGATCGCCGCTTTTCGCTTTTTTTCTAGTAACTACTATATAACTGACGGGTAGCCGACGATACACCCGGGATGCGATTTTGAACTGCAAAAGTCGCGGACGAGTGCCTCGGCCGTTATCAACGACAGTGTTGAACCACATTCAGAAGCCACTAGGAACGTCGCGCAATCCGGTCATCTTGGTAACGGGTTGACACGCAGAGTGGAACAGAGTTACATTCGTTTATCGATACATCGATCATCGAGCTACGATGCCAAAACGAAAACTTGATCCGCTACCCTCCGCCGCGTTCCAGATAATGCTTGCTCTCGCTGACAGTGATCTGCACGGATACGCAATCATGCGGCAGATCGAGGAGCAAAGCGGCGGGCGGCTTCGCCTTGGTCCTGGAACTTTGTATGGTTCGATTCAGGCGCTCCTTGAAGGGAAGCTGATCGAGGAGGTTGACCGTCCTGAGGACGGCGAAGTACGTCAGGAGCGCCGCCGCTACTACCGGTTGACCGTAGCTGGCCGCAAGTTGGCGCGTTCGGAGGCCGAGAAGATGGCCGACGTCTTACGCGTCGCGCGAGACCGAAAAATCCTGAGGGGGGATTATGTCTGAGAAGATGTACACCGGCCTTCTTCGTCTGTATCCTTCAGGCTTTCGCAGGGAATACGGAGACGCGGCGTTGAGACTGATTCGGGACCGTTTCCGCGATGAGACGGGCTTTTTCAAGAGAATCCGTCTATGGCGGGACCTCGCGACAGACGTCTTAGTCGGTCTGCCGCAGGCCTACCGGAACTCCTATGCGGAGACAGAAGTTGTATCGCTTTCGCCTAATGCCGAGGGCATTCCATCCTTCAAGGTTCTAAGCGAGGTACCACTTCGGCGTGGATCGATCTTTGTCGGTGGCATTGTGTCGCTGTCCGCAATAGCGGCCTTTGGTTTTGTGCTGAGCCAGCCGATTGCCTACCTGCCACTCCCAGGTTCGAATGCAAGGATGTCTCCAATCGAATCTGTAATGCAGCGCCTCAACCGGACAACGGACCCGAATTCGGCGGTGGACAGTCGTTTGGATGTCGCCAAGTTTCTTTCCGCGGGAGCGGGAGATTCGCAGGCACAATCTTCGGCGACGCAAGCCGCGAGTGTTTCGAAGCCGAACACGACAGCTTCATTACACGAGAGCAAGAATGCCACCGTAGAACTGGATCGAGTTGCTCCCCTTCAGAATCACAGTCCAAAGGATCATTCCAAGAAATGGGGAAAAGCACTGGCGGCATTCGAATCTCCGCCGCAAGACGAGAAACAGCGAAATCTTGGCGCGAATGCGAAAGTACTTGCAGATGAATTGAATGCAGAAGTCCGGAATGGCAGCCGAGACTCCCATACTTTAACGGAGCAGGGTCTAAATTCGCTCAGTCCAGGAGGTGCAACGGCGGGCTGCATCCTTGTTAGCGTCTCGCAAACCGCTCAACCCGAGCCTGAACTGCTCCTCTTCCATGCGTCGGGCCCACTGCTTTCCTACGAGGTCGCCACCGTCAAGCCGCTCGCTCCCGACGTCGCAAGCAGCGTGGTCAGGCTGCCCCCTGGCGGCTCCCTTAGCCCGCTGACCATCCGCCGCTACATCATGAACGCCTACGGCGCCGTCTACCCTCCACAGATTGTGGGCGGTCCGGACTGGCTCAACAAGGACGCTTACGATATCAAGGGCAAGGTCCCGGACGAACTCGAGTCGGCGCTCCAGAAAATGACCCGCGAGGAACGCATCGACAAGACCCGCATCATGCAGCAGTGCCTCCTCGCAGACCGCTTCCACCTCAAGGCGCATTTTGAAACTCGCGTTCTGCCGGTCTACGAACTTGTGCCTGCCAAGGGCGGCCTCAAAATTACCGAGGTCCACGCTCCACCGGAGACCAAACCCGGTCACTCGCCGATGCGTTCGCGAACTGACGATCCGCTACCGCCTGGCTCGTCGACGACCGCAATTAACAGCAACGGCCTCCGCGTGCTTAACGCACGAGCCATCAAAATGCAGTTGCTGACCCGTATCATCGTCGGTGACATCGGGGATCGTCCCATTGTCGACCACACGGGCTTCACCGGCTACTTCGACATCACCGATCTCACCTGGGCGCCACTCGGCGATGCCGGATCAACTAACGAGCCCGATGGTTCCTCGATCCAGGGTGCGCTCAAGGAGAAGTTCGGTCTAAGGGTCGTTCCCACCAGGGATCCGATCGAGGTTCTTGTCGTCGACACTATCGACCGCCCCACGCCAAACTAGCTGACCGTGAGCTTCCCGCAGAGGGAGGCTTTGAGCAACCCCCGGAATTCTCAGCCGCACGGTCCTCAGTCGACGAAAAATCACCAACCCGTCACGATACAGGGTTCTGGATGATTCACCGCCTACCCGTCAGTTACCACTTGTGCACTACCCAACACACCTACGGAGCTAAGGCCGTGCTGCGTTCTGCGGCAACGTAGCAGCAATTCACCCGGCAGGGCGGCAGAATTGATTCAAACCCGAATCTTGCAGTCGATGCATCCATTAGAACCAGAACCTGAGTCAAAGTAATGGCTTTCTGTACGTTACATCCTCTCTCCAGGATAATTCCCCGAATGTTGGCCAGTGTTCGTTGATCTGCCTGGGTGCGATCAGTGCTTGACGCCAACTGCCCAACGCACTCAGCGGCATCTTTGACTGCCATGAGTACACAAAGGGCCACGACGTCACGTTGATGTTGCGGTCGGATTCAATCATCGGTAATCTGTTTACGATCCACGAGGTCCATCAAATTGGTGCGAACCGCCACATGCCTTCCATATCGCGTCTCCAACGACGCGCAACCCCCTATATTCATTGACTCCAGCGAGGTGTAGCAATATGTCACTGCTCTCTGGCGGGCGATTTGCAGGATGTTGCCGAAAGAGTAGTTGTGGAACCTTGCCATCGTGCGGAGATAGGCGGCGAGCATGTCGCTGTGTCCCGCGTTAAGCTGCTCGATGAGGTAATCGACAGCCTGCTTGATGAGTTGCTGCGTGGGATTTTCGGTCTGCGTGGTGCGCTGCTGATAGGGCGAGTCGCTGCGCTTTGGCTGCGCCGCATTTTTCCTGTGCGGCGCGGCGTTGCGGCTGCTGGCTGTGCCATTGCTGGCGGTGTTGGCGATGTTGCTGACGGTGGCTGCTGACATGACGGTGCTCCTGATGTAGCCCCTCGGGGCGATTGGCGTCCAAGAAGCGAAAGAGCACTCAAACCAATTTTTTTCGTTGAGTGCGCCCGCTTCATGGCTCTTGCAACGGGCGGAGGCGGAAGGTTCAGTCAAGGGTGGGCGTTCGGTGCCCGTTCATCGAAGCGAATGCGGAGACCCTTGACGGGTTCTTCCGCCTCTGCCAAGCCCGTTGCCTGAAGCGGGGGCACTCGGACGAGAAAGAAAGTTGGTCCATTTCCTTATTGCTGTACGCTCGTGCGCACGTCGGGGAGGGGCGTTGCGGGGGAGGAACCGGCCCCGCTGAGGAGGGTGGTGGAAGACGCCGGCACCATCGGCGGCTGCAACCAGGGAGGAGCAAACTCCTTCCTTCATTGTTCAGAGGAAGGATATTTAGTGTTTTTATTCGAAACGAAGCTTTATTTAGCGTTTTTGGATTGACTTTAGTGCTTTTGAATGATCAGGTACTTCGAGAGGGGTTTAGTTAGGTTGAACCAAGCAGCTCAATTTTTAATGGTTTCCCATGACTTTTAGTGATTCCACACCGAAATCGACGGCGCAGGCTATTGGCCTCCACTGGCTTATCGAAGAGCTTGGACTCGATGTAGTCCCTCCGGCAGTTCGTTCCGAAGTCGTCCGTGGAGCACGAAAGACCAGAATCGCAAATAGAGCGGTCCTAGAGCAATATCCATTGAGCTACGCGCCCAAAGATCTGTTTGGGCATCTTCGCTTTGCCATGCGCTACGAGCCCATCGACTTGAACGTGCTGGCCGCGTTATTCGCCAAGATTGAACGCAAAGAACTGGAAGCCTGGATCAACAGCGAGCCTGTCGGCAAGTATCCACGGCGCGCCTAGTATCTGTACGAATTGCTGACCGGGGCGACGCTGGATGTTCCTGAGGTTCCGCCCACGGACAACGTGCTTTTGCTGGACCCCGCGCTCCACATCACGGCCACCGGCGTCCGCGTCCGGCGGCAACGGATCGTCGACAATTTCCTGGGCAATCGAGATTACTGCCCCATGATTCGCCGCACCGACCGGCTGTACGCCGCCATGCAGCAGAATTTGGCTGAAGAAGCAAAGAGCATCGTCGAGGATGTTGACCCAACCCTGTTGGCTCGCGCGGTCCATTACCTTTTTACGAAAGAGACCAAGTCTTCCTTTGCGATCGAGGGGGAAGTACCGAGTACAGATCGGACCATGCGCTTTGTCGCTGCGCTGGGCCGAGCAGATCATTTCGATACCGGCGATAAGCAAGCCTTCGTAGATCTTCAAAATTCCATTGTCGATCCTCGTTATGCGCAGAAGGACTGGCGCACCATCCAGAATTACGTCGGTCAGACCGCGTCGAACTACACGGAAATTGTCCACTTCATCTGCCCAAAGCCAGAAGATGTAGCCTCTCTCATGAATGGATGGATGCGCGCGGTCGCCCGGATCGAGGACGGAGCGGTCGATCCGATCTGCGCGGCAACGGTCACGGGCTTTGGGTTCGTTTTCATCCATCCCTTCGAGGATGGCAATGGCCGCATTCATCGCTTCCTGATTCACCACAGCCTGGCTAAATTGAAGTTCGCTCCACAAGGTCTTTTGTTTCCTGTTTCGGCAGCCATGCTACGCGATCCGGAAGCCTACGATGCCGCCCTGAACGCCTTTTCCGGAAAGATCATGCCGAAGGTCGAATATGAAATGGACGATCAGCAACGGCTTACCGTACTGAACAAAACCGACATTTTATATCGCTACTACGATGCAACACCGCAGGTGGAGTACCTCTACGAAGCCGTGGCTGAGACCATCCGCAAGGATCTTCGCGAAGAGATCGAGTTCCTTGAGGTCTTCGATAAGGCGATGATCGCGGTTCAGAAAATTGTGGACATGCCTAATCCGCGGGCTTCCCTGCTGGTTCGGCTTATTCTGCAAAATCACGGCACACTGTCTGGGACAAAGCGGCGTCAATTTGCCGAATTGAGCGATGAAGAAATCATTCGGATTGAGGAAGCAATTCGGACGACGAATGCGACCGCAGAGATCAGCGATGACCTAGTGGGCAGTGATTTTGAGCAGTTCTTACATGAACGCGAGGCGAAAGAAACTGATATGAGGACCGCCGAGGAGATTGTTGCTCAAGGAGCAGCGGAGGAGTGGCAACGCCTGAAGGATTTGACGAGATCTTTGCCGGCAGGAAAGGCCGTTGATGGAAACCCGTTTGCTTGGACCCCCTATCAGGCTTCCGATCAGGATTTACTGCAACTGAAGGATGTAGCTGCCAGCTTTTCCGACCGAGGTAAACGCAATGGAATTCCTCAGACATGCCGCATCCGATTTGATCGGCACGCCTCCGGTCCGCAAGGTATGTTTCTGGAAGACAAATCACCGATACCCAGTGAAATATGGTCTTTGGAGCCGAGAACAGACGGGAAAAATGTTGTGTGGCGGGTGAATGAACTCGATAAGAGTTTCACGTCCCCGGAGCTGGCTTCCCAGGTCGCTATTCGGCTTGTCAAGCAGTACGAAGCCTATGAACACGCATTTGGACGATGACGCATTGTCATGCGGGGGACGATAATCAGAAGATGGGGATTCAGCCCGATCTCGAACTGGGGAAGCACGTTCAACGTGCACGAGATATCTTTCTATGCCATAACGGCGCCAATAAACCGTGGGTAGAATCCCTGGCAGAGCAACTTGAGACTGTGCGGTACAAGGATCGCTATCTTGGCGTGGTATTTGACAAGTGGGACTTCGAGAAGGGTGCGGCTCTTTTAGATTTTCTTATTTTTGTGAATGCCAACAAAGCCAGCTTATGCTGCTTGCCCGGGCCTGGCGTTGGTTTCGCGAGGGACAAAGCGCGTCCTGTGGAAAGCGCTCGTCGGGCCAATCTGGAACGGGATCGATCAGCCAGCCATCATCGAGCAGATAGCGCCTGAGGTGTCGTGCGAGTAGTTGTCCCTGCTTCATTCGCTCGCCTACATAGGGTCAGAAACTTGGCGGATTTCTTCGAGCGGTGTCCGGATATTGCAGTCGAATCTACTGCATCGGAAAGCCCCACGTCGCTGATTGAAGATGGCTCCGATCTGGCGATACATGTTTGTCCGTGTCGGCAAACCGGAAGGGGCTGATTTCTAGCGCCTAGGATGGGTACTCAACGACGGCTTTTCACATCGACCGGATTCTGAGATAACGGCGAACGTCGGGGGCTACGAGAACAATCGCCACGACAGTCGCGATGCCAACCCCGGCAAAGATCAGCTTCAACATCATGCAGGCCACCTCGTCGCACAGAGCTACTCCTTCGCTCCGTGTTTTAATTGGATGCGTTTCAGCGCATCGGCGTCTAGATCGGCGTTTCCTCGAGACGTTCCGCGAGCATCTTCGCAACGAGAAGCAAGCAATTGTCCATTCCTTCGCCGGTTTTTGCCGAGACCTTAAGCAGGCGCATGTGCGGCCGGACGGCCTGAATGTTTGCCTTGGCTGCCTGCTCATCAAACTCGACTGCTGCTGCCAGGTCGATTTTGGTGATCACGGCAACGTCGGAGCTGTTGAAGATGGTGGGATACTTGAGTGGCTTGTCCTCCCCTTCGGTGACTGACAGCAGCACCAGGCGAAGATCCTCGCCCAAATCATAGGAGGCGGGACAAACCAGATTGCCTACATTTTCGATGAAAAGGATATCGAGCCGACCCACATCCCAATTCTCCAGAGCGCGCTCGATCATGGCCGCCTCCAGGTGACATAGGGTTCCGGTAGTGATTTGCCTCACCGGAACACCGCTGCGCGCCAGGCGCAGAGCATCGTTCTCCGTGGCCAGATCGCCAACCAGCGCGGCTACCCGATAATGCTGCTTGAGCAGGGTAAGGGTCTTCTCAAGAAACATGGTTTTGCCGGCGCCAGGACTCGAGACGAGGCTCACTGCGAGTGTTCCCTGAGCACGAAAGCGATCGCGCAGAGCGCGTGCAACCGCATCGTTTTGCTTGAGGACATTCTTGCGAACCTCTAACATGCGGGGTTCAGGATTCATTGCTTGAGCTCCAGAGCCGTGACGACAAGCTCCCTTCCATGAATGACTTCGGATGTTGGCGTGCCGCAGTCAGGACAACAGAACCACTGCATCGATGGCAGCGTCTTTGGCAGTTGACACATCGCGCAGTAAACCTCAATGGGAACATCTGTAACCACCAGGCGCGAGCCTTCGAGCAGCGTGCCACCACAAGCTATTTCATAGGAAAAAACAAGCGCCTCCTTCACTACGCCTGACAGGGCCCCGAGTTCGAGATGAATGGCGTCTACCTGCACACTCCTTCGTTCCGCTTCCTCCTGGGCCATCTCTACTATGCTCATGGCGATCGAAAGTTCATGCACGGATGGCTCCTTCAAGTGCTGAGGCCGTTGCGTGGTTGAAATGCCCGAATGACGCAAGTGCGGCCTGACCGAGACTGATTCCACCATCGTTTGGAGGCACGGCGTGGTTGGTCCAGATGGAAATCCGCTGCGGTTCAAGCAGCGATCTTATATCCACGAGCAGCAATTCGTTCTGGAAGACGCCCCCGGAAAGCGCCACAGTGTCAATCGCCTGGACGCGGCACAGCTCGACGACAGCATGAACCAGCCCTGCGGCCACTCCGCGCTGGAAGGAGCGGGCAATTTGAGATCGCGCACGGCCGCCAATCCGGTCGCGCACGACTGCTTCGAGCAGAGGTCGAAAATCGAGGCCTTCCGTAGTCATCGGAAATGGATAGGTATCCCAGTCCAAAGCTTCCCGCGCAAGCTGTTCGAGCCAAATAGCGGGTTGGCCCTCAAAGGTGCTTTCTCTGACAAAGCCGAGCAGCGCGGCAGCGGCATCAAAAAGCCTGCCCACAGAGGTTGTCGAAAAAGTGCGCACGTCGCGGCGAATCAGCTTTATGGCATCGTGATAACGGGAGTCAAAGCTGAAAGGGGGCCGGGTCATGTCGGGTAAGGAGTCAATCTGTGCAAGGAAACCAGATGCGGCTTGCACTGGATAGAGCGCAGCTGCATCTCCTCCGGGAAGAGCCGCGGTGCGCAAGTGGAGCGCACGTTCGAAACCACACTCGAGACTCCCCACAAAGACCTCGCCGCCCCAGATGCTGCCGTCATCGCCATAGCCTGTTCCGTCAAAGCTGACGCCGACAATCCTCTTGTCCCACGCGCCGCGCTCGGCAACAACGGAAGCCAGATGTGCGCGATGGTGCTGAATGGGATGAGATTCCCGAACTCCAAGCACGAAGGCATGATTGGTTGAAACATATTGAGGATGACAATCGTACGCCAGGAGTAGATCGCGATCGTCAATGTCATACATCGCCAGGAGGTCCTGGATGGTCTCGGTGAAGGCCTGGAACGCTTGATAGTGCGAAAGGTCGCCAATGTGCTGGCTTACAAATGCCTGTCCGTCTACCACCAGGGTGATAGTGTTCTTCAGATCCGCTCCCAGCGCCAAAACCGGTCGCTTGATGGGCAGCCTGGCTACGGCGCTGGGCGCATAACCGCGGGAGCGGCGAAGGATCACCGGACCGAATGTGCCGGCGCGGGCGATGGAATCGTCGACCCGGCGCGCGATTGGACGTTCGCCGATGAGAAACGCATCGGCGATTGCAGAAAGGCGTTCCAACGCATCCGCATCTTCGTATGCAATCGGCTCGTTCGATCGGTTGGCGCTGGTCATCACCAGCGCTTCGGGAGCGTGTGCAGAAAACAGGAGGTGCTGAAGTGGAGTGTAGGGCAACATTACGCCAAGATCATGATTGTCCGGGGCGACGCCTTCGAGTTCACTTTGCGCCGGTGCGAGCACAATGGGGCGGCCAAGGGAAGTAAGTAACGACTCGGCATCGGGAGTGAGTACAACCAACCGGCCTGCTACCTCGACATCCCTGGCCATGAGGGCAAAGGGTTTTTCCTTACGGTATTTTCTCTCGCGCAGTGCTAGGTTTGCTTGAGGGTTGTGCGCATCGCAGGCCAGATGATAGCCGCCCAATCCCTTGATTGCGACAATCTTGCCTGCAGAGAGAAGCTCAGCCGCTGCCCGGATTGCATCCCAACCATTGACGGGGCGAGCCCCGTTTCGGCGCAGAGTGAAATTCGGCCCACAGCAGGGACAAGCCACAGGCTGGGCATGAAACCTGCGATTCCGCGGGTCGCGGTACTCGAAGTCGCAGTACCGGTCCATCGGCCACTCTCTCATGGTCGTATTGCCGCGATCGTAAGGCAAGGAAAGGATGACACTGTAACGAGGCCCGCAGTTTATGCAGTTGATATAGGCGTACCGGTAACGCGGATCGGTGGGGTCGAAGCATTCGTTCAAACAGTCCTCGCAAACCGGCAGATCAGCCGAGACGTGGACGGTGGGCCGTCCCGCACCGTGGCTCCCCCGAATGACGAATTCGCTCAGGCCTTCGGTGCCTGCTGATTCGACTTCAACTTCGGAGATACTCGCCGCAGAAGGAGGATTGTTCCGCATCTCGCGAACGAAGGCTTCGATGTCCGGCTCGGCGCCTTCGAGATGAATCTCGACTCCCTGGTCGTCGTTCAGCACCCAACCGGCCAGGGTTTTGGCCTTTGCCAAACGGTACACGAAAGGGCGAAAGCCGACTCCCTGCACCACACCGCGCACACGGATTGAACAGGCATTCGCCATCTCTAAACCGGACCTATGATGCAACCGCGCCCCTGCCAGCCAACCTGAATCACCTTCCCGTCTTCGACCAGCATGGGGACCGTGCGCGCGCTGGAGTCGAGCGCATGCATGCGGGCGCGGGCTTCGGAATCGGCCTCTACGTCATATTCCTGAAAGTCGCGCCGAGTCCACTCCAACCACTCGCGCAACTGATGCGTATATGGGCAGCCGGCGCTTCCATAGAGCTCAAGCATTGCCATGGTTCAAGACCTCCAGCATCTCCCGCAGCACGTGGTACGCGGATGCCTGCACTTCTTGAATTCGGGGAATGTAATCGCTGCGAACAATGATCGGATGGTCTGCCAGTCCTCGGCGGTAGATCTCTCCCCCGTCATTGCCCAGAAAGGCAACGGTCAACAGCCTTCGTTTTCGCCCTTCTTCGATGGCCGCGACGATGTTGCGCGAGCCACCGCTGGTGGAGATGCCGACGGCCACATCTTCCGGCCGGGCCTGAGCCATAAGCTGCCGCAAAAAGATGACCTCCGTGCCTACATCATTGGCAAGCGCAGTGATGTTGGCCGGCTCAACAGAAAGAGAGATTGCCGGGATTGGCTTGTATCCGGCTGGTGGAAGCACGCAGTCCATCGCAAAATCGTTGGCATCGGTTGCGGAGCCGCCGTTGCCGAACAGAATCAGCTTACCTCCACGGGACAACCTCTCCTGAATGGCGACTGCCGCCTCGCCGATCTGTTCGGATTGCTCTTTAGCCAGGCGAGTTCGCAATCGAGTGTCATCGCGCGCTTTCATTTGGATGGATGCTGCGACATCGTCCACAACACTGCTGGTTTCCTGCTTCTTCTGGCCCAGGAAAGGATAGAGGAACTCGGTTTGCCCCACATCCTGGCCAAGCTCGCGATGCTCTAAAAAGACGTGCACCGTCTCCCACAGCGTGTGATAGAAGATTTCGACCATCTCCTGATGGATGAACGAGTCCCGGGTTACCGCCTGGAGCGCGTAAGTGCCGCTCGGTCCGGGCAGGGCAAAGGTCATTGCTCCCCGCAGTTGCGCTGACTCCAGGGCTTGGCTCACCTCCGGATCCCCTTCTGGAGGACCGAAGCCCATCACAATGTCTTCGGGACGAAGAATGGCATCAAGCCACGGACGCATGAGCGGTGAGAGATCAAGCGCGGGCAGAGCGCGCTTGCCTACGATCACCGGATGGACGAACTCAACCGAGACGTGTTGTGCATCGGTTGAGGACGGGCCCCGCCCAAAGGCCAGCAAGCGTCCGCCTCGTAAAAAGCGTTCCGACATTTCCCGACATGCCAAGGCCAGCGGCCGAGCCTGCTCGGAGAAGAAGGACTCGATGATGTCATTGCGCAACAACAGGCGTTGTTCAACTTGTGCCCCGAGATTGCATGCAGTCTGCATACTGAGTCCTAACAAATCCGCGGTAGAGGATCACCGACGAGCATCTCTACAATCCGGCTGCCGCCATAAGGAGTGGTGACCAGGACGGCGTTGGCTGGCTCCTCTCGGACCTGGCCGACAATCCGGGCCTCTTCGCCGCCGACCACCCGCTGCAGCGCGTTCACGGCGATAGAAGCATACTCCGGGGAGACGATGGCAAGAAACTGACCTTCATTCGCGATGTGCAGAGGATCCAATCCGAGCAGTTCACAGGCGCCACGAACCGCGTCATGGACCGGAATCTCTTCTTCGAGCAGCTCAATGCCCAGTCCGCAGTCGCGCGCCAGCTCATTGAGAGCGGTGGCTACGCCTCCGCGGGTTGGATCGCGCATCCAGCGAATTCCCGGGCTGCACTCTGCCGCAAGCGCTTCAACCATCGGCAGAACTGACCGCGTATCGGAACAGAGGTCTGCCTCGAGATCGAGTTCCCCGCGTGCCAGAAGAATGGTGATGCCGTGATCGCCAATGGGGCCCGATAACAGTACCTTGTCGCCAGCACGCACCGAGCGAGCGTCAACTGTGACGCCAGCAAGCGGGCTGCCGATTCCGGCAGTTGTGATGTACATGCCGTCGGCCTTGCCACGCTCCACAACCTTCGTGTCTCCGCCGCACATGATGACGCCCGCGCGCTCGAGAGCTTTGGACATGGCGCGGACTTCCGATTCCAGCGTGACCGTCGCGAGCCCTTCTTCGAGAACGAAGGTCACCACCATCGCACAACCCCTGGCCCCGGATACGGCGAGGTCATTCATCGTGCCATTGACTGCGAGTTCGCCAATGGAGCCGCCGGGAAAGCGCAGAGGCTTGACAACAAAACTGTCCGTAGTGAAAGCGATCGAGGCGCCGTTCACCGCCACACGCGCCGCATCTCCGAGCGGCTCTTCGGAGCCGGGAAACAGAAGAGGCGCAAACAGTCCTTCGACCAGTCTGCGACTCGCCTTCCCTCCCGCCCCGTGCGCCATTTCAATCTGCGGGTCGCGGAAGCGAACCGCGGGCGAGTTCTCCGCCAGAGCTTCCCTGATCAGGCCACGGTACTCATCACGGGATCGATTCTGGTCACGAGCGACTTCCGGTACTCGTAGTTGTAATATGCTGCGCATGAGCCCTCTGAGGAAACCATGAGCGCGCCGATCGGATGTTCGGGAGTGCACTGTTTCCCAAACAACTTGCACTGCGCGGGTTTCAAAACACCTTTGAGTACTTCTCCGCATTGCGCCGCCTTGGGATCAGCAACGCGAGTTTCTGGGACGGAATAGCGTTGCTCTGCGTCCCATTGGGCGTATTTCTCGCGAATCCGCAACGCCGACTGGGAAATGAATCCCAGTCCACGCCACTCAAAGTAAGGCCGCAGTTCAAAGACTTCTGCCATGACTTTGAGAGCGGCGCGATTTCCCTCCCACGGCACCACCCGCTTATATTGGTTTTCGACCCTTGCCTCGCCAGCATCGAGCTGGCGCAAAAGCATGACGATCGATTGCAGCAGATCCAAAGGTTCGAAGCCTGAGGTCACTACGGGCTTGCCTTCGCTCCTGGCAATCCATTCATACGGCCTGCAGCCGATGACCGTGGAAACGTGCCCCGGCCCGATGAATCCATCCAGGCGCATGTCAGGGGAATCGAGAATGGCGCGGATGGCCGGGACAATCGTGACGTGATTCGAGAAGACGGTGAAATTGCGTACGCCCTGAGCCATAGCGCTCATAATCGTAAGCCCGGTAGAGGGCGCCGTTGTCTCAAAACCGATGGCGAAGAAGATCACCTCCTTCTCAGGATTCTTCTTAGCCAGCTCCAGCGCATCCGCGGGCGAGTACACGATGCGCACATCGGTGCCGCGGGCCTTGTGCTCAAAAGGACTGCCGTGCGCTCCCGGCACGCGCATCATGTCGCCAAATGCTACGAAGATGATGTTGGGATCTTCTGCGATGGCGAGCCCATCGTCGATTCTTCCCATGGGTAAAACGCAGACCGGGCAGCCGGGCCCATGGATCAGCTCTATGTTCGCGGGAAGAATATCTTTCAGGCCAAAGCGGTAAATGGCATGCGTGTGGCCGCCGCACACTTCCATGATGCGGTAGTGCCGGCCCGGATCCGCCAGACGGCGGATCTCGTCGGATGCCTTTCGAATCAGCTCAGGGTTGCGGAACTCGTCCACATATCGCATCGTTTCGTCTCCCCGTTAAGCGCCGGACCTTGCGTTCCCTTGTTCTGGCCAGTCGCGGCTCGGCCCGTCCCGGCCGGAAACATTTTCCACTCCGTACCCGCAGACTTCCTCCATGGCCTGTTCCGTCTCGCCCAGCGCGGTAAGCAGGCGCATCTGTTCGATAGCATCCTGCTCGCTAATCTTCGACATTGCAAACCCGACGTGGATCAGAACCCAGTCACCGATCCTCGGGATGTCATCTTCCAGAAGACCGAGCTGGACTTTGCGCCGAACCCCGGTCACTTCCACGATGCCCACAGAGTTTTGGCCGGCTGCAATTTCGACAATCTTTCCTGGTATGGCTAGGCACATTGCGCGGCTCTCTCCCTGGGAGCATGATCGTTCGGCATCAGGCAAGCTCTTCTCGTCCCTGTTGCCGCGCGACCATCTCGAAGGAAAACTTCAGTTCATCCTTGAGCTTGAGCGCTCCTCCGGCAACGGAGACCGGCTTGATCTGGTAATCGGATTGATCCAGCGTGAAATCACCCGAGGCCCGCAGCATCGTTCCAAAAAGTGTGATCCGTGCAGATACCTGCTTACGTTGCGTGACGCCATGGAACGTCAAATTGCCGGCGAGTGCGGCAGAGTATGATGAACCCCCGAGCCCGGTGATGGAGATCGCGGGTGCCTCATATTGAGCCTCGGGATACTTTGATATCTCGAGGACCTGCTCGTTCATCAGTCGTTCGATTTCGCGGCTGTCTTTGTCGCTGATGTCATCCTGTACCTTCAATGAAGCTGTCTGGATGTTCATCCGAAATCGGCTTCCTTGGAGCATCTCGGGATTGAAGTCGACTTCTCCGCTGAAGCTGCGGATGCCGATGGTTGGGTTGTGTCCCATCGCGGACAGAATTCCAGTGGCGAAGGCCTGCACGGTAAACCGGCTCGCCCGGGCGTCGACAACATAGTGCGTTAGAATTGCTTTTGCCATTTCCATTGAGATTGTCACAGTTTTCTCGGCTCAAACCTGCCTTCGCATTTGGAGAGCCTTCACTGCCTTCCGCGGGGTTCGTTACATGGCCCGCAATTTGAGATAACGCTCGATGTCCGGCAACGCGGCGTGAGCGAGATTGCCAACCCCAAGCCGGGACATGTAACCACGAATGAAGGGGTTGGATACAATCAGACCCGTTCCAAATACAACCAAGGCAACGCCCGCCAACATGTAGAGGGTGTCTTTGTTGCTCTCCAGCCCATTCGAGGCAGGATCGACCATTTCCATTGTCATACCAAGTCTCCTTTGCAGGTCATTTCCTCTTTGCTCAATTTGAGACCAACTCGCCGTTCAGAATCCTGTTGACCAACGCCTCGGTGGCTTTCACCGCTTCGTCCAGCGCCGCCCGAACGGCAGGACTCAGCCCCATGTGTCCTTCGTCTCCCCCCAAATAAGCAGGCTCACAGCCAACTAACAAGACGCGTTTCAGAGGCACTTTCATCGCTCTCGCCAAGCGCAGGACATTCATTGGATTCATGCTGTGCGGCTCGAGGAAACTGGCCGGTGTGTCGTCCTCTTCGCCGGTATCCAATTCGAGGACGGAAACCGTTCCTGGCGCCAGTCCATGATGAAAGGCATCCACAAGTATGGTGGTCTCATAACCGTCCTCCAAGGCATAGACCAGGTCCAGGCCGCGAATTCCGAAATCAACGACCCGTACCGCTTCCGGCAGAGTGCAACAGGCTAACCGCTGCGCAACTTCCACTCCAAAACCGTCGTCTCCGAGAAAGATGTTGCCGATGCCCGCGATCAGGATGCTGGGCTTCCCTACGGCCGCGCTTTCGCCTTGCTCTTGTTCCGGAAGCCGCTCGATCTCTGTCGGACTGAAAAAGAAGCGGTGGCCCGGCTGCCGCATCATTCCCAGGTCGCGTCCAGGATCGGCTTCGACGACCACACAGATCTGCCGTGCGCCCTCGTAGTCCTCTTCCATGCTTTCGACGATCGCGATCTGTCCGCGGAGCGCAATGTCCAGAATATCCCCGCCATCATGAGGACGCAGGCGCACGCGGTCCCCTTTTCTCAGCTCGGCTCCGCCGATCTCGATCGATTCGATCGGCGCTTTGTCTTCAAGAAGGCTCCATTCCCATTCGTTCATCGTGCCTCCTCCCTCTCCGGGGTTAAGCCACGCAGTACGCCGTGAAGTTTCATAAACTGCTCGGCCGGCATGCTCTCGGTGCGTTCCAGAATCTCGCGCGCGCGATCATCGGATTGCCGCATTTCGCGCTTTTCCTCGTCACTGAGTGCAAGGATGCGCAGGGAGAGAATTTCGTCGATTTCGGTTGCGTCAAAGAAATTTCCGGCGCTCTCCGGGGCGATCTGCGGATGGTCGTACAGGATGATGGGCGAGGACAGGACTGTCTGCGATTGATCTCCAATCAGCACCGGCCATGTACCGATGTTTTCGCATTGGGCAGCGACAGCCTCCAAACCCAGCGGAGGGTCAAGCAGAGAGACGAACTCCCCTTGCTCAACACCCAGGATCGTGTGGGACGAAATCATGGAAAACGGAAGAGCGTCTTCGCGGCGAGCATTTTCAAAGCAATCAAACGACGTCAGATTGCGAATGCGCACCGTGAGCTTGACCACACCGTCAGGGCACGGCTTTGCGTCCAATTGAACCGACGCGGTCAGCGCTTCCCACTCCCGCACGACCACGCCCATCGCCCGCCCTTGCTCGTCGCGCAGATATTCAAACTGCTTGCCTCCAGGGAATGTGAGGCGCAACGGGTAAACAGACACGAGGGACCGAATCGCCGGCATCGTCGAAAAATGCTCGCGCTCGACCGCTTCCTGCCAGGGCAGAAAGAGGCGTCCGCAGGCTTCGAGATGGTCCACGAGATCAAATTCCGGCTCCTCACCCTCTGGCCTCTCTTGCCCCGGAACGCGAAGTTTTCCGATCGAGCGTTGAACGATTTCGAGAAAGCGTACCTTCACACTCAACCGGGTCTTGGCGGTTGCCTTGAGCAGGCACTCGGTCTGCATCATCCAGGCTTCCGAGCCTTGCTGCTGCTCGCAGTAGGATTGTGGCGAGAGCACTCCGAAGTTCCAGCGCTGCTGATTTTTGACCGAGGAACGACGGTAGGGGTACAGCATATACCCCTCATAGAGCACAGCCTCGGCAATCTTCTCCACTCCATCCAGGTTCACGGGTTGACCACCACTTCTGCTTCCATCGGGAGTATTTCTCCGAGAGCCTGCTCCCAGGTTGGAATGCCGTGCTGCATCTTATAGCGATAGAGCCGCTCGAACAGATCCCTGCGCAGGTTGAGCCACACAGAGTTCGGATAATAGCAGTCCATCATTTCACGCCAGAGCTTCAGAGGAAGCTTGAATCTGGCTTCCTGTTCCCAGGAGATGGGCGCAACCTGCAACCCGCTCTCCGGCGGCACATAGAAGACCGTGCCGCTGAACATGATGTTGAGAGGAATGTCTCCATCGGTGAGACCTTCAAAATATTTCGTGGCCGCAACATTGAAGTCGAAGGTGCAAGGTACGTGAAGATCGGCGATCGTGCTTGCGCCGGGGAAACTGGGAACAATCATATTAAGGTTTGTCCATAGCAGACTGCGCAAGGTCTGGCTCCATCTGTGGGGAGCGCCGAACAGATCAAGCATGCGTTCCTGCTCTTCGGGTGCATAGCGGCGCCGGGTCACTTCGATCTGAATCTGGCACCTGAGGGCGATGGTATGGATGGTCTCATCGGCCGCCGAGTTCTTGATCTGGAGCTTGAATGCAAGCGTGGGGACCGCGGCGAACCTGACAACGCTCGCTCCTTCGATCTGAAAACTCAGCTCAGGCATTGGCTCCTCCGCTGACGAGGTCCGCTCTTGATCGCAGACTTGAGAAAAAACGCCCGATCTCGGCCCAAACCTCGGCTCCTCCGGAGAGACCTTTCCAGTGAGTACGGATCAGGCCGACAAGCTTGTAACACTCATCGATCGGCGCAATATAGTACTCAGCCCGTGAAAGCCCATAGGCATGGCCGACACGATTGACCAGCAACGCCTCGATGTCGGGCTGCAAACGGCGCAATGCGGGACTGTTCCCGGCGATATCACGCCATGCTTCCAGAGACAGCAAGGACTCGACCGCGCCGGCGGGGCTGGGATAGAGCGCGATCATTCTGTTCTCAACGCTCGATTGAAAGAAAAACGCCATATTGATGGGAATCAGCAGGCTTTCCCATTGCCCATCAGTCATCTCGAAGCTGGCAAGAAACTGAGCGCTCCGGGAGACGCGCCTGTACCTGGACTTCTCCATACCGTCGAAGAGCATGGCGCATGCATCGCAGGCACATAGAATCTGCCGCGAGGTGAGTTCTACAAGATGCGGGTGCTCGTTGCCGAGACCTGCGCTGCAAAGCTCGCAGTGCTCCAGGGCGCGCGATCCCGAGCGCCGCGGCCCGGTGAACTGCCGCAGTGCTCCGAAGGCCTGCTCAAAGGCCAATGCAGGCTCTTCTGGCATGAGCAATCCTTTCCGCAACTCTCTCAGCGAGTCTCAATCGTCCTCCATCTGGAGCGGACGCCCGCCGGGGGCAACCCCAACCAGGCCGTGCCCGAGCAGGTTTTCCAATGCAACAAAGCCCCCGGAAGACGGTTCTGCCAGTCCAAGAATTTCGAGCGATCCGACATCCGGCGCAAACTCGTACACGCTGTCCTCTACTATCGCGCGCAGATCCTTGCTCGAAGAGCCACAACTGTGACCGGTATGGGTCAATCGTATTTCGACGGCTGCGGCGTCAGTCCGCTCAAGTTCGGCCGTACAGCCCAGTTTGCGCAAACGGGGCCGCATGCGTTCGATCGCCTTATGCAGCCTCGTTTCCAGATCATCCGGATGCAACGAATAAAGCAGCAACAGGCTGCCGACGGCCGAATCCTGACCGAGTTGATCGATCACCCCCTGGCCTGAGTCTCCGCTCTCGAAAATGATCTCCATCATCCTTTCCAGGCCCGTGCCATGTACCTCCATCAGCAGTTGCACCAGTTCCCTGGCCGCAACCTTTTGAGGGCTTTCGGGCAGCTGATCGAAATGCGCAATCAACTGACCGAGCTGCCGAACCCGTTGTTGGAATTCGCCGTCGTTCGCCACGCGCCCTCTCCTGAAGAAAATCTAACTGTGAGCCCGACTTCGATGAGTTACAACCGCTCATGGAGGTTGTCGAACTCGTGCTAAGGATCAATTGAGCTCAGCTATTCGGGACTGCTCAATGCACCGAACATCGGCGAGTGGCTGGTCTCAAGCACCTTGCCGTTGCCCAGGTACATATGCACGCCGCAGGGCAGACAAGGATCGAAACTGCGCACTGCGCGCATGATGTCGATTCCCTTGAATTTGTCCGGGCCGTTCTCTTCAAAGATCGGCGTGTTCTCGACCGCATCCTCATACGGTCCGGGAGTGCCATAGCTATCGCGTGGATTGGCATTCCAGGGAGTAGGAGGATACGGGTGATAGTTGGCGATCTTGTGGTTGCGGATCACAACATGATGCGACAGGACCCCACGCACTGCCTCATGGAAGCCGCAACCGATGGCTTCGTCCGGCACCTTGAATTCGTTCCAGGTCTTGGTGCGGCCGGCATGCAACTCCGCCAGGGCCTGCTCGGCGAAATGAAGCGCAGCTGCGGCTGCATAAGCCTGGAAATAGGTCCGGGCGCGATCGCGCTCGATCGCATTGCTCCACTTCGGGATCTTCCACTCGAGTTCTACTTCAGGAAGCGATACGGTTTTGGGCAGGTAGATCTTGACGCTCTGCCCTGTCGCCTTGACGTAGCCGATGTCCACAATGCCGGCCAGCGCGGTCGCCCAGAAGCGCGCGATCGGGCCGCCGCCGGTGTCGAGCGCCAGATAGTCTTTGGTTCGCTTGTCGTACCAGCGGGGGGACATCACCCAGGTGTACTTCTCCTTGAAGTCGCGCTTTTGCGGCTTGGGGAAGGTGCTCTGGTTCCACGGGTGGCGCTGATCGACGGGGTTTCCCAGGGGGTCCTTCTTGACGAAGGTTTCTGAATTCTGCCAGTCGTCATAGTAGGAACTGCCCAGCAGGATGCGGATATTCAGGTTGATGTCTACCAGGTCAGTGGTTACCAACTTGCCATCGACAACCACGCCTGGGGTGACAAACATCCCCCGGCCCCAGTCGGTCATCTTTTCGTAGGTATAGTCACAGACGTCGGGGTTATTGAATGAACCCCAGCATCCCAGCAGAATCCGCCTGCGGCCAACTTCTTCGTATCCTGGCAGGGCCTGGTAAAAGAAATCGAACAGGTCGTCATGCAGCGGCACGACCTTCTTCATAAACTCCACATACTTCATCAGCCGGACAATGTAGTCGGTAAACAACTGCACCGTAGGCACCGTGCCGACTCCGCCGGGATAGAGAGTGGAAGGATGCACGTGACGGCCTTCCATGAGGCAGAACATCTCGCGGGTGTACCGGCTGACCTGCAGAGTCTCCAGATAAAACGATCCGGTGAAGGGATTGAGGGCCGTCATGATGTCCGCGATGGTCCGGAAGCCGTGCAACTCCGCGTGCGGCGCATGGGTCTTTGTCGCCTTTTCCCAAACGCCGGGATTGGTCTCCTTCACCATTTTTTCGCAGAAGTCCACGCCCACCAGATTGTCCTGGAAGATGTTGTGGTCGAACATGTATTCGGCAGCTTCGCCCAGGTTGACGATCCATTCGGCAATGGCGGGGGGGCGCACGCCAAAAGCCATGTTTTGCGCATACGTGGCGCATGTGGCATGGTTGTCGCCGCAGATACCGCAGATGCGGCTGGTGATGAAGTGGGCATCTCTCGGGTCCTTGCCCTTCATGAAGATGCTGTAGCCGCGGAAGATCGAAGAGGTGCTGTGGCACTCTGCAACCTTGCGCTTGCCGAAGTCGATCTTTGTAAAGATGCCGAGGCTGCCTACGATCCTGGTGATCGGGTCCCAATTCATTTCCACTAACTGACTCGTTGCTGCGGCATCCTCTTTACGCGTGGCGGTGATGGTGCCCATCGTGGTGTCTCCTTTTCGTTCGTTAGCTCGCAGTGGCTCTGTAGCCGGTGGTTAGTTCGGCGCGAGGATGACGCCACTTGGGCTCTTTGTTCACGGTCTCATTGGTCAGCTTGCGCAAGGCCCGGATTGCCGAGCCGTATACGCCAATCGCAGAACTGGATAGCTTGCCGCCGGGAGGCTCGTCCATAAAGGGCATGAACTTGTCGGGGAAGCCAGGCATGGTGCAGCCGATACAGATGCCGCCTACATTGGGGCAGCCGCCCATGCCATTCATCCAGCCGCGTTTGGGTACGTTGCAATTGACCACCGGGCCCCAGCAACCCAGCTTGACGATGCACTTGGGAGAGCCGTAGGACGCGGCGAAGTCGCCCTGCTCGTAATACCCCGCCCGGTCACAGCCCTCATGCACTGTTTTGCCAAACAGCCAGGTCGGCCGCAGCTGTTGGTCCAGCGGAATCATGGGCGCCAGGCCGGCTACCTGATACAGGAGATAGAGCACCGTCTCCATGAAATTGTCCGGCTGGACCGGGCAACCGGGAACGTTGACGATGGGAAGACCGGCCTTGGACTTCCAGTTCCAGCCCAGGTAGTCCGCGAGCCCCATACAGCCGGTGGGATTGCCCTCCATGGCGTGAATCCCGCCATACGTGGCACATGTGCCGCAGGCCATCACGGCAAGCGCCTTGGGCGTCAGCCGATCAATCCACTCATTGGTGGTAATCGGCTGCCCGGTATTCGGATTGGTTCCGAGGGCGGCCCAGTAGCCTTCCTTGTTGATCTTCTCGTTGGGGATGGAGCCTTCCACGACGAGAACGAAGGGCTCAAGCTCCCCCCGCTCCGCCATGTACCAGTATTTGAGAAAATCGTCGCCATTCTCATAGGCAAGCACGGGGTTATGCAGATGCACCTTGGGCAGGCCGGGAATCGCTCCCAGAAGGACGTCCTCGATGCTGGGCTGTGTGGCCGCAGTAATGGATACGGAGTCTCCGTCACAGCCCAGCCCTGCGGTGATCCAAAGAATATGCAGTTCAGCCACTGGGGATTTCTTTTGGGTGACTCGACCGTAAGGAACTGTTTCTTGAGCCATAACCTGGGTTCTCCTCTTCGGATGCAGGCTGGTCTTGCATGCAGATTGCAGGCCACGCCGTCTGACGCGGACCTGGGGGTAGAAATCGCCTCCAACAGGAAGTTTCTTACCCTTGGCGACGCCTAGCCAGTACAACGGTTGCCAGGCTAGACGCGCAAGCAGGATGAACCCTATTTTTCCCTCATACTAAGTACCCTTGGGGAGATAGGGGATTTCCCTATCCCGCCATCAACCGAATTCTGGCGTTCGAAATTGAGGGTTGGCTCTAAGCCAGGAAAAGGACGCCCGGGGAGCAGTTCGCACCAGGGCAGGCAGTACCTCAGTGGCAGGCAAGGCGGGGAAGTCCGCCTCAATCACAACCTTGGCATGCGTCAGTTCCGGCCGGACTTCTCGTCGATCTTCCACTGGATTGCGTGCCGGATCAGCTCGCGCCCGCTGTGCAGGGAGAGTTTCTCCTTGATGTGGGCCTGGTAGGTTTCCACTGTCTTGATGCTGAGGTGCAGTTCCTCGGCGATTTCGCGTGTGCCGCAGCCTTCGCCAATCAGGCAGAAGACTTCCAACTCACGATCGGAGAGCGCGGCAATACGGGATTGAATCGCCGCCGGCGAGCCGCCGATGTATTGCTGCAGCATCTTGTTGGCCATCCGATCGCTCAAATACACTTCACCGTTGAGTATGCGGCGCACGGCAATCAATACCTTTTCCGTTGCCTCCTGCTTCATGATGTATCCGTTCGCGCGAGCACGCAGTGCGCGCTCGGCGTAAATGGCCTCATCGTGCATGGACAGAATCAGTACGGGCAGGTCCGGATACGATGCTCGAATATTCTTGAGCAGGTCAAGCCCGTCCGGTCCGTTGAGTGAGATGTCTATGATCAGGATGTCAGGTCTTCGCAGGGCGATGGCCTGCATCGCAGCCTGCGCCTCTTCGGCCTCGCCACAAACTTCAAGATCCTTTTGCTGGTTGATCAACAGACCCAGGCCTTGACGCAGGAGGGGATGGTCGTCGACAACAAAGACGGCTCTCTTGTCGGCTTGGTGCGGTTGCTGCGGAGTGTTTGTTGCAGCCATAGTCTACCCGCCGGACTTCATTGGGAAGATGCACGTCACGGTCGTTCCCTCGACCGGACCGGGTGCTACCTCAAGCGTTCCGCCGATCATGCCGGCACGATAACTCATGATCTGAAGCCCCATGCCTAGACTGTTTCCACGGTTTTCGGCAATGCCGACACCGTCATCACTGATCAGCAACGTACCCCAGCCATTCTGGGCGCTCAGGCGGATGAGGATCTTGCGCGCCTGACCATGCTTGAGAGCATTGTTCACCGATTCCTGAGCGACATGATAGAGATGCGTGGCCATGGTGTCGTCGTAGATCAAAACGGCCCTCTCACACTCGAAACGGCAGCATATCCCGAACAGATCTTCTACTTCCGTTGCCCAGAGCTGCAAGGCGGACATCAACCCTTGTGCGTCTGAGACGACAGGGAGCAAGCCTCGGGCCAACTCGCGCGTTTTGTCAATCGCTTCATTCACCAGTCGCACGATCTTGGCTGCATCGGAGGCATCGGTCATGCGCTTTTCGGCCAGTTTCGCTTCGTGCACCTTGGCCATGAAGGCAATGCCGGTAAGATGCTGCCCCAGACCGTCATGCAGGTCCTGTCCAATGCGCCGTTGCTCCCTTGCGCTGATGTTCAAGAGCGCTTTCTCCAACTGCTCGCGCTCGGTGATATCGATCCCCGTAGCAATGATGTAGTTTTGGGTTCCGTCGGTGCCGGGCAACATGGTCCCTGACCAGGCAATGAGCCGCTTGGTTCCGTGCCTGGTTACCCAATAGCTTTGATAATCCTCGGGCAGCAGATTGGCACTGAGCTGGACAAAGATGGACTTGAACCGGTCCACTTCCTCGGGCACAAGGAAGAAGTCCCAGACGCACTTGCCGCACACCTCTTCCAGGGAGTATCCGGTCGTCAGTTCACAGGCGCGATTGAATCGGACAATGCGCCCCTCAGGATCAAGAACGACGACCAGAGCTCCGACCGTGTCGAGTATGGCGGAGACAACGTTGCGCTCCTGCTGGAGAGCTTCCTCGGTATGCTTGAGGTCCGAGATATCAAAAGCCACGCCGTGGATAAACCAGGGCTGGCCGTCTGGCCGCCGCATCATCTTGGCGTCGCAGTGGAACCAGACCACGTGTCCATCGCGAGCAATGACTCGGTAGGACGATCGCAGAGGCCTACCGGACAGAAACATCCCTGCTGCCTCCAGACTCCAGCGTTGTTTATCGTCCGGATGGATGCGCTCATACCAGCGGATCGGCTCCTCAAGCCATTCCTCGCGGGAGTATCCGAGTGATTCTTCAATTTGCGGGCTGATGTAGGCCTCGCTGATACCGCGATCCAGATAGGCCATAAAAACGACTGCGGGAATTTGTTCCAGCAGCGCACGGTATTTCGCTTCGAGGCTTGAAGCCTGAATCTGATCGGCCTGCGCCGACTGGTCGCTATCGGATGGTGAGCAAGTTGTACCGCCGGTAAATAGGCTGGCCAACTTGAGTAAGACCGAATGGGCTTCTTCCAGTTCCGGAAACAGCTGAAGGTCTTCGACCTCGGGGTCTCGGACTTGCCGATCGGCTTGGGCAGGTAACGCCATTCTCGCTCCGTTTGGAAGCGGCACTAAAGGACATTCGCCGTCAGAGTTTTTCACCGGGTGAAACACGTTGCTGGCGCCAGCTTGGTACCCGATTCAGCGACGCTTGCGTGAACTTGCGCAGCGCGTGAATCGCTCGCCCATACGTCTGAACCGCAGCTGAAGACAAGAGCGATCCTGGCGGCTGGTTCATGAATGGCATGAATTTATCCGGAAATCCAGGCATCGTACAGCCGATACAAATACCGCCCACGTTGGGGCAACCGCCCATTCCACCCATCCAGCCCCGCTTGCCGACATTACACTGCACCACAGGGCCCCAGCAACCAAGCTTCACGATACATAGCGGAGACCCGTATTGTTCGGCAAATTGCGCCTGTTCGTAATAACCTCCGCGATCGCAACCCTCATGCACAGTACTTCCAAAAAGCCATGTGGGGCGCAACGCTTCATCGAGGGGAATTATAGGTGCATGTCCGGTAGCCATGTAAAGCAGATACAGCAGAGTCTCCATAAAATTGTCCGGTTGGACTGGACAACCCGGGACACAGACGATGGGGATTTGAGCGATGGACTTCCATTTCCACCCCAGATAGTCAGCCAGTCCCATGCACCCTGTGGGATTGCCCTGCATGGCGTGAATTCCGCCATAGGTTGCGCACGTTCCTACGGCGATCACCGCCCAGGCGTGCGGAGACAAGCGGTCAATCCATTCGCATGTTGTAATCGGCTGGCCGGTCGATGGATCGGTGCCCAGCGAGGCCCAGTACCCCTCGGATTTATTGTTTTCATCCGGAATGGAGCCCTCAACGACCAAAATAAAGGGTTCCAACTTGCCCTCTGCGGCGAGGTGAAAGCGGTGCAGGAATTCGTCGCCATTTTCCATCGAGAGAAATGGATTATGCAAATTCACCTTGGGAATCCAGGGCATGCCCCCCAGCAGAACGTCCTCGATGCTCGGTTGCATGGCCGCAGTCATCGCGATTGTGTCTCCATCGCAGCCGAGCCCCGCAGTAATCCACAGCACATCAATTTCACTGATCGGCAGCGAATGCTCGTCCCAGCGATTCACAAGTCCCCCATCTGCTTGTCTGACTGCAGCATGCAGTACATGGATCATGTTGTGCCCGAAAAGGAAATTAGGCAAGCCTGCGGCTAGGCAAACTTCCCTGCGGCCCCTGAGCTTTGTCGGCAGGTTCAGGGATAGGAGGCCGGAATTTGGAGCACTGGTTCCTGCTCCGGCGGCAAGGCGCTGGGCCAGATTTCGAATCATTCAGTCGTCTTGAGCAACTGAAATTCGGCCGCAAGCCGGGCGTCACTGAACGTTGTGACTCTTCAAGCATGGCGTGGGCAAGCCACCGGCCCAGAACATCGGGGCGGGATTCTTCCTCTAAGTCCGGGGTAGCGGCATAACTTGCCGAAGGCTACTTATGTCGCTGCACAATCTCGGTTCCCGGTTACGCCCTCGGTTCCCGGTTACGCCCTGGGTTCCCGGTTACGCCCCAGAGAACGTCCAAAGTTTCTCTCGATACCTGTCACGAGATTTTGGGAGATTGAGAATGTCGAAAAGACTCCCACCCAACATCACCGCAAAAGAATGATCGGACAGCGGAAACCTGATGGATCGGGTGGTGTCGATCCTGGAACAGGCTCGCGCCAATATGGCGCGCTCCGTGAACAGCAATATGGTCATTGCGTATTGGCGCACGAACGCTTCGGACGGGTTTTCTGTTGCGAATTCGGATTACTTTCGCCTGTTTTATCAATCATTTAGCGACCGGCTCCCGGAGATTCATCACACGACAAGTGATGAATTGATCTTCCTGGCACTGGACTTTCGGTGTCAGGATTGCTTCCGGTTGACCATCCATAAACAAACTGGATGGCTGGAATCCGATGGGTCCACCTCCCCGTTATCATTGGCTCGTGACCATCCGAGAGTCAATAGTGCTTTGGATCACCCTAGGCCTCATCCCCTTCATCGGTCCCAGCGAGCTTCCCAGGGCAGAATCGCGGAGTTCCACGCCCATTCGTTATGCCACAGTACCGATGGAAATCCGCGACAACCGGGCGTTCGTCCCATTGCGACTTGTCGGCCCGAACGGAAAGAGCAAGGTGGCGCGTTTCTGGTTGGATTCTGGAGGAGATACCGTCTTCCTGAGCGGTCCGCTCGCTCATGAACTTGGTCTTCAGGAGTCCGGAGCCGCCTTTACCGGGATGGGTGACACCCCCTCGCACTTCGTCACGAAACCTCGCCTGTCGATCGCGGGAATGGAGATCGACTTGGCGCGGGTTCAAGTGGCGGCATCCTTATCCGAAAGCTCTCGCAATGCTTTCGCTGGTGTGGAAGCAGAAGGCTTCTTACCAGCTACGGTACTCAGAAACTACGACGTAGTGTTTGACTATCCAGCACGCCGCTTCAGCCTCTTTCAACCGGGGGCCGCAGTCCATCGTGGCACGCCTGTTCCCATGTTGGTCAACCCTCAAACTGGATTTGCTCGTATCGAAGTCGCCATCGACGGAAAGCCCTACGGATTCATGTTGGATACCGGTGCGGCATATACCGGCGTCTCGCGCTCGGTGATGGATCAATGGATTGCCGAGCACCCTTTCTGGCGACACTCGGTTGGCGCGGTGGGCTCCGCGAATATGGTGGGCAAGCAGTTTGACGTGACCAATGAGTTGTTGCGGATACCGGAAATCAAGTGGGGACCCTTTCCGCTCCAGAATGTCGGGATGGTATCTCGCCCCGCAGGGATCTACGAAAAGATCGTCTCTGAAGATATGGCGGCGCCGATCGTAGGGGCGCTGTCTGGGAATGTACTTCGCCAGTTCCGCCTGGATCTCGACTATCCGGATGGGGTGGCATATCTCTTATTCGAGGACACAGATAACTCCTTCGACCTTGACTGTGCCGGTTTGATTATGCAGGTCGATGCATCTGGCAAGGTCGTTGTCAGCGGAGTCGCGCAACACGATGGGCACCCGGAGATCGAAGGTCTGGAATCGGGGGATATTCTGTTGAAAGTCGACAACCGGGCAATGACAGGAGCTCCGCTTGCGACCATTTTGGAACGCTTCTCGGGAGCCATCGGAACAGAGAAGCATTTGACAATTCAACGGGGTGACCAACAGTTGACGGTTTCTGCAGCAGTGACGTCCCATCCTTGAGTATCTACCCGGCCTTTTCTTGAGCGTTGTTTCTTACTGGACTTTACTCTCTTGTTTTGCGTCCGGGTCACGGACAACCAGAAGTAATCCATGGGAACGAAAAACCGGCTGCTCGGACAAGTGCTCGCTGACGATTGACTCGTTGCGGCTCTCTTGATGAGCGCATTAGCTCCGCCGAAACACTCACCGACAAACAGCCAATTGATCGCAGAATCGACCATCCGCGTCGTCTCAGAGAGGCGTCGCTCAGCAGCCATTTTGCCCCGTGATGTAGTATCTCCGCAGTCATTTTCTTGCGGACTTTGTCCGCAGTGCCGGTCGATCCCGGCACGGGAGCTTCAACTCGTGGGCCTTTTCGAAGCTGCTCGGCCATTCACGCGATCCCAGGTTCTGCGCAATGCCCGTGCGGGCATCACCCTCGCGGCCATGAATATCCCGCAGGTGCTGGGCTACACGCGGATTGCCGGCATGCCGCTTGTCACCGGTCTGTACACCCTCTTGTTGCCTCTGCTGGCCTTTGCCGCATTTGGTTCCTCCCGCTACCTTGTTGTTGCAGCGGATTCTGCAACCGCCGCCATCCTCGCCAGTGGGCTGGCCGGATTGGCTCCGGTCGCCAGTACCCGGTATGTCGAACTGGCCGCCTACGTTGCCCTGCTAACCGCGATCTTTCTCTTGTTGGGCAGGATCTTCAAGCTGGGTTTCATCGCTGACTTTCTCTCGCAGACAGTCCTGGTTGGATTCCTGACCGGAGTGGGGTTTCAGGTCGGCATCGCCGTCCTCGGCGAGACTCTGGGCCTTCCAGTTCACTCACGGAAGACCATCTTTCAGATGATTGAGATCGTCAGGACTTTGCCCCTACTGCGCCTGCCGACTCTGATCACTTCGGCAGTGGTGCTGGCGACGGTTTTTGTCCTGAGGAGATGGGCGCCAAAAATCCCCGGTGCATTGGTCGCCGTCGTCGGTGCCATCGCTGCGAGCGCCATTTGGGACTTCTCAGCGCGCGGAATCGAAGTCGTGGGTCCGGTATCGGGCGGGCTGCCTCAATTCCAATTGCATCTTCTTCCCTGGAAAGCGATTGTGACGTTGCTCCCGATGGCCGGATCTTGCGCCATCATGATCGTTACTCAAAGTGCGGCCACTTCGCGGGTGTATGCACTACGTCACCAGCAGACGCTCGACGAAAACCGGGATCTGCTTGGACTGTCTTCGGCAAACGCCGTGGCAGCGCTGAGCGGGGCCTTTGTTGTCAACGGCAGCCCCACCCAGACCGCCCTTGCCGAAAGCGCTGGCGGAGAGGGCCAGATCGCGCAGATCACCACAGCAGTTGTCGTCGCCGGAGTGCTTTTGTTCTTCACAAGGCCGCTCGCTTATCTTCCCCAATGCGTCCTTGGCGCCCTTGTGCTCCTGGTTGCAATCCGTCTGATCGACGTTCGTGGCCTGCTCAGCATCCGCCGGGAGAGCCCGGGCGAGTTTGCGGTCGCTCTTACAACGGCTTTGGTCGTGATTGCGGTGGGCGTTGAACAAGGCATCCTGATGGCGATGGCGCTGTCTCTTCTGCGCATTGTGCGCCACAGTTATCGTCCGCACACAGGAGTATTGACTCTCGGTTCCAACAAGACGTGGACGGTAGTTTCGGTTGCTCCCGGCGTGGTAACGGAGCCGGGTTTGGTCCTATATCGCTTTGGAGCCTCGCTGTTCTATGCCAATGCTGCTCGCTTCGCAGATGAAATCCTCGAATTGATCGGACCAACGCCTTCCGCCGTGCGCTGGGTTGTTGTCGACGCCGAGGCCATCACCAACATCGACTACTCCGCAGCGCGGGCGGTCATGAGACTCGCGAAGCGCCTCGCCGAGGAAAAAATCGCTCTTGGATTTGCCAGACTACCGCAGGACACAGGACATGACTTTGACAGGCATCACCTTTCCGAGATCATTGCCCCCTCGATGATCTTTGACCGGATTCACGATTCACTAAGCGCCTTCGACAGGTTCAAAGAATCACTGAGCCATCCGGATTCGACGGGCTAACTCACCCGAAAGCTATCCGATAAGTGGTTTGTCATGTGTCAGTTGAAAAACCGGCCTTCAACAAATCCGCAGAAATTCGATCGCGTCGGGTGGCCCGACATGCGATTGGTCGGACGTCGCTTAGACATTTTCTATCCCTCAGTTTGAGCTGGCTTCTGAGAGTTTCGAGTTTTTTTTGAACACCCATACCGGAGCTCGCGAGCTCGGAAAAGAGTGATCACAAGCGAAAATGCGGTTGCTGTGCCCTACGGGATCGACGAGTCCAACGAAACGGGCAGCACGTCGACTATCAGACGATGTGTTTGAGGAAATTCTCTCATCTCGAATTCAAGCCCGAGGCCAGCCCGAAACAGATGCGGGGTCGCAACTGGCAAGCCCATTTTCGTCGCCAGTGGCATAAGGCCGAGTTCTTGCGATAGAATGCGATTCCATCGGCGGGCAGGGCCTGGTCTTCGCATCCCTCTGCCGTGGAGGGACGATGTCAGCTCCCGACTTAATCTGGAAAAACGGTAAGTTTGCCCAAACATCGCGGCGCGACGCTTGGTGGCTTTCTCCAGCAGTGGTCTTCCTGGGTTTCGGTGCGTTTCTGGTCTATGCGAACTGGGCGGCTTTCCAGAACAGCCATTACACCTACGGACCCTATATCTCGCCGTTTTACTCGCCCGAGCTGTTTGGCAGCTCCCCGCACGCTCTGTTTGGCGCGAAACCAGGATGGTATCCGAATTTTCTGCCGTTTTCTCCGGCTCTGCTGATTCTCTGGATCCCGGGACTGTTCCGCCTGACCTGCTACTACTACCGCGGCGCATATTACAAGTCGTTCTGGGCGGATCCTCCGGCTTGCGCGGTCGGCGAACCGCGCAAGACATATCTGGGCGAACAAAGTCTTCCGCTCATCATGCAGAATTTTCATCGCTATTTCCTGCGATTCTCCTACATTGTCTGGGGCTTTCTCGTCTACGACGCAGTCAAGGGGTTCTATTTTCCCGACGGGTTTGGGATCGGAATTGGCAGCCTCGTTCTGGTGGTCAACGTCGTGCTTCTCGCCGGTTATATATTCGGGTGTCATGCCTTCCGCCACCTGATAGGAGGAACTTTCGATAGCATCTCCGATCACCCCGTTCGGCACCGGATCTACAACTTCGTGAGCCGCCTGAACGCGGGACACAAGAAGTGGGCCTGGGTAAGCCTATTCTGGGTAGCGTTTTCCGACATCTACGTCCGCCTCTGTTCGATCGGCATCTGGCATGACTGGAGGATGCTCTAGATGCCCGAATTCCAGCGCTTCTCCTACGATGTTCTTGTGATCGGCGCAGGCGGAGCGGGACTGCGCGCCGCCATCGAAGCCGGAGCCAACGGCGCGAGGGTGGGAGTGGTTTGCAAGTCTCTGTTGGGTAAGGCGCATACGGTTATGGCCGAAGGCGGCATAGCAGCCGCGCTGGCCAATGTAGACGACCGCGATAGCTGGCGGGTCCATTTCGCCGATACAATGCGCGGCGGCCAGTACCTCAATAACTGGCGGATGGCCGAGCTGCATGCCAAGGAAGCACCGGAGTGCGTGCGCGAACTGGAGGCATGGGGTGCGCTTTTCGATCGCACCCAGGACGGCAGGATTCTGCAGAGAAACTTCGGTGGGCATCGCTATCCCCGGTTGGCTCACGTCGGCGACCGGACCGGGCTGGAGATGATCCGGACGCTCCAGGATCACGGCATTCACACCGGCATGGAAGTCCACATGGAGTGCACGGTGCTCAGCCTTCTCGCCGACGGAAACCGAATTGCGGGAGCATGCGGGTACGATCGCGAGAAGGGCCGGTTCCAGCTCTGGCAGGCGAAAGCGGTCGTGCTGGCCACCGGCGGAATCGGACGAGCCTACAAAATCACCAGCAACAGTTGGGAATATACAGGCGACGGCCTGGCCTTGGCGTATCGGGCCGGCGCTGAGCTTCAGGACATGGAGTTCGTTCAGTTTCATCCCACCGGCATGGTGTGGCCGATCAGTGTACGCGGCATTCTCGTCACAGAAGGCGTGCGCGGCGAAGGCGGCGTTTTGCGCAACAATGAGGGACGGCGCTTCATGTTCGACGACATCCCCGATCTCTACAAGCAGCAAACCGCGGACACCGAGGAAGAGGGCTGGCGGTATACGCAAGGCGATAAGGACGCCCGGCGTCCCCCCGAACTGCTCACGCGCGATCACGTTGCGCGCTGCATCAATCGCGAGGTCAAGGCAGGCCGGGGTTCACCCCACGGCGGTGTCTTCCTCGATATTTCCTGGATCAAGGAGCGTCTTCCCAAATCGCCGGAGCACATTAAGAAGAAACTTCCCAGCATGTATCACCAATTCAAACAGCTGGCCGATCTCGATATCACCAATGAGCCCATGGAGGTCGGGCCCACGACTCACTACATGATGGGCGGAATCCGCGTCGATGGCGATTCGCAGATGTCCACGGTCCCGGGACTGTTTGCAGCCGGAGAGGTGGCGGCTGGCCTGCATGGCGCCAATCGGCTGGGTGGAAATTCCCTTTCGGATCTTGTCGTATTCGGCCGGCGCGCAGGGCGCTATGCCGCAGAATTCGCAAAGGCCAACGGTGCCGCAGCCGTCGACGAGGGGGAAATTCAAGCCGCGGCAACAGCCGCCCTCGCTCCTTTCGACCGCGGTCCATCCGGCGAGAACCCGTATCAAGTCCAATACGATCTGCAGGAAGCCATGCAGGACCTGGTGGGCATTGTGCGCACCGAGAGCGAAATGCAACAGGCGCTCGAGGTGATCGGGCGCCTGCGCGCCCGGACTGAGCGAGCAGGCATAGCGGGCAACCGCGAGTACAACAATGGCTGGCACACGGCGATCGATCTTGGAAACATGGTGATCGTATCGGAAGCTGTTACCCGTGCGGCGCTGCTTCGAAAGGAGAGCCGCGGCGCGCAGTTCCGCGAAGACTTTCCCAACAAAGATGGAGAGTGGGGAAAATACAACATCGTCGTCCGGCGCGGCCGAGACGGCGAAATGCTGATCGAGAAATGTGAGCTTCCATCCATGCCGGATGAGTTGAAGGCAGTGGTTGAGGAGATGAAATAGCCGGGAGGCACAATGGCCAAGCCAGCGACATTTCGGATCTGGCGCGGAAATCCCGCGGGCGGCGCATTCCAGGATTACCCGACCGCCGTCGAAGAGGGCATGGTCGTTCTCGATGCCGTGCACCGCATCCAGGCGCAGCAGGCCCCCGACCTGGCAGTGCGATGGAACTGCAAGGCCGGCAAGTGTGGGTCGTGCTCTGCAGAAATCAACGGGATTCCCAAGCTGATGTGCATGACCCGGCTCAACGACATCAACCTGAATGCGCCGGTTATGGTGGAACCGATGCACGCGTTTCCGGTCATTCGCGACTTGGTCACCGACGTTTCTTGGAACTTCCGCGCCAAGAAGGCGATCAAGCAATTCAAGCCCCGCCCGCCCGACGCGCCCGATGGTTCATGGCGCGTGCAACAGGCCGACGTCGAGCGCGTGCAGGAGTTTCGCAAGTGTATCGAGTGTTTCCTCTGCCAGGATGTTTGCCACGTCCTGCGGGAACACCACAAGCATGACGAATTTATCGGTCCGCGTTTGCTCGTTTACGCTGCCGCGCTTGAAATGCATCCGCTCGATACCGAAGACCGGATCAGCGATTTGCGGCGAAAGCACAACATCGGTTACTGCAACATCACGACGTGTTGCCGGCAGGTTTGCCCCGAGTCGATCACGATTACAGAGAACGCGATTATTCCGCTCAAGGAGCGTGTGGTGGATCGCTACTTCGATCCCCTGAAACGTCTGTTCCGCATCCTCTGACCATCAGGCAGCTACTCGCTGGGCGCGAAGGGCTATCTCGGCGGGGTGTCTACGGCTTCGAATCCAACGCTTTGGAATTCCAATTCTTCCCATCTGTAGGCTGGATTCTGAAGCAGGCGCACGCAACGATTCCAGCGGAGAATGGCATCGTCGTTTCTTGCCGGACGAATCTTTTCCGCTTCCGCGAAAGAGTGCAAAGCCAGTTCGAAAAGCGTCAGCGCTGCAGGCGGCGGGTGACCCGTTTTGAGCTGCGCTTTGGCGCGCCGTTCATACAGAATCCCAGTGTAGTAGAGCCGTTCGTATGGATCTGCGAGCTGCTGAAAGATCTCTTCCGTTTCCCGGAAGCGATTGGACCCCACACTGGTGAACTGGTCTGTCAAGGCCAGCCCAAGTAATCGCAATGCGAACTGATGCTGCGGTTCAACGATCAAGATGTCGCGGCAAATCGATTCCGCTTCTTCAGGTTCGTTGAGCGAGCGATAGAGTTCCGCCTTGGCGATGGCCTCGGCGATCCCGTCTGTTGAAATCTGCTTGAGGCTGTATTCCATGTCCATTTCCCTCCACACCACTTGCCGCCAAATCGGAACCGAGAAATCCCGATATCAATGCAACGCGCAAAGCATGACCACGCCGGGGACAAGCGGCATACGAGATCCGACGGTCTCAGAGCATTGCCCATCGCCCTGGTCAGTATTCTTGACCACGACATTATGCATCTTTTCCCATCACATAGTCCAAAATTGGCGGGAGCGGCGGGACGCTGCATTCGCTCCCGGTGGGCGAACCGGTCGGGTCTGGGGAGCGATGCAGTCAC
>DATDLS010000065.1:0-8376 GCA_036519195.1 Occallatibacter sp. | reverse complement strand
GGGCGAAAGCTGACGGAAAAGGAGGCAAGAATAGAAAGTTACGTTTCGATTGCATCCATGTTCGTGCTCACCGCGCTTTTGACCTACTTTACGAATCGAGATGAGAATCCATATTTCGTGCTTCTGGCGATTCCGATCCTGCAGTGCGCATACATGTTTGGGCTGCTCCTTACCATCCTGACCATTACAGCGGCCGATACCATGATCCTCTTTTGGATTTGGTACTTCTATGCGCTGCATCCGCCGGCTCGGCTCACGGAATACCTTGAAATAGGAATGCTCTGTGTGGTGTACCTATTGATGGGCTTGCTTGTGTGGTTCCTCGTCAATCAACTAAAAACGAATCAGTCGAGGCTGAAAAACAGCCTTGAGCTGTTGCACGCCACTCGCGAGCGCTTGATTAGCGAGGAGAAATTGGCAGCGGTTGGGCGACTCGCAAGCGGAGTAGCGCACGAGATTCGCAACCCTGTTGCAATGATTTCGAGTTCTTTAGCTACCGCCAACTACCCTGGGACCGAAGAGGGGGAGCGAGAGGAGATGTTTGCGATTGCGGCGCGTGAGTCAAAGCGACTGGAATCTCTTACAGCGGACTTTCTCACCTATGCTCGGCCATCTCCCTTGAGGCGCTCACCGGTTCTCATCAATGACCAACTGAGCTACATTGCCGCGGTCACCAGAGCGCACGCGGCCAGCCGCGGCGTTACGATTGTGTCAGAGTTAGAAGACGACTTTTCCGTCGATCTTGATGCACCGCAAATGGAAGGCGCACTCTTGAATTTGGTTTTGAACGCGATCGATGCTACGCCGAGCGGGGGAACGGTCAAGCTGAGCGCATCGCTGGCGGCAAATGTGCTGAGCATTGACGTCGAGGATTCAGGACCGGCGATTCCCGAAGCAGTTCTCGCTCAAATCTTTGAGCCATTTTTTACGACCAAGCCTGCTGGGACCGGGCTAGGCCTCGCAATCGCCAGAAGCGCCGCACTTGCTCATGGGGGCGATTTATATTTGAGCCAAAATCGGGATGGATGTGTGACGTTCTCGTTGACGTTAGCAAGATCGACAGTAAACGAAGCTTGAGAGGGAACAAGGCATGGGTAAAGTACTGATTGTTGACGACGAGCCGAGCATGAGACGAATCGTCAAAGCTAATCTTCGCCAGGATTCCCATACTTCCGTCGAGGCTTCAAGCCCTTCAGAAGCTATCGCGCTTCTTTTGAAAGAGAATTTTGACGTCGTCCTAACAGATCAGAAAATGGCTGGTGGGTCTGGTCTGGATGTGCTGCGTGCCGTTCAGGAGAGTGACCCGACAACGTCGGTCATCTTTCTGACCGCTGTTGGTACTGTGGAATTGGCTGTCGAAAGCATGCGTCAAGGCGCGTTTGATTTTCTTACCAAGCCCTACGTGCTTGACGTGATGCTAGCGACGATCCGGCGTGCCTGTGAGCGCACGGCCCTTCTCCGAGAGAACGCGGTCCTCAGAACTACCGTACGAAAGCTTGAAGGCGCTGATGAGATTATCGGTGAGAGTAAAAGCATCCGTGTTGTTCGTGAATTGATTGCGCGCGTTGCTCAAGCGAGTTCAACCGTGCTGATAACTGGAGAAACTGGGACCGGAAAAGAGCTGGTTGCTCGCGCCATTCACCGCAATAGCTCGCGAGCGAATCGACCGTTTATTGCAATCAATTGCGCAGCCGTTACCGAAACACTCTTGGAGAGTGAGTTGTTCGGCCACGAACGAGGCGCGTTTACAGGAGCTGAAAAGGCGAGGAATGGGCTCTTCGAAGCGGCTCACGAAGGTACGCTTTTCCTTGATGAAGTTGCAGAAATGTCCCCAGCCGCGCAGGCCAAGCTCTTGAGAGTTCTTGCCAATGGGGAGATCCAGCGCGTTGGCTCAACGACTCCACGCAAAGTCGATGTCAGGGTACTGGCAGCCACCCACCGCGATCTCCAGGCGCGCGTCCATGGTGGACAGTTTCGAGAGGATCTCTTCTACCGATTGGCCGTCGTTCCGATTCAACTCCCGCCTCTGCGCGAACGAAAAGAGGATATCGAAGATCTTTGCCAAATGCTATGCGCCAGAATTGCGAGAGAGATGAAGGTGCCCAGCAAACAGTTGAGCCAGGGTGCCGTAGCAAAGCTTCGGAGCTATGCCTTCCCAGGCAACATCCGCGAACTTGCAAACTTGCTTGAACGAGCTCTGATCCTCGGCCGAGACCTCGAATTGCAGCCCGAAGACTTCCCTCTTCAACCAGGTGCCGCGCCCTCGAGTCGGTCAGGCACGGAAGTCACAATAGAACTAATCGCGGCACAACTTCCAGAACAGTTGGATCTTCGGGAGATGCTTGCAAAACTGGAAAGAAGTTTGATAGAGCGAGCAATCAACTCATCAGGCGGTGTGCAGGCGGAGGCCGCGAGACGTCTCGGTTTGTCTCGAAGCGATCTCGGCTACAAAGTGGGCAAATATTCCACCGAGTAGTTTGACCGGCACGAGCTACTTGGCAACTGGCTCAAACCCGGTGTTCAATGATGTGGTCTTGTTTCCACAATAGGCAATGGCGGAACCATTGACCGAAAAACGGGTTCGCAACCGGAAAGTCGATTAGCAGATTCTAAAAGGCTTGGACCTAGACAAATTATCAAATGCGGAACGTACTTCCCTTCCCGGAGCGGCGCTCCGACATGCTGAGCATTGCTTCCAATTCCCAGAACACGGTCACTGATCGGGTTGCGCGAAAAGCCAAAAGCAGCGGCGCAGATTCGACATGCTGGACAGAGCCGCATTTTGGAAGCGTTGAGTCGGTCCAATTCAGTACGTCGAGTAGCCTTGGGAAATTTCACCTTGAGCCCCTCATGGAACCACACTTGAACCCCACGATTCACGCGGCTACTTGTAGCCCTGCGTGTGTACCTCACGAGCGCAAACCTTCGCTGGAGAGAGGGGCTCCTCCGAGTTGCCCAGTTGTCTCCGGTCCGTTTTGTAAAGCATCTCCCCAGCTTGTTCAGGGCCGGTTCCGTTCGCCTGGGACAATAGAGACGGCGACCTTGGTCGTCCGTTCCGCTGTCGGGTCGCAGAACGCAACGGTCGCGACGGATGTCCACGGAATCCACGCCGGGCCCTCTTCGCCAGCCATGAGATTGGGCCTTTCTGATCTTCTTCCTACCTTGAACAGATGCCCTCCCCTGCGGAGATCGTCACGCGGCCAGCCCACAGGCGCGGCTATTGTCGAGCAGGAGGCTCTGCCCGAGGAAGCTAAGGCCCTTCACCTCTATATCGAGCAGAGAGGAGAATCTGCTCATCGGGAAATGAAATCGTTTGAGTACACGATTTCGCTGGATCAGCAGGAAACGGAAATGCAGATCAATCGGTTGCTCGCCGGCAACGCGGCTTTATCCCGCGTTGTTTCGGCTCGCCAGCGCCTACCTTCCCGATCCGGACGCCTTGCGCAAGTTCATCATAGAGTCCGAAGAGGAACCCCAGCTCTCCCGTATGATTCCGCGCAGCTACGATGGAAACAACGGCCTACCTTCCTCACAGATTGGAACGCCAGACGAACAGTGGGTTGTAGACCTCAAATCTCTTGGGTGCACTCGTGTCTTTGAAGCGCGCAGCGACGTTCACCATTGTCAGTCCGTTGTGATGACGGTAGTCAGGCCTGTGGCAGACTTTCTCCGGACAGCGTCGCCCAAACTGCCTGATAGTCCGATCCCGTCATCATCCCATTTAGGGGTCGCGCCGCATTCCAGCCGGACTCCGATAAAGACTTCAGGAAAGTTCTCGCGGAAGTCGCCGATACTACTGCACTCGTCTCAACAGTCGCAGCGTACATATTCCCGAGGCTTTCCGCGATACTCCGAGGTACCGAGTTCATTCTCATGACTACAGCCTGTTCGGAATTTACACCGTGATAAAGCATTGCCGGGATCACATTCAGTTGTCTTCTTTCGGCTTCCGATAAAGTCTCGAAGTCTATTCCCGACGTCGGCATTTTGCTGAGCGCCGCGATGCCCCAAGTGCCTGCGTAGGCCAAAGCTTTGTATATGCCCTTGCAGGCATCGGTGAGCGCATCGGTGAGGGGTTTTACATTCTCACCGTCGCCGCTGAAGTAAACCTTCGCAATCTCCTCTACAGATTGACCGTTGACCCAGGCAGCTGCAATTTGCGCAACCCGACTCTTGTCGGTTCCGTGTTGCCCTAATTCAACGAGCGGACCTCTGACCTCCGGGATGTTCATCATGACCCCAATGATCTGGGGAAGACTTGAGGCGGGACCGAAGATGCTGGTCGGCTGCCAGTCAGCGATCGTGAATTTTCTCTCGAGCGAGTTGAGACCTAGTAATGCTCTGCTAACTCCCTCTGGCGAAAATCCCGTGGCGTCAGCGAGAACGGAATTCTCGGGGTGTTCAGCTAGCTTCCTTGCATACTGCTTTGTTGCCGAGAGTAGAGCGCTCGTCTTCTCATGGTCAGATCTGTTCTGTAGAGTTGCGTATCCTAACGTTGTTCTTAGGAGCGACTCCGTCTCAGCGATCACCGCATCAAGATTCTTCTTCTCATTGAGAAGATGCGCCACGAAGATGCGGAAGTCCAACCATTGATCTTGCTGGAGAACAGATTCCAATTGAGAGAGTCCACCGCGATCTTGCAATTCCTGCAACATCGTCACGAGTCTTGAAACAAGATCCCCTGTGGCCTGGCTGATGAATTCACGCATCGCTTGTGGGTTATTCCCAGCCGCAACGCCTACAACTCCGACGGTGTTGTGTTCGATGCGGCCTGCTCGACCCGCCAAATTCCAAAACGCTCTCGAACTCATCAAGCGCGATCCACGAATCGGTAGCTGAGGAGACGCGAGGAAGATAGAAGAGACAGGAAAGTTCAATCCTTGGGCGATACCAGTCGTCGCACAAAGAATCCTTAGTTTCCCGATCTCGGCCAGCCACTCAATGAGAGTTCGAGTTTCATCGGACAGCCCCGAGTGATGGACACCAACGCCATGACTCAACATGGCAACCAACTCAAATTGATGGCTTACCTCCGTTTGCAAGAAACGTTGAACGAGGGCGATCTCAGGAGGCAGGGGGTCGAGAACATCCAATTCCGCAACAGCCTGCCGCGCCATTCTCCACGCATCCGGAATGATCCTCGCAACGGCGATACTGGTGCCACGCTGGCTAAAAACCTTCGACATTGCGAGAGTATTGAGGCTGAGACTCTTCATCTTGCTGAAGGGCAGATTCAAAGCCGCAGGGCTGCCACCGTGTGAACTCCATGAAGCGGAAGTGCCTTCGGTGTGGTCGTCGAAGTCTCATATTTCAAAGACCAGTCGCGCGGACCTGCACCATGCTTTTCGCTGTGGAAGATTCCGATTATTCTTTCGTTCGGCTGCCACACACTCGTTCCCAGACTGATGGTCCTTCCCATTTCAGGGGCAAGCCAGGTCGTGAGATCCGATGCATTGGGGACGTTAGGCATGAGCAACAGGAAATTGGCGGTTGGACAATCTCTCTTGATCGTCGCCAAGAGAAGTTCGATCCTGAGACCTCTGTCCTCTTCCTCAATATTGTGAGCTTCGTCCATGACTATGAGCGCTAAAGGCCGTCCGATGGACTTGTTTCTAATCACAAGCTGCAGCTTCTCTGGAGTTGCGACAAGAACATGAAAGCGGTTCTGGTCCTGCTCCAAGAACATTGCACTCTCGAAGACATCGATGTCCACTGCTGAACTGAGTTGTTCAACGTTGATCCCGATCGGACCAAAGTCTTTCCGTAAACGCCTGGTGATCTGCGCGACGAGTACACGCGTTGGTGCGACGTATGCCACCCATCCTTTGTCGGCGTCGAATTGGTTCAGAGCCTGCAAAACTCTGAATTCAGCCAGGACTGTCTTACCTCCGGAGGTGGGCAGATCCACCACGACGGCTCTACTAGCCGAATCGAGCAAACCTTGCTCAAGAAGAGCAGCTCGCTGTGGCGGCAGCAATTCGAACAGGCCTTGCGCCCGGGTGACACTATTCACGAAGCGCGTCACGCGCGAGTTCACTGCACGTGCGACCCACCAAAGCGAACCCGCGACCATTCTTCGAGCGGAAAGGTAAAGCCAGTTGATAAGGACCTGTAGCGGCGGATCTTGTGCTCGAAGGGCTGCTCTACCGGATGCCTCGAAATGACGATCTAGCTCAGCAGATATTCCGGCAGGTTCCCCCTGAAGCATGTAAACAGCGAGAAGCTCTGTCGCCTTCGCCAAGTGATACAGGCTGACTAAACGGATTGCTAACGCGGTTGTTTCTTCTGCATGTTCTGCTTTGAGCAGCTGTGCTTCGAACGCCTTTTGATCTTCACGGAGACCAGCGACAATCTCACGAACGCTATCCAGATCATCCCAGCTGTTCTTCCGCAGGAGCCTGAGCCAGCAGTCATAAAGGCGGAACAGAAGTCTCTTGTCCCAGTCCACCTCGGCGACCGAAGGGGCAGCGATCGTTTCCCCTTGGTCTCGAATCCACCGGCGAAGATCGTTCCACCTGTCTGCTGCGTACGCCAGACCGGCCAGATGCAACATGTGGAAGATAGATTTTTCGCGCTGGTCAGGGACCGGTAATACCTGGCTCAATTGGAAACACTGAAAAGCCGCAGCTTGCGCTTGATCGCGAAGTCGTGAACTTTCGGCGTCGCTGCCTGGGTAGAGAAGGTAATGGACGCCTTCCAGTGCAGCAAGCTCATACGCCAGCGCCGCTCTCTCTAGTAGGGCGAGGTCATCAGGGCTATCAACGAATGAAACATGAAGCTGCTTGCCCGTCGCTTGCTTCACCAGCCAGGCATTGGAAATGGCAAACGCCTTTAGACGATCCGCCCGTTCAAGCGCGTCGATCGCCCAGTGTTTCTCTAACGTCTCGAGGGAGGTTCTGGGAATCGTCATTGCTTCGTCGCCGCTCCCCCCTTCTTGCAACACTTCGACAGAGTCGGCACCACATTTGCAGGCAAATAGATCGCTAACAACTCAATCCTGCTGTCCGGGGGACACCCCGTGGCCAAGCTCGATGCCCTGGCGGAGAGATCTGCGGAGTTCGGAGTGACGTCTCTGACCAGAACGGCGAATAGTGCCACGTGCGATTTGCTTGCGATGTATTTCCTTGCAGCGCTTTTAAATTTGTCCAGCCATGGGGCATTGACGGAATGGAAACCCAGATAGCGGACGAGTGCATCTTTGTGTTCGGACGAGTCGCGTAGGTCTTCCATCTGCTGCTTGAGACCATGTCGGCCATAGATGAGCGACGGTGGCCACCGTTGCTGCGTCGAGGTCTTTACCTCTCCAAAAGCAAAAAGTCCTCCACGATCGAAGTCAACAAATCCTACAAGGTCGGTTCCAGCGGGGCTAGATACTGGATTCCGCAGATCCCTGCTCACCGGCCATGGGAAAGTGCAATTGCGGTGCGCCGCCAGGAACGCTTGGGCGAGCGCCTCTCCCACACGCCAATCCTCTGGAACGATCTTGGGACTAAGAAGAGCCCTGATCACAGTGTCATCGAAGTCGGTTCCCTCAATCCCCTCCAGAATCTCAGCGAAAATCTCTCGACCGCCCCGATCATGCACAATTTCAGCGACATCGCTGGTCAGCGCCTCTTCAAGTTCTTCATCTTAAAGAAGAAGTCCAGAAGCTTTTACTGGTGGCACGTCCGCTTTGTATTGCTCTGTTCCAGTCGAAATGGCCATGTCGGGGGTGCTAGTTCTCAGGATGTGGGATGGAAAAATCGGCTTCTAGATCATCTCAACTCGGGCCAAGTCTCATTAAATGCTGTGCAGTCATAGAACTTTGAACTTAAGGCGGCACCTGAAAGCGTCCTTTCTGTCGAGTATCCGGCACTGCCGCATTTGAGGATTATATTCGCTATTTATTCGCCATCTGTCAAGTTGAGCTCCTCCACCGGCAAGCGCGTTTGAACGAAACCGATGCGCGGCGGACGCTGCCGCGTCAGCAACTATCCGCATCACGGTCTCTGGCTAGAATCCCGGTCTTGCCTTAAACTGGTTTGGTCATGGATTCAGCTTCTGCAGCACGTTCTCTCAGTTCTGCATTTCTCACGCAAGTTATTTGTAATCATATGCGTACAATTGAAAATCCATAGGTGAATCACCGCGTCCGCCGCAAACCGCATTGGCCCGTATTCCTCCAGCGAGGCCGGGCCAGATGTCATTCTCCATCCATGCTCGATTGGTATGGCACTCACTCCGATCGCAGCGCAATGGAGGGATCCACTCCCGCACCACGCCATGCAGGAATCCAGCAGGCGATGACGGCTACAGCCGCGAGCAGCGCAAACATGCCCAGCCACGAAACCGGGTCAAGCGTTGAGGTTCCAAAGAGCAGCGATGCGATTCCATGGC
>DATDLS010000064.1:0-7423 GCA_036519195.1 Occallatibacter sp. | reverse complement strand
CGGCCATCCCCTCACGCCGCAGCAGCGAACCAGGGAAGATCAACGCGTGCAGCAGTTCGTTGCCGACCCCGACCAGCAGAGCAAGGCCCGCCGCGCCGGCGACGACGATGACAAAAAAAGCGCGCAGATGTTCGCCATGCTGCCTGACGCCTTTATCTTTGAATACGCCCAGACACGCGGCGACACCGTCAGGCTCACCTTCCATCCCAACCCGGACTTCACCTCGCACTCCAGCGAGGCCTACGTATTCCACAAGATGGATGGTTTCGTGATCGTCAACACCAGGGAAAATCGCCTCGTCGAAATCTCCGGCGTGCTCACCCACGGTGTCGAGTTCCTCGGCGGCCTCTTCGGCCATCTCGACCCCGGGGGCACCTTTGATGTCCGCCGCCAAGAAATCGCCCCCGGCCACTGGGCCATCACTGCGCTCAAGGTCGACATGAAGGGGAAAGCCCTCTTCTTCAAAACCATCGGCGTGCAGCAGGACGAAGTCCACAGCCACTTCCAGCGCGTCCCCGATTCGACTACCCTCGCGCAGGCCGAAGCCATCGCGCTCAAGCGACCCGGCCGCTCCCCCGCCGCGGAATAACGCGCGCCGCCCCGATGCTCGCTCCAGCGGATTTGGTAGCCCCGGGCCACTGATTATCCCAGAATCTACTTGCTGTGCTCATACCACATAAGTTGTGCCATACTTATGTGGTATCAACACAGGAGTAGGAAATGGGCGATCCCAAACTCGATCTCTTGCAAGGCACCCTCGACCTGATGGTCCTCAATACCCTCGCCGCCCTCGGCCCGCTGCACGGCTACGGCATCGCCCGCCGAATTGAACAGGCCAGCGACGAGCAAGTCCTGCTCAACCAGGGCACTATCTATGCTGCGCTGATTCGCTTGCAGCAGCAAAACTGGATCGCCGCCGAGTGGGGCACATCTGAAAACAATCGCAAGGCCAAGTTCTACTCCATCACCCGCAGCGGCCGAAAGCAGCTCGAGAAGGACGCAGCTTACTGGCAGCGTCTGTCGGACGTGATGGGCCGCGTGCTCGCCATGGCGCCCGAAGGCCTCGCGTAGTGGACACACTACGTCGTTCCGTCAGCCGCTTGCGCGCGTTTTTCTTCAAGCCTCCACTCGACGCCGAACTCGAAGCCGAAATTCAGGCACATATCGATCTGGCCTTCGAAGAAAACCTCCGCAGCGGCCTGTCGCCTCTTGAAGCTCGTCGCCAGGCGCTGGTGCGCTTCGGCAGTATCGACCTGGCCAAATACCATCAACGCGAAGCGCGAGGACTTATGAAACTCGACATTCTTCTCCAGGATCTCCGCTACACCCTGCGCACCCTCAGCCGCGACCGCGGCTTCACCCTGGTCGCCATCCTCATCCTCGCTCTGGGCATCGGCGCCAACATTGCTGTCTTCAGCGTCGTCAACCATCTGCTCTTGCGCCCGCTGCCATTTCCCGGCTCCGACCGGCTCGTCTGGATCGCCCCGCCGCCCACCAAGTGCGGCCTCAGTTGCGCTACCTATTCGACCGACGCCTACGACCAGTTCCGGACCCATACGCGCTCGTACCGGGACGTGACCGGCTACTTCGCATTTTCCGGTACCGATAACCTGAGCCTGGATCTCGGCGGCGCGCCCATCCCCGCCACCAGCATCGACGTCATCGCCAATTTCTTTCAGCTCCTCGGCGTCCAGGCCGCCATGGGCCGCACCTTCACAGCGGAGGATGGCCGTGACGGCGCGGCTCCGGTCGTGCTGCTGACTGACGCCTGGTGGCGGCGGCAATTCAATGCCGACCGGGCCATCGTCGGCAAGACCTTCGACATGAACGGCCGACAAACCACCGTCATCGGCGTGCTGCCAAAGAGTTTCGACTTTGGCGCCGTGTTCTCGCCCGGAGTAAAAATCGATGCCATCACCCCGCTCGACCTCTACGGCCCGCCGCGCGATTGGGGCAATATCATCACCATGATCGGCCGTCTGAAGCCAGGCGCAACCCTCGCCCAGGCCACTGTCGACGCCGAAGCTGCCTCGGCCATCATGTGCTGGAACCTGAAGCGGCCCGCTTCCTGCGGCCAATACAAAGATCAAGTCGTCCCCTTCCCCCTGAAGGAATTCATCAGCGGAAAACTGCACAACTCGCTGGTCGTTCTTTGGTGCGCCGTCGGCGCTATCCTGCTCATCGCCTGCGTCAATCTCTCGAACCTCCTGCTGGCTCGCGCTGCTGCACGCAGCAAGGAGTTTGCCATGCGCTCCGCGCTCGGTGCAGGGCGCGCCCGCATCGTGCGCCAGTTGCTGATCGAGAGTCTGGTCCTCTCGGCTGCCGGCGCGGTCTTAGGTCTTGGCCTTGCATGGGCGACGGTCGTGTGGCTTGCCCATCAGGGCGCGATCGCACTGCCCCTGTTGAGCACGCTCAGCATTGACGCTCGAGCTCTCGGCTGGACTGTGCTGATCGCAGTCTTTGCCGCCGTCTTCTTCGGCCTGGTCCCCGGACTGCGCATCGCCGGCGGTAACCTGCTGGAGATGCTCAAAGACTCCGGCGCTGGCGCCGGACAGGGCCGCAAGCACGAGCGGCTCCGCGCCATCCTCGTCGTCTCCGAGGTCGCGCTCGCCTGCGTCCTGCTTGTCGCAGCTGGGCTCCTGCTACGCAGCTTCATGAAGGTCCTCGACGTCGAACTCGGCTTCCAGCCCGAGCGCGCCGCCACCATAAAAGTGGACTACGACGCCTACGTCCCCAACGACAAAACCGGCGCACTGAGCGCCCAAAAACGCAGTATCATCTTCCAGCAGATCCTCGCCCGTGTGGGCGCCATACCCGGCGTCCAGGCGGCCGGCATGACGGATTATCTGCCGCTCGGCCAGAATCGCGCCTGGGGTACGCCCATCCCTAGAGGAAGAAACCCCAACGACTTCAAGGACGCACCGAGCCCGCTGGTCTACGTCACCTCGCCGGGATTGATTCGAGCAATGGGCACGCGGCTGCGCGGCCGCGACTTTAGCTGGGACGACGGCCCGACGAGCGAAAACGTGGTGCTGATCAATGAATCGATGGCGCGCACCTACTGGCCGAATGGAAATGCCGTAGGCCAATTGCTGGCCGGTGGCAACAGCGGAGACATACGCGTGATCGGGGTCGTCGACGACGTCCACGAAGAGAGTGTGGAAGGCGAAACCGGTTGGCAGATCTACTACCCCATGACGCAAGCCTCACCCAGTGGCGCAGAGCTGGTAGTCCGCACCACCCTGCCGCCGGCAACCCTGGCCTTGAGCGTCATGAGCACTCTGCGCCAACTGAACCCCAAACAGACCCAGGCAGAGTTCCGTCCCATTGCCGCGCTGGTAAGCCACGCCACCTCGCCGCGCCGCTTCTTCATGCTGCTGGTCGCTTCCTTCGCCGGCCTCGGGCTGCTGCTCGCCGCGCTCGGCATCTACGGCGTGATCTCCTATTCGGTCAGTCAGCGCACTCAGGAGATCGGCATTCGCATGGCTCTCGGTTCAACCATGGGCAAGGTCCAACGCAGCGTCCTCAGCGGCACTCTGCGCCTTGCCCTGGTCGGCATCGCCGCCGGCGCAGTGGCATCGCTCGTGGTCTCGCGCGCCATCGCCGCCTTGCTCTTCAACACTGCGCCCAGCGATCCCGTCACATTTGCCGCGATGGTCCTGCTCATTGGCGCGGTTGCCGTGCTTGCCGGTTACCTCCCGGCCAGGAGAGCCTCCCGCATCAACCCCATGGTCGCCCTGCGCAACAACTGAGAGCATCCGCGCAAACCCAAACAGAAGTCCGGTCGGAACGGGCAAAACAGGCAGGCAGCAAAGAGACCATCGCGGGCTCCCCGCCCGGGAGACCTGGAGCACGATATTACTGTCGCTCGGCTGGGATCGCTCCACCTGCACAAAGCCCTTTACGGTCTTTTTTGAAAAACCTCGCCAACTCTACTTCTCCGCCGCCTTCTCGGTCGACTTGTCGTTCCCCTGCTTCTCTGCCGCCTTATGCTCTTCGGCTTGCCGCCGTTGCTCGGCATGAATCGCTCCGATGAATGAATGCATGACGTCATCCAGCGTGCGCCCCGGCGCCAGCGTGCAATTCTTGAAGACATCCGTTTCGCTGTCGGTCTCAATCTCCGGCGCAATGCAGGTCAGCAGCAACCCCTGTTCATCGATTACCGGATAGCGGTGCCGCACCACCGCCAAGTCCGGATCGTTCAACGACGCCGGCGTCACCCAGGACAGTCCCTTCCCGCGCGCCGCCTCCTGCCTCGTGCCCGTCGAAGCGCCTGCCCCGGCGCCGGCCAGGGAAATCAAAACGGAGAGAGACACGAGTGCCCTGGAAGCCTTTATGGTCACCTTCATCGTCGCCCTCACTTTCCTGCTGGTGCGTGTGAAATTGGCTAGAGTATCGGATGAATTCGAGAATTCTTCAACAGGAATTTTCCCCGGACACAGGAATTTTTCGGCTCCATCCTCGGCCCGCAAGGCCAATGCCCCGTCTTGCCGCACCCGGACCGGCCGCGCCAGGGTCTTTCCGGAAGATATTTCCGCCCTTGGCTTCCCATAAACCGTAACGCGGCCTTTGTTCCTGCCCTAGATCGATCCGTGGAATCGATCGATCCGTGGACAGAAGGTCGACGGGAGCCAGCACTTTCCTGGGGAGCCTTATGGGACGATGGCCGCGCACTTTGGGCAAATGGAAATACCAGTCTGTAAGCCATCCATGGCTCCGGCGGGAGGGGGAAGATTCAAGCCTTCCCGACCTTGCTTGAACCGGCTGGAGGCGCGTGCATCGATTCGACGGCGATTCGATCCCAGGGCCTCAGCCACCCACCCAGGACGGATCGCTCCTTGTTGAACTCCGGCTTAACTTATTGCCCTCGACCGGAGACTGGCGGCTGTCCGCCGTCTGCTGTTAGCTTGGTAGCTGTCCTCTGTGACCTCATCCTCTCCAGTGGGAGCCCCATGTTCGTTGTCATCTGGCAGTTTGAAATCGCCGAAGAGAACCTCGCCGCCTTTGAAGCCTCCTACGGCCCCGTCGGCCCCTGGGCCCAGCTGTTCCGCAATTCGCCCCACTATCTCGGCACCGAATTCCTCCGCGATGCCTACATCCCCGGCTCCTACCTCACCATCGACCGCTGGACCAGCGAATCCGACTTCCGCGCCTTCCGCAAGGAGCACGACGCCGAATACGAAACCCTGGATCGATCCTCGGACGCGCTCACCAGCCGCGAAACCCGCATCGGCGCCTACACTGTCGACTCCATCCTCGAAACCCAACCCTAACCTGAGCCATTCCAACCGCTTAGCCCCGAACAATTTCTTTTCTCCTTTTCTTCGCCATTTTTCCCTGTTCTTGTCTGTCCCGCCCTGCTACAATCCCATCGAAGATGCATTCCCGCCTCCTGCCATTCCTTCCATCCAGAGAAACGCGGAGAAAGCCCTACATCGCTCAATAGGAGACACACCCCATGGCAATCGCCGATGAACGCGCCAAAGCCGTAGACCTGGCCTTGGCACAAATAGAGAAGCAGTTTGGCAAGGGCTCCATTGTCCGCCTTGGCTCCAAGGAAGCCCTTCTGCCCATTGCAGTTATCTCTACCGGCTCGATCAGTTTTGACGCCGCTCTCGGCGTCGGCGGCATCCCCCGCGGCCGCGTCACGGAGATCTTTGGCCCTGAATCTTCGGGCAAGACGACCATCACCCTCCAGGTCATCGCCGAAGCCCAGCGCCTGGGCGGTCTGGCCGCCTTCGTCGACGCCGAACACGCTCTCGATCCCAGCTACGCCAAGAAGCTTGGCGTCGATGTCGACAACCTGCTGGTTTCTCAGCCAGATAGTGGCGAGCAGGCTCTTGAAATCACCGAAGCCCTGGTCCGGTCCGGCGCCATCGACGTGCTGGTCGTCGACTCCGTGGCGGCTCTTGTTCCCAAGGCCGAACTCGACGGCGAAATGGGCGACTCCCACATGGGCCTCCAGGCGCGCCTGATGTCCCAGGCCCTGCGCAAGCTCACCGGCACCATCTCCAAGTCCCGCACCGCACTCATCTTCATCAACCAGATCCGCGAGAAGATCGGCGTCATGTTCGGCAATCCAGAAACCACCACCGGTGGCCGCGCCCTCAAGTTCTACTCCTCGGTCCGCGTCGATATCCGCCGCATCGCCGCCATCAAGGACGGCGACACCGTCACCGGCAATCGCACCAAGGTCAAGATCGTCAAAAACAAGGTTGCCGCTCCCTTCCGCGAAGCCGAGTTCGACATCCTCTATGGCGAAGGCATCAGCCGCGAGGGCGACGTGCTCGACCTGGCCGTGGCCAACAACATCGTCGAGAAGTCCGGCGCCTGGTACAGCTACTCCGGCGAGCGCATCGGGCAAGGGCGCGAAAACACCCGGACTTTCCTCAAAGACAACACGGAGATCTTCGCCAAGATCGACACCGAGTTGCGCAAGAAGCTCAACATCGGCGCCTCCAAGGCCGACGTCCCCGAAGTCCCCGCTTCGGGCCCCACCGAAGCCAAGGAAGCCATACGCCCCCGCAAGGGCTAGAGTCAGAGCCAGAGCCAGAGTCAGAATCGCGAACATCGCATTCACCCCCCGGGGCAGATCCTTGCCGGACCGCGCCGCCCGGGTGCATTGGACGCTGGGGCACAAGGATCGAGAGATATTTCTCCCCTGGCAGGATCGAAGTTCTGCCCTTTTGACCTTCGAACTGCCGGTTGTTCGAGCCAAGCGCGCGCCAACGAGTGTGAAGCGGGCAGACGCTCCTGTTCTGGCTACCGCACCGGTCGCGGGTGTATGCGCATTCGTAACCAGCGACTTCGATCTTCTCCGGCTGAGCATTCCGGGGGTTAACTTCATGCTTTGGCTCAACTACAAAGCGTTCTGAACCAATGGAGGAGAGAGGGAAGATCTGGGCGGTGCTCTGCGGTCGATAGAATCGAAGGGAGATGGAAGCTGAGTTTATCAGAAGAGAGAGCATCTTTCTGCTCCTGTTGCTTCTCATCGCCGTCTTCGCTGGCGCGGCGCGCCGGCTTCGTGTGCCTTATCCCATTCTGCTGACAATCATCGGTGGGATCCTCGGTACACTCCCGATCTTTCCCGGCATCGCGCTCGAACCGAATCTGGTTTTCTTTGTCTTCCTTCCGCCCCTGCTGTTCGCCGCAGGCTGGCAGCTTTCGTGGCGGGAGTTCCAGGCAAACTTCAGCAGAATCCTCAGGCTCGCCGTGGGGCTGGTGATCTTTACGATTCTGATATTGATCGCTGGACGGCGCTGGCTCTTGCCTGGCTTTGACTGGAAGTCGGCACTGCTGCTCGGAGCGATCATCGGAGCGACGGACGCCATCGCTGCGACGGCGATTGCCCGCCGGCTCGGGCTCCCGCGCCGGGTTGTGGACATTCTTGAGGCGGAGAGTCTGGTCAACGATGGAACCGGTC
>DATDLS010000063.1:0-8139 GCA_036519195.1 Occallatibacter sp. | reverse complement strand
CTTCCATGAGCGTTGCGTGGCGCTCCGCATAGAGATTCCGCATCCTCCGCAGATGACGTGCCAAATGCCCATCTACGATGAAGTCGCAAAGCACCGCCTGGTCAAAGGATGAATTCCGGAAATCGGTTCGGTAGCGAAAACTCAGGAAGAAATCTATTAACGGCGCGGGTAATACCACGTAGCCCACGCGTAAGGCTGGGAATAGTGTCTTGCTGAACGATCCGATGAAGATAACGCTTGAGTGATTATCGAGGCTTTGCAGGGCAGGCACAGGCGGTCCCTCAAACCTGTATTCGCTGTCATAGTCATCTTCGATAACAAAAGCGCCGGCGCGTGAGGCCCAGTTAAGAAGGGCCATCCGCCGCTCCAGTGACATCGTTACTCCCAGCGGGAATTGGTGAGCCGGCGTTACGTAGGCTCCTTTCGCATCCGGACAGATCGTAATTCCGGCGGAAACAGACAGCCCTTCATCATTCACTGGCACAGCAATCATCCTGGCTCCGACATTGTCAAACGCAATTCTGGCTCCGAAATATCCAGGATCCTCCATCCATATCGGATCGCTCTTTTTCAAGAGCAGCCGTGCCAACAGGTCCAGCGCCTGTTGTATTCCGGAAACGATAACGATTTGTTCCGCAGCGCATCGCACCCCACGTGACGTGCGCAAATACTCGGCGATTGTATCGCGCAATGGCGGATACCCACGCCGATCAGCCTCTTTCTTTAACCACGACCTAAAATTACGTGCTCGGTCTGCGGCAATACGTCCCCAAACTTCGGATGGGAATTCATTGATGGCCGGAACCCCGATCCGAAAGGGGCGGATCCCCTCAACAAAAGCCAGGTCAATCCAGGGTTGCGGCCGTTTATATGTCGAAATGACGCGACGAATGTATGCCGGTATCGTGGTTGCCTGGCGGGCCGGCCGTGGCGCCTCTACACGATTGACCCACGTACCGAAGCCAACACGGGAGGTGACATACCCCTCAGCCTGTAAACGCTCCAGAACGCTGACGACTGTGCCCCGGGAGAGTTCATACTGGCTCGCGAAATCTCTGGAGGCTGGCAGTCTGGCGCCTGGCGCGAGCCGGCCGTCAAGAATGGCAGAGCGCAGTTCGCCGTACAACCAATTGGTTAGGGTCTGATGGCGCGGCCGGCTTTTGAGAGTGAGCTCGAACGAGCTAATGGCTTTTGGCATTTCAAATGGTCCAATAAGATTAGCGAAAATGGCTCTGTTCGATGTGCCAATGATGCCATAGTATCAGTTCTGAAATCGAGAGGCGCATGCATCTTCATTGAGCGCTGGCTTCTCGCTGAGCGACTTATAGGAGATCGACCGATGAAAATTGGCGCTGGCTTCTATGGTTTGGCTACCGCTCTGACCGGCATTCTGGATATCGCCTGGCGTGAATTCGATGCCTCTCATCAACCCATCAATGCCCTGGGTAAGAATCTTCCTGGTCTGCACATACTTGCCTGCTTCGCGGGCGTATGGATGGTCGCGGCCGGTCTTGCAACCTTGTGGCGGCGCAGCGCAAGGATCGGCGCCGCAGCATCCGCCATCGTCTATTTGATCTTTACCGCATTTTGGCTACCTCGGTACGATGCCGGGATTCATGCGTATGGCTGGCGAATCGACGTATTACTAGGCATCTCTTTCGGGCTCGCTCAACAGGTATTCCTGGCCGCTCCGGCAGCAATCGTTTTTGCGTCTACCGCTTCGCCGGATTCCTTCATGCAAAGGAGAGCAGCTATCGCCGCACGTTGGATGATGGGGTTGCCTCCTATCGTCTTCGGCTTATTTCACCTCACAAGCATTCACATCTTCGCGAGGATCGTACCTCAGTGGATACCGTTCGGAAATTTTTGGGCGGTGCTAACCGGAATCGCCTTCTTCCTGGCAGGAAGCGCAATTTGCTCAGGAATTATGGACATCCTGGCCGTCAGGCTTCTTGCGTTGATGCTCTTGCTGTTCGAAGGTCTTGTAGAAATACCTCCTATCTTTATCCGGCTGCACAGTCAGCCAACATGGGGTGCCGCCGTATACAATTTGACTGCGATAGGGGCATGTTTGATATTCGCCGAGTTTCTCGCAAGCCGCGCAGATCGAGCACAAATCGGCCCCGCCGGGAATGTCGACACGTCACGCCCGGATGCCGTGGTTGCGTGATTGAGTAAAGCGTGGTGGTCGACGAATATTAGGGTTGCCTCAGTCTCGGTAGATGACGTCCAAACCGCTCATTGACAGCCGATGGCGCGCGATTGTCGGGATTACTCCTGAAAAACGTTAGGTTCCTATCGGGACTGCCCGCGCGAGATGACGGACTGTCGGAGTAATTTCTCCGGGCAGTTTCGATAGGATCGTTTGAAGTGAGCTGCTGCGGTTTCCGGCGGACGCGGTGATCTACGTACATCTATGGGATTTCAATTGTAGGCATAGGATGACAGGGCACTTGCTTAGAAACAGGATGTCGCTCGCACGTGCCACAACGGTGTTATTGATGACCAGAATGGACTGATCAAATCAGGGTAAAAAGTAACCAGGACTCTACAGGAGAGCTTTGGCCTCTCTGCTCAAAAGGCCATGTATCGCGAGAGCGAAATCAGACACATTTTCCAGAAACCTGGATCGATGACTATGAAGACTTGATCCCCGAGATGACAAACCACTCGAAGGACCACCATGTCCTGGCCGCCGCGGCGCGAGCAAGTGCGAAAACAATCGTCACCTACAACAGCAAGGATTTCCCGCGTTGCTCGCTGATGCCGTATTCGATCACGGCGCAAGGGCCCTCTGCCTTCCTCAAGGATCTCTATGTCGCGGCGACGACGCTGGTCGCACAGAGGCCCAGGGAGAGGATCTTTTCATTCCCGCACCAACAACAGAGTGCCCCTGTACTCCTGCCCTCACTGCTCCTCCAGTCCGTGCACTCCGAGGTTGATATCTGTTTTATTTGCTTTCCTCGAGTGCAGATGATTCCGAGCCAGCAGTCTCTAAGGACGCGAATGCCTGAGTCCGAATTGCTTAACTCTCTTTCCTCGGGACGGCAGGGACTTCGGCTTAGCCCTGGCTCCACGCTCATAGTATTAAACTGGCGCTCGTCGATTTTATCCACTTCGCGCTCGAACTACTTGAGTGGTTGACACTTTATGTACTGAGACAACGGCCGTTGGATCTGCTCGGGTTATCGTCGAGCTTGGCCTTTCCCTGTGCCCGAAAGAGACAGCCCTCGCAGCAGATTTGAAACGGAGCTGGAAGGCAGACCGCGAATGGTCAAGATGAGATGGCAGCACAATTTGAAACAGTCCGCATCCAACACTATCCCGCCGGAATGGAATTCCGTGACCGCGATAAAAGTCATTGCGCTTAGAAACTTGGTTTTCATGATATCAACTGTGCTGTTTCCTCCAAAGTTTCTTCTTGATTTTGCAGGCTCTCTAAGTGCTCGACTGGGCCTGCGCCATAGACGCAACAAGAAGATCGAGATCCGCAGGGTTGACGTCACTGACAGCAAGAATGCAAAGGTCTGGGGTGGTAGCGGAATCAATCGTAAAACCCGCATGGTTACTCGGCAGCGCATTGAGAATGGGGCCGTTCGCTCGCTGCGTCAGGAAGATGGAAACCCGGTGCTTGTGGATGGTGAAGAGAAGCAGCGCAGCGGGTTGACCGTTGAAATAGGTAAGATCGGCACCTTGGAGAGCGGTGTCGAGGGGCAACGCTACCGCGTCGGGCAGATTGAAGCTGAAAGGAAGACGGCCTTGAAACCAGGGTTTGACGGTGTGACGATCCGTTGATATCACCTGTGGAGTAGCGCCGCTGGCGAGCGTGACCAGATGCTGGTCGAGAAGCTCGGCGGCAAGCGTATTGGTTTGATGGATCTGACGCCAGCCCAGGAATGACACGACGAGCAGAACAGCAGCGGCCAGAGCGGCCCAGGCTCCGGGGCGAATTGAATAGATGCGTGCCTTCTTCTTTTTCCCCGACTGCGAATGCAACTGCGTGGTAAGGCGGGCGAGCGTTTCAGCTGTTGGCGAGAAGCGCTGCCCCGCGCGTTTTGTGGCAGACTTGAGCTGAGTAGAAGATAAAACTCGAAGCGCACAGGAATGGCAACCGTTCAGATGCAGCTGAGCTTCCTGCTGCTTGGCTGCCGGAAGTTCGTCGTCGATGAAAGTGCTGAGCGTCTCCAAACCCAGGTGGTCCAGATGGTCGAGATTACCGATGTGTTGCGTCATTGCGATTTCCTGAGTTGCGTTATGAGAAGTTCGCAGAGGGTGTCGCGCCCAGCCAAGATACGTGAGGTCACGGTGCTGACGGGGATATCGAGAATAACAGCAATGTCGCCGTAGCTGTGTTCCTCTACGTCACAGAGAAGAAGAGACTCGCGCAGGGTAGGTCGCAGCTGAGGAACGGCAGCGCGAAGTGCCGGCCGGCTGTCGATGTAGACGAGGTTGCCTTTTCGGGCGGGGTTGGCTCTGGCAGTGCCACCCCCGCGGGAAGCGAACCGAAGGCCTGCGCGGGCGATCGCTGCTTTCAGCTCTTTGCCCCAGACGACATAGAGCGCGCAAAGACGGCAGTACTTCACATGCTGCCGGATTCTCTCCTCTTCGCCGAAATTTAGTTCACCGTCAATGAAGTAGTTCAGCGTGCACGGATCAATATGTTCGCTACTATGCTCATTTCGAATCACCGGGACCTCCGAACTGCGACCGCAAGAGTTCACGAAGGGCTTGCCGGGCGCGTGAGATACGAGACATTACTGTGCCGATGGGCACGCCTAGAATCAGTGCGATGTCCTTGTACTTAACCTCCTCAACATCGCTGAGCAAGAGGGCTTCGCGAAGCAATGGCGGAAGCTCGTCGAGAGCGGAATGCAGAGCCGCTTGGTTGTCGAAACGAATGGCGTTCTCCTCTGGAGTCGGATCGGATGCAGCAATATCGAGCGTGGAGGAGTGGTCTTCAAGAAAAACAGTGCGGGAGGCGGCGATACCGGTACGCGAGGTGAGGAAGGTATTGCGCATAATGCAGAATATCCACGCCTTGAAGTTGGTGGAGGGTTGGAAGGAGTCAAAAGCGCGAAGAGACTTGAAGATAGTCTCTTGAACAATATCTTCTGCCTCCGCACGGTTCCCAACAAGCCAGAAGGCGTGATTGTAAAGCGCGACTAGAAGCGGCAGCGCGAGTTCTTCAAAGGTTGTGCACTCTGGGTCCGGCGGCATAGTGCCGGATACCTCCGTTTGTCTGAAGGGTCGTGGTTCCAGTGACATCGCGGTTAAGGCACGCGGCCATTGAGAGCTGAGCATCTCAACTGTTAACCGAATCGCGGGGAAATTATTCCATGAATCGTTTTTTGGGGCCGCTGAGAATAAAAAACGACTTCGTCAGTTTTGTCCTGTGTAGGCAATTACAAACGGATGGAGATCAGCATGAATCGGTTTCAGGACGACGAAGTGGTACAGGACGACCATGCAGCGGTGCAGGCTGCAGGCGATGGCATCGACCGGCGCAACTTTCTTGGATGCATGGCATGGGCCGGCACAGGTCTGCTGTGGTCGATGGTTGGCGGCGTACCAGCCTCCAAGCTTCTCGCGCAAACGACGAAGGGTGGTTCCTCGGGGGTTGGGAAGGCGGCGGACTTCGCTTTCGTGCAGATTAGCGACAGTCACATAGGCTTCAACAAGGGTGCAAACCCGGATGTGACCGGCACACTCACCAAGGCGATCGACAAGATCAATCTGGTATCAGCAGGTATGAAGGCGCCGGATTTCATGATCCATACTGGCGACATCACGCAGAACTCCAAGGCGACGGAGTTCGACACGGCCGCACAGGTAATCAAGAGCGCAAAGGTCGATGAGGTGTTCTACGTTCCCGGTGAACACGATTTTATCGACGACGGCGAACAGTACAAGGGGCGTTTCGGCAAGGGAACGCAAGGCAATGGCTGGTACAGCTATAACCACAAGGGCGTTCACTTTGTGGGCCTGAACAATTGCGTGCAGGTCGATGCGATGGGCAACATGGGCGGCGATCAACTAGCATGGCTAAAGTCTGACCTGGCGGGATTGAGCCATTCGACGCCGATCGTCGTATTCGCGCATATTCCGCTATGGATGGTCTATGAGAAGTGGGGCTGGGGCACGAAGGATGGCGAGCAGGCGCTCGCCATGCTCAAACCCTTTGGCTCGGTGACCGTCCTCAATGGCCACATTCACCAGGTTGTTCAGAAGGTGGAAGGCAACGTAGCCTTTCACACCGCCATGGCAACCGCCTTTCCACAACCCTCCCCAGGAGCCGCGCCGAATCCTGGGCCAATGATGGTTCCCGCCGGCAAGCTCGAAAGCGTATTGGGAGTGACAAAAGTCCAGGTCGTTCGCGGACACGCTCACCTCGCTGTAGTGGATTCAACCTTGGCGGAGACAGCTTAAATGCGTCCGTGGACTATAACGGCGCTAGCTGTGGCCGCAATTGTGGGACTTGGGTATGTGCATCCGTTTGGCAATCTGCGTGCCGAGCCTGCAAAGGGGCTCGATACGCTGTTGCTGGGCGCCAATATGCCCGCGAATGCGAGGGCGGTGCTGATCGCAAAGTGCGCCGATTGCCACTCAAATGAGACAAGATGGCCAGTCTACGCACGGGTTGCCCCTGGATCCTGGCTCATCGAACGGGACATCGTCAAAGCAAGAGAGGAAATGGATCTGTCGCATTGGGACCAAACCATCGCAGAGAAGCAAGATGTTTTGAAGGCAAAGATCATCCAGGAAGCGAAGAGCGGGGACATGCCCCCTTTGCAATATCTGGCGCTGCACTGGAATGCGAAACTCTCTGCGGGCGATGTCCAGGCCCTCGCCATGTTGGGCCAACACGCAGGTGGAAGCGAAGCCGCTTTGACCGGCCTCGGCGATCCTACACGGGGCAAAATAGTATTTGAGAAGCGTTGTACCGGCTGCCACGCGATGGAGGTGGATCGGGAAGGACCCAGGCTCGCCGGAGTGTTTGGTCGGAAGGCGGGAAGTGTGGCTGGGTATAGCTACTCCGCAAGATTGAAGGAGTCGGGCATTACGTGGGATGACGCAACTTTGGAGAAATGGCTGAGCGATCCGGATCTCATGGTCCCCGATAACAATATGAGCATCAACGTTCCGAAAGCTGCGGAGAGGCGGGATCTAATCGCGTTTCTGAAACAGAAGCAGTAATTGACCTAGGATGTTGAAGGATCTCAAATGTCTGCTTGGCTCGGCGAACTGATCGGAGCAGACTCGATAGCGGTGTACGAGGGTCGGGACTTCACGGGGGACGCCTTTGCGTGGCTCCGATAAAAACCTCGTACACTTCGTGAACTGCGCGCGGTGGAAATCGATTGGTTGCGATGGATGACTCTCAACATGCCGAATCAGGAGGTGCTGGTAAAGCTTGCACTGGATCTGATTTTCGATGTCCGCATGCGCGCGGCGTGCAATCCAATGGCTCCTAAACACGTCCTCGCAAAACTCGCTGACGATTCAAGCGTTTAGGTTCGCAGAGGGTGGCCCAGAACAACCTTACGTCAGCACAGAGCTTGGAAAAGTTGAGTCATGATTCCGAAATCGTGGTACAAGCACAAGTCTTCCGCGACCGCACTAAGCTAAATTTCTTCCTTTTTCGCTCCAGATATGATGTAGATGAGGCTGCGTTAGCTACAGCATTTCCTCCTTTTCGCCTCGCCGCTACCCTTCAATCTCAAGAGCAGCATGATCAGCGGCACCATATCGATCCTTGCGCGACGCATCATTGACTGCACCCTGCGCTTCTCTTGACTTTAAAAATGGCAGCTTCGTCCCAAACAGCGGCTCATATCCGCAGCCATTGCGGAGTCCAACAAGGCCTTACGCCGCACTTGGCAGTGCGAGCACATATCAGCTGGGTCATTCGAAATGCCCCTGGAATACCGAACACTTAGTGTCCGGACATAATTAAGTGATCAATTGAGTTATTAGTCACAGTTAGTAGATCCAATGTACTTGAGTGTTCTATTTTTGCCTTTTGACGTTATTCTCTTAGATGTGAACACTCTCGCCGAGTTAAGTACAAAGTTTCGCGCTATGTGGCCCCTTCTGGACGAGCGGAGGCGGCGTATGATGGCAGCCATCGAAGCCAAGTCA
>DATDLS010000062.1:0-2102 GCA_036519195.1 Occallatibacter sp. | reverse complement strand
CGAAAGACTCCCTGCGACCGCACACATATTGCACCTTGATCGGTCTGCTAGCCAGTTCCGGCTTGCGGGTCGGAGAAGCTCTCCGATTAAAGGTCACGGATGTACGTTTAGACGCAGTACCGCCGCTTTTACATATCATTGAGAGCAAATTCCGAAAGTCCCGCCTCGTTCCATTACACACGACGACTGCAGAAAAGATGGTCGCGTATACCACCACCAGGAAACTCCTGCATTACGATGCTTTGTCGGATGTCTTCTTCGTTTCGGAGAAGGGTGGCCGTCTTACCTACAACGCATGCTGGAAGACCTTCGCCGGACTCATCCGTCGCGCTGAAATTCGAAAGCAATCCAGCGGCGGGCGGCCTGGCCTTCATGCGCTACGGCACAGTTTCGCCGTGGGCCGGATGGTGGAGTGGCATCGCGCAGGAATGCCTGTCAAGGATCTGCTTCCCAACCTATCGGTATACTTGGGACATGTGCAGCCAGCGCATACCTACTGGTACCTGACAGCGACGCCGGAGTTGCTGAGCATGGCCGCGGATTCTTTCCTGCAATATGCAGAACAGGGAGGCCGTGATGAATAGTTCTCTTGCTCCCATTTGCATTGCTCCAGCCAAAGTTGGACCGCTCCTTCAAGCGTTTTTTGCGGACTACATGTACAGCCAGAAGCGAGCCAGCCCTCGCACGGTTAAGAGCTATCGAGACACCTTCCGCCTTTTGCTTGAATTCCTCTGGAAAACAACCGGTAGGGAACCGGCGGCCCTCGTTATGTCCGACATCGATGCTCCCTCGGTGCTGAAGTTCTTGGATCACATCGAAACCGAGCGCCACAACCAAGTGCAATCTAGAAACGTGCGATTGGCGGCGATCCGTTCGTTTTGCCGCATGGTTGCGCTTCGCGATCCCGGTAGCGTCGGCATTGTTACCCGCGTCTTGTCTATTCCGGTCAAGAGGAGTGACAAGCGGCTGGTGGGATATCTCACGCGGGCCGAAATGGATGCCTTGCTCGTCGCTCACGATCTGACAAATTGGGCAGGTCGACGAGACCATGCCCTGCTACTAACCCTTTACAACACCGGAGCCCGCGTTTCCGAGATGACGGCTTTACAGCGGCAGCAAATCAAGTTCGGGGTCAAGAGCTTCGTGCAGTTTACCGGCAAGGGCCGGAAAGAGCGGTCCGTTCCATTGTGGCCTACCACGACGCGAACCCTTCAGGAGTGGTTCAAGGAGATGGAGTCGGACAAAAACAATGGACCGGTTGCGTTTCCCAACGCGCGAGGCAAGCCGCTAAGCCGCGACGGTGTCAACTACCTGTTGCAGAAATGCGTCGTGCGAGCTGTCGCAATGTGCCCGAGCTTGGCGGATAAGCGTATATCGCCCCACCTGTTTAGACATACCGTCGGGATGCATATGCTTCAGGCAGGCGTCGACATCACAGTCATTGCGCTCTGGCTCGGACACGAGAGTACTCAGACCACTCACGGATACGTTGAAGCAGACCTAGCTACGAAGCAACAGGTATTGGAGAAAGTCACACCTGCAGGGCAAAAGGTGAGGCGATTCAAGGCCGACGACGCGCTTTTGCGCTTTCTTGCGACGCTCTGATAATCCCGACAAAACTCTGATGAAACCCAAGCCCAGCGCACGTTCTCCGTGAGCACTTTGCATTACGATTTACTCCGGATTAGGAACGGAAAACCGGGTTAAGCGGCGCTCAGTACTGACTTTCCGCACATCGGCGAGCGCATTTCGGGGTTAATTATCTTGGTTCGTTATAGTACGAAAGCGCTTGGAGGCACGTCGAGCAAGCCGAGGATCTGGCGCTGCAGGGACGTAAGCTCAGGGTTAAAGACTTGAGCTGTCTTTGATCCGCGTTGCAGGGAGTGCCGTTCCAACAAGCCAAACAGGCGAAGGATTTGCTCGGTCGTGGGCCGCTTGCACTGTCTCTGTTCGGCGTACAACGGCAGATGTGTGATCTGTTCTCGTTGCATTGCCAGGCGCAGATGCCTTTCGATGAGCGATTGCACCAGCAGCGCCAGGAAGTACACGGTGAAGAAAGCCTCGATGCGGCCTGGATTTTTGAGGAACACCGGTGCTATTTC
>DATDLS010000061.1:0-21262 GCA_036519195.1 Occallatibacter sp. | reverse complement strand
GTAGCGCGCATACATCTGGTCTTTGGCGCTGATGTTCCAATCCAGCCGTTGATCCCACTGGAAGATGTTATCCGAGGACGCCAGATTTTCATCCAGATTGCTAAAGGTTTTGCCATTGTTGGCATTTGGCTGCGGATATAGATTCAAAATGTGCTGCGCTACAGGATCGAGTTGAGTGGAGCAAAAGACGTTCGCCTGTCCGTTGCAGGTCTGCGGCGAGTTCAGATTGGCGGAATTCGGCTGATAAAGCGTCGTTGCAGGCTGGCCTGTCAAGTTGGAGTTAAGAAGTTCAGAGAAGTTGCCTTGCCGCATCAGGGGAGTTGGGACAGTGTCGATACTGGGGTTGCTGATGGAGATGCGATTGGTCTCTAGATCCCCGAAGTAAAAGAGATGGTTCTTCCAAATTGGAAAACCGAAAGTTGCGCCGAACTGATTTTGGTGGTAAGGCGGGGTAACCGTCGCGTTCCAGGGAGTGGCGTCCAGGTCTGTATTGCGGACATACTCCCATACATCGCCATGAATCTGGTTCGTGCCAGATTTTATGCTGGCACTCATCACTCCGCCAGCCGAATGCCCGAACTCGGCGCTGAAATTGCTGGTCTGCAGACTAAACTCAGACAGCGCATCGGGCGGAGGCCGCATGACATAGCTGGAGCCATTGAGAAAATCAACGAGATTGGTATTGTTGTCGACGCCGTCGAGGATGAAGTTGTTCTGTTCCGCGCGCTGGCCGTTGGCCACGAAGTCACCGGTTCCACTACCGCGTGTATTGCCGAATGGAGGAGCAACACCGGCCGTCAACTGAGCGATATAAACCCAGTTGCGTCCATTCAACGGAGTATCGTTAATCGTCTGGGTGCTGATGACCTGCCCTACCGCGTTGGTCTCCGATTGCAGCAATGGAGCGGCATCACTGACTGTGACGGTCTGCGATACCGCACCGGGAATAAGGACAAGGACGATGTTCAGCCGCTGCTCGGCGTCCAAATGCAGGTTCTCCCGAGTCGTCGTCTGAAAACCCGAAGCGGTTGCGCTTACTTTGTAGTTGCCAATCTTCAGCGGCGAAAAAGCGTAGTCGCCGCGCTCGTTCGAATTCCGATCGAGGACAAGCCCTGTATCGGCGTTGGTCAAAGTGACCTTTGCCTTAGGAACTACCGCTCCGGACTGGTCCTGCACCAATCCTGTGATTGTGCCCTGGTCAACCTGGGCGTAAATTCCCGGGACGGCCAGAAGCATGCACATGCAGATGAGCACATAAGTGCCCTTTGCCGCTGCGCGAAGGGTGAAAATCCGATAAGACATATTCAGCCCCCTTTAAATTCAACAAATCCCCGGCTGGCTGGGCCTCAGAGGAAGCAAGGGACAACTGCCGGATTTTTGTTGTGTACGTTACCGCAATGGACGTTAAAACCTAGATATAACGCCTGTCAAGAGGAAACTTAAAAGTGAATAAACATGGCCGTCAAGCTCACTTTGTGCCTATTTGCCCAAATCTGGCAAAGCAAAGATACTCCGTGGGTTAACGGTGACGTACACGTTACTGGAGAATCGCGCTAGACGCTCAACGTGCTCAATGTTCATGCCCGATGGGTTCTGTGCACCTCAAGAATATTTGCCTTGGTCTGGAGCAGTATCTCTTCAACTTCTACCACTGCAGCCTGCCATCGGCGTGCGTGATGAGCTGGGATGTTGGTCTGGCAAGCGCCCTAATGTACCCCGGTGAATCAAGAAGCCTTCAATGGTGCAACAAATCCTAGGGTCGACGCTAGAAATGCAGTGGCAAAGGCCTTGGCCGAAACAGAAGGCATTCCAATCATGGAGCATCTCTATGTCGACTCGGTCTATTTTCAATAAAACCGTGTCGGCAATCATGGATGATCAAGTCGCTGCGATCACGATTATTCGTCAAGTACTCCATGCTCAGGCAAAGTGACCTATGGAGCGACACAAACAATCCAGAGTCAGGAGATGCAGATTCCGATAGAAAGGTTTCTTTGCTGAATCCTCAATTGACTCCTTATGGGCGCCTCAGAGGCACATTCGGGCTGCATGTTTTCTTGACAAGTCCGCAATAGCTGCCTAGAGTGTGATTGCGGTAACGTGCACGGTACGGTGGTGATGGAAGATTCATAACATAATTGGCGGGCTTCCAGTCTGCCATCGGCTTCAGGTCGACCGCCGAGTGGCGCAATGGGCACGTTATTGGGGAACTGGATATGGCACAACAAAAAGCTTCTGAAGTTAACGGGCGCAGCACTTCCATAGAGATAGAGTTTCCAAAATTGCAGTTGCCAGACGCCCCCCCCACTGAGACAGGTGCGGTGAAGGCCTGGGAAGAGCCGGTGGTGATGCGGTCTTACATGCCCTCTGCGCCGGACCCCAATCCACTGTTCCTGGAAAAGCGCGTTTATCAGGGAAGCAGCGGACGAGTTTATCCTCTACCGGTTATCGACCGGGTCGACACGGAGCCGCAAGCTCACGAGTGGAAGGCTGCTCACATCGAGAATGAGTTTATACGGCTGATGGTTATGCCGGAGATCGGCGGCCGTATCCATATCGGTTTAGACAAGCTCAACGGGTACGACTTCTTCTACCGTCAGAACGTCATCAAACCCGCTCTGGTTGGTCTCGCGGGGCCTTGGATCTCTGGCGGTGTGGAGTTTAACTGGCCGCAGCATCACCGGCCCGCCACCTTCTTGCCGGTTGAATTGACGATTGAACGCGATCCGGATGGATCAATCACCATCTGGTGTAGCGATCATGATCCTATGGTGCGAATGAAAGGGATGCACGGTGTTTGCCTACGCCCAGGCAAAGCCTATCTCGAACTTAAAGTACGGCTCTACAACCGGACCCAAGATACGCAGACTTTCCTGTGGTGGGCCAACGTTGCGACGCGGGTTCATGAAAAGTATCAGTCCTTTTTCCCGAAGGATGTTCGATTCGTCGCTGACCACGCCAAGCGCGCGGTCACTGAGTTTCCCCTCAGCCAGGGAGTCTACTATGGGATCGATTACGGATGCCGCGCCATCCATGGAGTTCCCCTCGACGAGAAACCAGCAAATTTTGTGCCGGATGGATCGTATTCACCAAATGATCTGAGCTGGTATGCGAATATCCCTGTTCCAACTAGCTACATGGTGGCGAACTCGAAGGGAGATTTCGCTGGTGGCTATGATCACGCCGCGAAGGCGGGCGTGGTTCATGTCGCCAATCACCATATTGCTCCTGGAAAGAAACAATGGACCTGGGGAAATCATGATTTTGGCTATGCGTGGGATCGTAGCCTTACTGATTCCGATGGACCCTATATTGAGTTGATGGCAGGTGTCTATACCGACAACCAGCCTGACTTTTCTTTCCTCGCTCCGGGAGAGACAAAAACCTTCAGCCAGTACTGGTATCCGATTCGCGAGATCGGTGTGCCTGATCTGGCAGATCTTGATGCGGCAGTCCGCATGGAGAGAATGAAGGACAAACTGATCGTCCACATCTTCGTCACCCGCAACTTGACCGACGCCACGGTCTCGTTGCACGCGGGGGGGAAGGAACTTTCAGAGTGGCATCGAACATTGAAACCTGAATCACCGCTGCGCGCTGAGTTTTCTGTCGATGAACAGGAGCAGAATTGGGAACTGCTGCTGAAGACTGGCAGCGGCTCTGCCGAAAAGGTGATTCTGCGCTACGCGCCCGCGGAGGTTTTCGCAGCCCCCTCTCCAGAGGTTGCCGTCGAACCCGATTTGCCCGAAAGCATCGGGTCCAGCGATGAACTCTATCTTATCGGGCTCCATTTGGAACAATACCGGCACGCGACGAGAAACCCGGAGAACTACTGGCTTGAGGCTGTACGCCGGGATGGCAGAGATAGCCGATCCAACCATGCATTAGGACGTTGGCACCTGAGGCGCGGCGAGTTCCTGATGGCTGAACAATATCTTCGCACCGCCATTTCCAGACTGACAGAACAGAACCCAAACCCTTATGATGGCGAGCCGCACTACAATCTCGGACTAACACTTAGCTACCTGGACAGAATTGCTGAGGCTTATGATGCCTTCTACAAATCCACATGGAATGCCGCCTGGCGCGGCCCCGCTTACCATCGCCTCGCGGAGATCGACTGTCGAGGTCAGCAGTGGCAGCGAGCGCTCGATCATCTCGAGCGCTCGCTGCGGGCAGATGCGGACAATCTGAACGCGCGCAATCTCAAAGCTGTCGTATTGCAACGGCTGGGCAGGAATGCCGAAGCGGAGATGTGTATCAAGGCCACACGCGAGCTTGATCCTCTCGACAACTGGAGCAGATATCTTGCTCAAGGTGCGGTGCCCAAGGATGACCAGCAGCGGCTGGACTTGGGACTCGACCTGCTGCGCTGCAATCTGTTGGAAGATGCTCTCGGTGTTCTCTTTGTCAATCCGGCAGAGGCAAAGGATGGATCAGCTGCGATGCTGCTCTATGCTCTGGCCCGCGTCTATGTCCTGCTTGGCCGAGCACAAGAAGGTTCGGAGACTTATCGACTGGCCGCAGAGTCTAATGCGGCCAAAGTGTTTCCCAGCAGACTCGAGGAAATTATTCTTCTTGAGGCCGCAATGAATCAGAATCCCGCGGATGCGCGCGCGCCATATTATTTAGGGAATTTGCTCTACGATAAGCGACGCCACCAAGATGCGATCAGCTTATGGGAACGCGCTACGGGGCTCGATCCCCAATTTCCTACGGCTTGGCGCAACTTGGGTTTCGCGTACTACAACACTCGCGGAGATGAGAAAAAGGCACGGGAAGCATTCGCTCGTGCCCGAACGTTTGCTCCACAGGATGCGCGCATCGTATATGAACAGGATCAGCTCTTGAAGCGTACGGGCGAGCGTCCTGAGCATCGGCTTGCCAACCTTGAGCAGATGCGAGAGTTAGTGACATCGCGCGATGATCTCTCCGTAGAATTGGCGTCGCTTTACAATCAGGTTGGCCAGCCGGAGAATTCATTGAAGATCTTGCTCTCTCGCAGGTTTCAACCATGGGAGGGAGGAGAAGGCCTGGTGCTATCGCAGTATGTCCGTGCTAATCTGTTGCTCGGCCAGAAGGCGTTAGCTGAGAAAGATGTTTCTGCCGCGATTTGCAAATTTGAAGCTGCGTCGAACCTGCCTGAGAGCATCAGTGAAGCCAAGCATCTGTTGATGAACCTCAGCATGATCGACTATTGGCAAGGAATCGCATACGCGGCGAATCAGGATAGAGCCCGAGCAGTCCTGCATTGGAAGCGGGCGGCAAAACATCGGGGAGACTTTCAGCAAATGCAGGTTCATTCCATCTCGGATACAACTTACTGGAGCGCTCAGGCCCTCGTAAGTCTCGGACGAGACCAGGAAGCAAAGCAGATGTTCCAGCAGATCTACAACTACTCTCTCGATCTGGACCGTCAGACTCCAAAGATTGATTACTTCGCGACCTCTCTGCCTGCGATGCTCCTCTTTGAAGAGGATCTCGTCCGGCAACAAGAGATTTCAGCAAAGTTTCTGCGTGCTCAGGCGTTGATTGGACTGGGGCGCGTGGCTGAAGGGACTGCCTTGCTGGATGAGGTGCGCAAACTGGACGCAAACCATTCCGGCGCCGCAGATCTATTGGCATCAATCGACATGGCTCGGAGATAGGCGATGCAGATTGTTCCCATCCCACCCAGTTCGGATGCTGCGGCGCCAAGCGCCCAGCACACTGTCTATGTCTGGGCAATTGCACTCGTTGCCGCGATGGGTGGGCTGCTGTTTGGTTACGACTGGGTCGTTATCGGCGGGGCGCGGGAATTTTACGAGACTTACTTTCAACTCACCTCGGTACAGCTTATCGGATGGGCAAACAGTTGTGCGTTGGTTGGATGTTTTATTGGTTCGTTTCTGGCCGGATATGCAGGAGATCGCTTCGGCCGCCAGCGGGTCCTTCTGATCTCCGCGATCCTGTTTGCTGTTTCCTCGGGGCTGACTGGCTGGTCTTACTCGTTTTCCGCGTTTATCATCTGGCGGATCGTCGGCGGCACTGCGATTGGCCTCAGTTCTAATATCTCTCCCTTGTATATCGCCGAGATCAGCCCCGCATCAATACGGGGCCGGCTTGTCAGTTTGAATCAGTTTGCGATTGTGGTGGGCATTCTGCTGGCACAGATTTTGAACTGGCAGATCGCCAGACCAATTCCCGACCATCTCAGTCATATTGCCCTCCTGCAGACTTGGAATGTGCAGTATGGATGGCGATGGATGTTCAGCGCTGTAGTTGTGCCGGCGGCTATTTTCACTCTGATGTCGCTGTTGATACCCGAGAGTCCTCGGTGGCTGCTGGCAAAAGGCAATGATGACTTGGCATATAACGTCTTGACCCGAGTTGGAGGACTCTCCTATGCGCTCAGTGAAGTCGCCAACATCAAAAGGACGTTACAGCTGGAGGCTGGCATCGACGCCCCTTGGAAAGATCTCTGGCTGCCAGGAATCCGGAGGATTGTTCTGATCGGTGCAGCCCTCGCTGTTCTCCAGCAGTGGACAGGCATCAACATTCTTTTCAACTACGCAGCCGAGGTCTATCGCAGCGCAGGCTACGGTGAGAATGACATCCTTCTCAATATCGTGATCACTGGTACCATCAACCTCATCTTCACCATCTTTGCCATGTTGATCGTCGACCGCGTTGGGCGGCGTCCGATGATGCTGTTCGGCTGCATTGGGATTGGAGTGTCACATCTCCTGTCTGGGATGGCTTATCGTGCTGGCTGGCACGGAAGCGCGGTCCTTGTGCTGACACTGAGCGCAATCGCATGTTATGCCCTCACCCTGGCTCCGGTGACCTGGGTGCTGATCTCTGAGATATTTCCCAACCGGGTCCGTTCCCAGGCTGTGTCCGTGGCCGTCAGCGCTCTATGGATCGCATCCTTCGCGTTGACCTATACCTTTCCTCTGATCAACCACGCTCTCGGTAATTCGGGAACGTTCTGGGGATACAGCGCGATCTGTCTGCTGGGGTCGGTCTTTATCTTCCGATTCGTACCTGAGACGAAGGGCCGGACGCTGGAAGAGATTGAGGCTCGGCTCCTCGCTTCTTCCTAGCAAGTATTGACCTTTAACTGTGGATGTCGATTTGGTAATACCCACGCGAACTGCGCAGTGATCTGTTGGATCAGGCCCATCCATCCCTTCCGGTCAAGGCTGTTTAGTGTACCGTTTCCAGCGTAAACGCCGCGGCTTGAAAATCACCACGCAGTTCTAGATCGACACCATGCTGCATCCAGAAGGTGCCGCTGGCAATGGCAGGCGCACCTGCGGAGAGCTTGCCGTCGAGCGCTGTGATCCGATACATCGCATCCGGCATTAATCCACGAAGATAGATGCGTGGAAAGGGATAGAGTTCCCGGCTGGAATGAAGGAAGGCGAAGATAACGGCCCTGTGTTGATCTTCCGAAACCGATTCGGTAACAGATTGTTCACTTCCCTTTTGTGGGGAGATCAAACGGTAGAGTGATCCTCGCTGCACAATCTCCCGGACCTGCTTATACTGGGCCACCATCTTCTTTGCCGTTAGAAAGTCTTCGGGCTTCCAGTTGTTCAGATTTGCACCGATACCAAGCGATCCCTGCATCGATGAGAGAAAGCGATATTCGAGTGAGAGGCTGCGTTGATTGACCCAGGTCGGCGAGTCCGTGACCCAAGCCATCATCACGCCGGGAGCGTAGGCGTAGCTGAATCCGTCCTGGATCAGCAGGCGATCAAACGCATCGGTGTTATCCGAAGGCCAGAACTCGTCCGTGTAACGCATGATGCCAAGGTCGACACGGCTGCCGCCTCCGGAGCAGCTTTCAATCTCCACCTTGGGATGCTTCGTTCTCAGTTCTTCGAGGATAGAATACAGGTTACGTGTGTAGTTGATGTAGACCTTCTTCTGATCCTCTGGCGCAACGGCAGGCCAACCCGGTTCAGACCAGTTGCGGTTGTAGTCCCACTTGAGAAATGCGATATCGTTTTCGTTGAGAAGCTTGTCGAGAAATTGGAAGACATAATCGCGTACGTCCTGGCGAGCGAGGTTGAGCGTAAGCTGATTGCGCCCCTCGCTTCGAGGCCGGCCGGTAAAGTTCAGCACCCAGTCAGGATGCTTGCGGTAAAGGTCGCTGTCCGGGTTCACCATCTCTGGCTCGACCCAAAGACCAAAGTCCATGCCGAGGGAGTGTACTTTGTCGATCAAGGGCTTTAAGCCATGTGGAAATTTGACCGGGTTCACGTACCAGTCCCCCAGGCCAGCGCGATCACGGGAGCGTTGACCGAACCAGCCATCATCCATCACGAACCGCTCCACGCCGATGCTGGCAGCCTTCTCAGCGAGCGCCTCCTGTCCAGCTTCGTCCACGTTGAACTCGGTCGCCTCCCAGGAGTTGTAGAGGACGGGCCGCAACCTTGGGTTTGGCGCATGCGGAAGGATAGTGGAGATCTCAAAGCGGTCGAGAAGCCGGGAAGCGCCTCCGATCCCATCATGCGAGTAACCAGCATAGAAATCAGGCGATTGCAGTTTCTCACCCGGAGCCAGGCGGTAACCAAAGTCGAAGCTGTTGGGACCGCCGGTCACACGTATCTGCTGGATCTGATCCTGCTCGACGCTGATCTGCCACGACCCGCTCCATCCCAGCGCACCAAACCAAACGTCGCCGTGATCCTGATCGTTCGCGCCATTCCGGTCGATCGCAAACCAGGGATTGTTCTGGTCGCCGGTCGATCCGCGACGGCTCTCAAGAATGGTCTTTCCCGGTTGAATCGCCTGCTCGTGCAGACTCCACTCCCCCGCCCAGCGACCGGTAAGGTAACGCAAACGATAATCGGTGCCGCGAGGCAGGTTCCAGGTGCCTGAAGCGATCTGTTCGACGACAAGCGGAGCGGAGGTCCTGTTCTCGACTTGAGCCGATCGCCTGAGCACGCCGGTTGCCGCATCTGCCTGATAATGCACCTCGACGTAGACCTCCCGCGAGACGTCCTTGAGCAGAATAGCCAGCCGATTGTCTTCGATGGTATGCGAGACATACTGCAAAACCACGTCCCGATTGCCATCAGGGAAGGTGACCTTCAAATCGGGCTCCACGTAAAGTCCACCTCCCCAGGCGGCAAACTCCTGCTGGGTCGTGTTAATCGACATATCGAAGGCTGCTACGCCGGGATCGGAATGGGGCGCGGCGAAGGTATCCCCGATGCCGAGTCGCTTGCCCCAATACAACGTCTGTAACTGCTTTTTCTCATTGATTCCAAACACATAAGACATATCAGCGGCATCAATGCGGAAGACCTGCGCTTGGCTGTCAAAATGAATCGAAGCAGTATTTGATTGCCCCCCGGCAAATGGAGGAAAGATGGAGCCGACCAGGACCATGCACAATAAAACGCTGAACCACAAAGCCGGTCGGGGAATAGCTGCTTCAAAAAAAGAACCCTTGCCGCTCAATTGTCCTGCTACAGTCCTGGTCCACGCATTCATTCTTGGCTCCATTAGATTCTCGACCGTTATTTTCTGCAGGCCATGATCTTTGCGCGTGTTCCTAGGCCTGCTTGCTTAGGAACGACCTCTGGGTCAGATGCACTTTGCGATTGGCTTCTACCCGAATCGACAGAACACTGTTTCCATAACGAACATTACAGCTCCTCCCCTGTCTACTGGAAATCGCCGCTGAGACAAGCCGTTTGGATCGCCAGCGTATCTCAACTTCAAACCCGCCTCGCGCACAGAGACCTCTGACCAGGCCGTCCGGCCATGCTCGAGGCAGGGCAGGCAGCAGGTGCAGTGACTCACCCTGCGATTGCAGCAGCATCTCAGCCACACCAGCTGCCCCGGCGGTGTTTCCGTCGATCGCGAAGATATTCTCAGACGCGCCTGCCACGCCGCCGCGAGAGTACGTCAGCAAATTGTCTTCGGTTGCCTTCTGGATTAAACCAATCAGGTGTTGATGCGCCTTGTCTCCATCCCAGAGTCTGGCGTAGTAGTTGACAAGATTGGCGCGGCTCCACTCTGTGTCCTCCCAGTTTGGTTGTTGGATGCGCCGCTCCAACGTAATGCGCGCGGCCTTGGCGAGCGCTGGGGTCTTGTCCGGGGAGATTTGATTCTCGGGATAGAGAGCAATCAGGTGTGAGGTATGACGATGATTGGGCTCGGCCTCTTCAAAGTCCTCCAGCCATTCCTGAAGCTGCCCGTAGCGACCGATCTGAAAAGGCGGGAGATTCTGCTGCGCTTGCCTGATCCTGTTGCCGAAACTGGAGTCTATCGAGAGCAGCGCCTGCGACTCCAGGCAAACGCTGAAGAGCGCATAGACAAGCACGCGGTCGCAAGTGGGCCCCATGGACTCGCTGCAATGCGCTCCCGATGGCGTGCAAAAAGCGTTCTCCGGAGAGTCGGATGGTCCGGTGACGAGCCAGCCATGCTTCGGATGTTCCACCATGTATTCAAGGAAGAACTCCGCCGCCTCTTTGAAAACCGGATAGACGCGCTCGCGAAGAAACTCTACGTCTGCGGTGAAACGAAAGTGCTCCCACATCTGGAGAGCAATCCAGATGCCGGCCGTCACGAAAATTCCCCAGCCCAAACCCCACCCAGGCGCCGTATAGCCCCACGGGTTTGTCACTACATGGGTGACCCAGCCGGGGGCGCCGTAAAGAGTCTTTGCCGTACGTGTGCCGGAGCTGCGCAGTCCAGAGATCAGGGCGAAAAGCGGAGTTTGCGACTCGGACAGGTTGCCAGCCTCGGCGAGCCAGTAGTTCTGTTCGGTATTGATGTCCAGATGAAAGTCATCGGTCCAGCCCATGCTGGACGCGAGGCCGTCGTTCCAGATTCCCTGCAATGCAAGCGGAAGTGGAGAATTGGACCGCGACCCGGCGATGGTTAGATAGCGTCCGTACTGGAAAAAAAGCGCACACAGGCCGGGATCACTGGCTCCTGCCTCCAATGCCCTTCGCCGCTGATCGGTCGGAATGTCGGCATCTCCTCCCCGAGATCCCAAGTCGATCTGGACGCGGCCGAAAAGGGATTGATGGTCTGCGACATGGATTCGACGAAGCTCTTCATAAGTTTTGGCCGAGGCGGCCTGCAAGACTCTTGTGCAGATCTCTCCCGGAGACCGGCCGCTATAGCTGGTTGCGATGGCCGCGACCAGTGTGACCGAATCCGCGTTGTCGACCTCGAGGGAGTCAGTCCCTGCGTTGAGCTTTCCGCCCAGCTGAAGCAGACGCACATGACACTCCACATCAACTCCCTGCTTGCCATCGCTGTGCATGGACTCGAAGGCGTGGCCCCGGAAGATAAGAATGTCGGGCCCCAGGCAATCGATCTTCCCTGGTAGCTTAACTCCCTCGAAGCCTGCTTTGAAGCTCAGTTGTCCAGGTGTATCGCTCTCCAGATGCACGATAAGCACATCGTCGGGGTTCGAAGAAAACATCTCTCGCCTGAAGCGATGCCCATCCGTCTGATAGTCGACGCTGGCGACTCCCTCGTCGAGATTGAGCATCCGCCGGTACCGCGCAAACTCGCGCGGATGACTGAACTCCAGAACAAGATCGAGCAATGGGAGGTTCGTGCCAAAGGAGGTTGGGTGGCTGAGCAGATACTCTTCGCAAAGTTTCCGTGCTTGAACATAATCCTCTTGGAAGAGAAGCTGGCGCATCTGGCTAAGATGCGCCGCTCCCCCTGGATTGATGTCGGAGGTACTCGGCGCACCCGACCATGCCGTCGATTCGGTCAGAGCGATCCGTTCCTTCGCGACGTCGCCGAAGACCATCCCTCCCATTCTTCCATTCCCAATGGGCAGAGCCTCCAGCCAACGCTTGGCCTCGCTTTTATACCAGAGCACCTGGTGCGGCGTGCCAGTATCTTCAGCGGGCACAAGACGGTTCTTGGCTGGAAGAGCGGCAAGAGCCAAACTACCGCGTAGAAACTCCCGCCTGGTGGGCGTCATAGGATCCTCTTTGCACGTTCACCTTGGCCGGTTCCCGGGCAGCCGGTAGACCTGATTGAACTTCGCCTCAAATGCAATGTACAGATACATGGAACAATGGATGAAGTCTTTTTTTTGGAGCGTACGATCACATAACGTTAACGTTACCGTACAATAAATCCCATACGAGAGTCCCCATTGTCAAGATTTTTCACACGAGCGTGTCACGTCAATTCGATCGAAGCAAATTGAACAACAGATGCCCAACGTCGACTTGTTCCCATCCAGCCGAATGTGGTTGGAGACCGGCAACCCTGCCCGGCCGCTGATGTGCAAGTGGTTTGCGCTTTAGCAGTCCGGCACCGATCGCACCACAACCATCGCAGCCCAGCCCAGCCCAGCCCAAGACTCGCCAGCGCTGCGGCTGACTACCCCAGGGGGAAAGGCAGGCTTGATTCCAACCAACTCCACCGGCTTATGATCGAACCTGCCGCAACCGTTGTCGCAATGCTGCGCAACCTGCTGACCTTTCTCATCGGGAATCAACACCGATGACCGGAGCACTGCCTTGCGGCCAATACTCCAGCCCCTTAGAACTGCAGGCTTTCTTTCCACCCTTCGGGGGGTTCTGAAGCGAACTGCGAAACCGCCTGGATCAGAACCTGCAGGACGAATGCCGACAGAGCCTGCTCCAGGAGATGCTGAGCCCGGCTCAGTGCCACCGCACACGGGTCTCCGGCGCTACGAGAAAGAATCTCTGTTTCCACCCATGCCCAAACTCTCGGCAAAGATCACCCAGAACATGATCTCAGAAACACTCAATCGTGGCTTCGGAAGCTTCCAGATTGAGTTCCCCAGTCTGCCGCCCAAGCGCAACAAGCTCCGGGTCTCGGCCAGAGGGAACCGACTGGCTGCAAAGAGCGCGCAGAAACTTCGCTCTGCGTATCCTGCCGCCAGTCCTTCATAAAAATTCTGCCAACCTGGGGCGCAATACAAGTGCTTGATTTATCGGCATTTTGCCATTTTGGAGAAGCAGGTTCCCTCGCACCTGCAATGCCCGCAACACAAGCGCGAGCAAATCGCTAGCGGCAATTCAATTGCTTTCGCGGAAATCAGTCTCCAGACGCACTTAGTGCACACAAGTCCGGCAGCGGTTTCTCTTCGCGGCAGATCAGCATCGTTTGTTGACGCCAAAGCCGGATTACGACCAGCAGTTCGACTCGAGAGGACTGATTCAGTTTGGCGAGGGGCTCTCCTGCCTTTGCGTTCATTGGGCGCACAATTGTCGCTTCATTGACTCCAGGCCTGATTCTCAGGAACACGCCGCTCTTCCCTCTCAATCCAGGGATGGGTGATATAGAAGCCATCTGGAGCTCGCCATGCGGCATATGCGGCACCGGATAGACGGCGCAATTTCCATCCTTGAGCAATTCCCGAACCAGATCTTTCACCAATTCAGACTGATTGGCATTGAATTCAACACCACAAACGTCAGGCATTGAAGCACCTCGTATCCACTCCATGCCGATCCTAGACCCCAAATGCTAAAAAAAGCATAAATTTTTTACCTCCGTTTAGTAATCTCGAAAGCAATAGCCAAAATAGGCATGGGTGATCAGATAGCTTGGCTCAGAAGGATCATCCTCGAGCTTTTTGCGTAAACCACAGATAATGACTCGCAGATGTTCTCGGTTGGCTTTGGCCTCCTGACCCCAAATCGCAGAGATCAGAGCCGAATGGGAGATCGGGATTCCGGGCTGCCGCATCAGCGTCTCAAGAACACTAAATTCAGTGGGCGTCAGGGCCACATCCGATCCAGATTTTGTAGCTCGACGTCTAACTGGATCGAGCGCTATGTCGCCGATGACGAGGGACTCACAAGTCCTGACCGCCGAAGCGTGGCAGCGTCGGATCGCCGAACGAAGCCGGACGCTAAGCTCGCGTTCGGCCAGCGGCCAAATCATGCAATCATCTGCGCCCGCATCAAAGGCAGCCAACTTATTATTGAGGGAGACGTTTGAAGTGATGACCAGGATCGGCAGGCTAGGATAGAGCTGGCGTAATTGCTTGCAGACCGCAACACCATCCCCTCCCCACCGGCGATACTCCACCAGGATCGCTTCGTAATCAACCATTCGAAGGCGCATCAGCGCACCGCCTCCGTCTGGCGCTTCCCCGGCGTCGAAACCCAATGCTTCGAGCGTTCGCCGAAGTTGAAAACGCACCATCGCTTCCTTCGCGATGACCAGGACCTTTTCCGGACTGCCGTTCATTTCGTTTCACTCATTGATCGCCGCACCTGTGCCCTCAGACCCCAACAGCAAACTAAAGGTAAAACGGTTGCCCTAAGGCCGACCCGTCAGAACGACAGGTCGGCCTCGGGCTATCGTCGGGGAGCAATGTTAGAAGTCAAAACGGAGGGCCACCTGCCCGGTGCGATTTTCCGCGCCTTCCGCAGTCTCCGCAGTTGTGAGCGCACCGAACGACGTTGGACTACTGATGTCGGTTGTTGGCGGCGCAAAGTTGGGATGGTTCAGCACATTCGTGAAAGTCGCCTCGAACCGCATGTGCAGGCTCTCCCGAATCGGAATGACTTTTGCCAACCCCAAAGCAACCGCCGCAGTGCCGGGCCCTTCCAGACTTCCTACACCGGCATTGCCCACGCGCCCTGCGTTCATAGGCGGCACTGCAAAGGCGTTGATATTGAAGTAGTCGGCCCGTGTGCGGTGCGTTGGCATCGGATTCCCGACCACATCCGGTCGAACTACAGCAGTTCCAGCAGCCGCGGGATCGGTGTTGGTCTGGTCGTCGGCGACACTCATCGTGGGCGTGAGGTACTCGCCGGATTCCAGCAGCGTAATGGTGTTCAGATTCCACCCGCCAAGAGTGTCGTTAACGAGGGCGGAGTGGCCGGACCAGTGCCGGCCAGCTCCGTACGGCAGTTCATACGTGCCGGTCAGCAAAAGCCGACTGCGTCTGGTGCCGACACTATTGCCGCGATTGGCCCGAGTGTCAAAGCGATCCTCCTCGGCCAGCCCGTATCGAGTCTCTCCTTGAAACGTGGTAGGAGCGTCCCCCTGCGCGTCACTGATATCATGCGCCCAAGCGAAGTTCCCCTGGTAGGACAGCCCATGCCCTATCCGGTGAGTTGCCAGCAGTTCCAAGGCCTGATAATTCTGGTGGCCGAGGTTTTCCGTGGAGAAGATCGTGCCCCAGTTCGGGAACGGAATAGGGTTTGGATTGGGATTTGTTGTGGAAAGTAGCTGCTGATTCAAGTTCACAGTGACGTTCAGACGATAAGACTTCATTCCGATATAACTGATTTGGGCTGCGGTATTGGCAGTGAGTTGGCGCTCTATCGAGACATTCCACTGTGCCGATTGAGCATCGCGATAGCGCGGATCAGTGGCCTGTTCGAGCTCACCGCCTCCAATGAGAGCCTGCCCTGCAACTCCCGGAGGGGCAACTTGCGGAAAATGAAACGACGGCGCTCCGGCGGCATTTTCATTTGTGTAGGTGTAGACCGACGCCTGTGGATTGCTTTCGTTGTTGTTCTGCAGTTGTCCGAGCGCAGTCACAGTGAAGATACCGAAACCGGCGCGCACGACGGTGCTGTCGTTGCCAAAAGGACGGTAGGCAAAGCTGACACGCGGATCCAGATTGCCAAGATACGTTTGCCGAAGCCCCTGGGGAAGCCCCTCTTGACTATTCGAAACGACATGACTACACGGCAACGCGCTCGAAGGTTCATAGCCCGGATCCGCAGCAGCCGTGAGTCCCGAAGGAGCTGCATTACAGGCATTGAAAGACTGCAGGAACGCCAGAACTGGCCCTCCTAATTTGCTATAAAGCCGGGGGGTAACGATGATCGAATTCGTCGTCGGATCGAAGTTCGCCTGAATGCCGTCTTGGTCGACGAAGGGAGGGAGTATTTCCCACCGCAGGCCGTAGTTCACCGTCAGACGATGATTGAGTTGCCATTCGTCCTGGGCGTAAAAGCCATACTGAGAACCACCGGCATTATCCGTCGGACCCGTGACGGCAAAATAGGTGGTGTTCGGAACGCCGAGAAGAAGATCGCCGAAGGAACTGCCTGTAAAGATGCTCTGGTTGAAGGTAAGTAATCCATAGTCGTCGGAGGGCGTCTCAATCTCCGGCACTTCGAATCGGGCCCAGCGAACATCAACCCCGCCCCGAATCGTGTGGCGTCCGCGGGTCCATGTGAGATTGTCCGCCAACTCCTCTGACCTGGATATTGTGGGATCAACGATATCCCTGCCGATCGGGGTAAAGTTGGTGCCGTCTGAGAAAACAACGGCGGGAAAACCACCATTGGTGGGATGGGTGGAAAGGTTAACACCTTGGAGGCCTAGCTGCCCGATGGCCTGCGCACCTTCGATTGGAAAGAATGGAGCGAGGATAGAGTGCGTGAATCCAAAGCGGAATTCGTTGACCAGGCTTGAGGTGAATTCATAGTTATGGGAAATCAGAAAACTCCGGTCATGTTCGGTGTCCTGGTCGTCCGGCAGGAGGTTGTTCACCGTATTGACGTTCAGGTTCTTCCAGTTGTAGCGGGCATACACCTGCTGTTTTTGGGAAATGTTCTGATCGATACGCAGGTCGACGCCGTCACTGCTGGCAGGGGTCGGAACCAGTGTCTGATAGTTAAGCCCGCCACTCAAATTGGATGCGTTGGGCAGAGGATAATATTGGTTCAACAGGGTAAGAGCTGGTTGGTTCAGCGGTGTTGTGATCTGGTAGTTGGAAAAGGGCTGTCCTGTGGAGAGCGACCCTGTGGCCGGATTGATGAGGCATCCGGCATTGGCCGGACAATTGGGGTTATTCGCATTGACGGGAATCGTCGAGGCCAGATCACTCAGGTTGCCGGCCCGATCCGCAGCCGTCGGAACGTCATACTGCTCGGCCGCGGAGGTACTCTTATGGTTGCCCTCATAGTCGAGAAAAAAAAACGTTCTGTCACGGCCATGATAGAGATGCGGAAGCGAGACAGGTCCTCCAAGGCTGCCGCCATATGTGTTGAAGCGTTCCGGCGCTTTTTCTGGGAAGTTCCAAACTTTAGCGTTGAGCGCATCGTTCTGAAGATACTCGAACGTGCTGCCGTGGTATTGATTGGTGCCGGCTTTGGTTGTGAAAGTAATATCGGCGACCTGTGAAAATTCAGCATTGTTATTGAAGGCCGTGACTTTCATTTCGGAGATGCCCTCCGAAGATGGATAGGGATTGGCTCCGGCTGCCCCGGCTACCAGCGAAAGGCCGCTATTGAAGACGTTGATTGTGGAGATGCCGTCCACAGAGACACCGATCATGTTCGATGTCGCGCCCCCAATCTCAAAATTTCCCTCGCTGTCTTGCTGCACATTTGGCGATGCAGCCAGTGCCGAGACCGGGCTCGTCGTGGCAGCTCGATAATTGAGGGGCAGCTGCACGATCGCCGCCGTGTCCTTCACGTCTCCAAGGGTTGCATTTTCGGTGTTAATATCGACAGTCGCGGCATTCACCTCTACGGTTGTTGCCTGGGCCGCGACCTGCATGGTCAGGGTGAATCGCAAATCCTGGCGCGCCGAAAGCGCGATCCCGGCCAGCTGCATGTCGGCAAACCCGCGGTGCGAGGAGCGAAGGGTATATTGACCTGCCTTGACATTCTCAAAGAGATAATTGCCCGTCTCATCTGCGGTGACCGTTCGATCGGTATTCTCGTCGACGCTATGCAGGATCACCTGCGCGCTCGGAATCGTCGCACCGGAGGAATCATCGACGACGCCTCGCACGCTTCCAAATGTAGATTGAGCAAAGCACTGGCCTGAACACAAAAGCATTGTAAGAATTGCAAGAGCAATTCCCATCATTCGAAAACGACGTGTCGCCACATTGGCCTGCGAAATCCGGGGGCGGCATTCACCCGCATTCTCAACATTAAGCAGCCACTGCCGCGTTGCTTGTGCCCGAAGGTGAACAAGCGCAAGGCTGTGAAAATTCTCCGCTGAGTTTAAACAACTGTTCATGTAGATCTCCTGACCGGCATTTATGCGTTGCATGCCAGCCAGGTACATCACAAATCACAACCCACAAGGGAGGCATAAATGTCAGCGCCGAACGATCTTCGTTACAACCTCGTTGCAACTTTCTTACGACTTTCTTATGGATCTGCTCTCTATACTTGGCAAAGGTAAAATACGCTGTGTCCCATGCACGCTTCCGTTCCGCCGCGCTGGTTCTTCTGGCCTCTGCCTTTTTGATCTCCTTCGGCGTGGTCGCAAACCAGTATCTGAATCTGGCGGCAACGATTTCGGTCTATCTATTCATCACTCTGGCAATCGCTGACAGAGCAGGGTTTGTAGAGGCCAGCGTCGTCTCTGTTGTGGCTACGCTATGCCTGGAGTATTACTTCGCTCCGCCCTTGTTCAGCTTTCGTGTAGATCGCCCTGAAGACTGGACTGCCCTGGCCACCTTTGAAGGGATTTCCTTGATGGTGAGCCGCCTCTCTCATCAGGCACGCCGGCATCAAGTCGCGCTGGAGAAGCAAAGCGTCGAGCAGAAGGCCCTATATGAACTCTGCAGGGACATGCTTCTGCTTGATTGGCAGCAGTCTCCCGGCCGGCAGCTTTGCGTATTGATCAAGAGGAGCTTTCCTCTCAGGGGCGTCGCTCTCTGGAACGCATATGAGGGTTCGCTCTCATGCATTGGTGAGACTCCGGACGCGGAAGACGCTGTCAAAGCCGTTTATTTCAGCCAACGCAATTATGACGACGCTTCCAATAAGACTTCTTTTCGTGTCTTGTTCTTTGGAACCCGCGCCGTCGGCGCCCTGATGTTCTATGAGCATTCGATCGATTCATTGAGCATCAACTCAATTGCCTCGGTGACGGCGATGTCGATCGAACGAACGAGATCTTTAGCAGTAGAGATGAATCTGGAGGCAGAGAAGCACTCTGAGCAATTACGCTCCGCCTTGCTCGATGGTTTGGCTCATGCTTTTAAGACGCCGTTGACCACGATCACGGTCGCGAGTTCCGGATTGCTGGCTGCTGAAACCCTTAATGCCCGCCAGGCCGGACTTGTGGACCTCATTAACCGGGAAGCCAATCGTCTTACCCAATTGGCTACGCGTCTGCTGCGTACATCGAGATTGGAACCGTCGCAGCTAGTCGTGCACGAGAAGTTGATCGATATACGATCCTTGATTCAAGGGGTTCTGGATGAGTGTGCAGTTGAACTTAACGCCAGCCATGTGGATGTGTCTATAGCTCCGGAGATCACCATGCTCCGATGTGACCCTCAGCTATTCACCATGGCACTGGTCCAAATTCTCGATAATGCAGTTAAATACGCCCCTCAGGATTCGCTGGTACAGATCTCTGCGGACTCGCTGGGGCCGCAGATCATTCTTCGCATTCATAATCAGGGCTCCTACATTCCACCTACCGAACGAAACAAGGTTTTCACGCGCTTCTATCGCAGTCCATCAGTCGAGCATCGTGCACCTGGCACTGGCCTGGGTTTGTCAGTCGCGAAGAAAGCCATAGAAGCACACGGCGGAAAGATCTCCATCGAAAGCGATGTGCAGGCCGGGACAACCTTTGTCATCGCAATACCGACTACTGCGGAGCAACTCACATGACAGCATTGGGGTCGGTATTGATCGTCGAAGATGACAGCGCATTGCGCCAGAGCCTGCGAGATACCCTTGAGGCAGCTGGGTTCTGCCCCAGAGAAGCATCATCGGGCGAAGAAGCAATTCTCGCCCTGCGCAACAGCAAGTTCGAGACAATCCTGCTCGATATCAACATGCCTGGGATCGGCGGCATGGAGGCCTGCCGGCGCATACGCCAAACCTATCCGCTCCTCCCGATACTTGTTCTTACCGTGCGCGACGAGGAAAAGGACAAGATCGAGGCGCTGGATGCTGGAGCGGACGACTACATCACCAAGCCCTTTCAGTTTCTGGAGTTGACCGCACGGCTGCGCTCGGCGATTCGCCGCTTTAGGACAAGGACCGATTCCCCCCAGCATCCGGTCACCGTGGGTGAAATCACGCTTGATCCCTCGACGCGCCGGGTCACGAAACGCGGTGAGGAAATCCGCATGACGCCGAAAGAGTTTGAGCTATTGCACACGCTCATGCGTTATGCTGGGCGCCCACTGGCGCATCAGCGGTTATTGGCTCTGGTATGGGGTGCCGAGTATGGCGGAGAGCGGGAATATCTGCGAACTTATATCAGCCAGTTGCGCCGCAAGCTGGAAGACGACCCAGCTCATCCGGTGTACTTGCTTACGGACAGCTACGTTGGCTACCGTTTCCGCGACCTATAGAGATAATCGGAAGGCTTGAGCACCTATCCATTTGAATTCTGCACGCTTTTTGGCAGAAAATTTTTGGCCCTATGCGCGATCACCTCTGTTCATGGGGCTTTGAGTCGATTTTGAACAAGTCTCGAACTTTTGAATGTTATGCCCTTTTGGGTTCCGGCTACGCCAGGTTAGGTTGATCGACAGAACTCGTGAAGCGAAGGTGTGAGGAATGCATCTCTTCGCGATTTTCATTTTTATGCACTTTTAACGGGTATTCGGGCTGAATAATTCGACATCGAGGTTTCCTCATCGCCGGGCAGTGCCAAGCCCCCCGGCTAAACCATGTCTGGACCAGATGCGACTGTTCGCAAACCGATGACTGTGTAATCCGGTAAAGAGTCTGATGCTCAATCGGACAGCCACACCGCTGAGAGTGCCCTTGGGCAGAGGAGGAAACGCTTCTCTGCCCGCCCATCCAAGTCCACATCTGCCGTCGAGTTGGTAGCGGTTCCTGGGTGTCCCAGTCGCTGATTTTCTCGCCGTTTCGCTGCCTGGCCGGTTCGTGGAATATTGATGAGAAATTTCTTTGGCTCCCTGAACCCTGCACTTGCTCAAAATGGGCCGCCTGAAGTGCGTAAGAACCCGACACTGTCCAGTGATGCGGTCAACCACATTAAGATACGGTAATTTAGCTCGTACGGATTTGGGGCGGGGGCACGGAGCAATGATGGTCCCTACTGGGTGCTACGCATCGGAAGAGCAAAGCTTGCTCTCCCGATGTCGTAGCACTCGGCAGACGGAAAATTGCTACTCGTGATCCTCCGCGCTTAGCTCAGCCGCGACAGGAGTAAAGGTGCCGAACAGGCCATCTGCGTAGCCGTTAATGCCGGCGGAGAAAAACAGTGCCGGCCCGGTGGAGGTGGTGGGGCTTGCCTCGTTGCTACTGCGGTTGTCGAACTCCAGGCCCCAAAGCCCGGAGATGACGATGGGAGTACCGTCAGCATTGAGCAGATTGCCCAG
>DATDLS010000060.1:0-5701 GCA_036519195.1 Occallatibacter sp. | reverse complement strand
CGCGCTGAGCGCTGACTATGGCATGCTGCGCTGTGATGGCTAGCGGGGACATTGTTACCGCCGAAGGTCGCATCGGAATCGTCGCCGATTCTGAATGGGCAAAACTCGCGCGGGAAGACGCCCCAGAATCATCAAATGTTGTTGGTGTACCCGGTGCACCTAGCGGGAGTTTACTGCGAGTCCTCGAGTAGAAGTCCAAGCAGCGCCGCTAAGTCTTTCCCGGCACAGTAGTTCTGCAAGTTCTCTTCGGCAACTCTTGGTATTACCCTATATGAAGTAGATTCCTGTGCATATCTACGCACTTGATGCTTGACAGTAAGCGAGGTTGGTCATATTGTATTACCCTGTATGGCAAGCCTCGTCGCCAAGAAAAAAGGCAACCAACTCTACTACTACGTCGTCGAAAGTGCCCGCGTCGACGGCAAGCCCCGCATCGTTCATCAAGCCTACCTCGGTACCGCCGAGAAACTCGCCGAGATGGTTCGCGATCGCACCGCCCCCGTCCCCCTGGCCGCCACCACCCGCGAGTTTGGCTTGCCCGCCGCCCTCTGGGCCGCCGCTCAGCAAACCGGCGTCTGGGACTTGCTCCACTCCCTTTGGCCCACCCCACGTTCCGGACCCTCGCCCGCTCACTACCTCTTGCTGGCGGCCATCCACCGCATCTGCCAACCTGGTCCCAAAACCGAAGTCCCCGATTGGTATCGCTCCTCCATTCTGTCGACCCTGTGGGAGTTTCCTGAGGAGCGCTTCACTTCGCAAGCGTTCTGGGACGCCTTTGAACAGATCCTGCCCGAAGGATACGAGGCGCTCTCCCCGGCCGACGATCCCTTGGAGCAAGCCCAGTTGCGTTTGCTGGGACTATGGAAAGAGAAACAACTGGTGAGTCGTCGTCTGCTGGCCTACGACACCACCAACTTCTATACCTACATCGCCAGTAGCAACGGCCGCAATCAACTGGCCCAGCGGGGGCACAACAAGCAGGGCCGCCATAACCTGCGGCAAGTTGGTCTGAGCTACGTGCTCGATGGCGAGCATGGTTTGAGCCTCTGTCATCACGTCTATCCCGGCCACGTGGCCGACGTGGAGGAGTTTTCCACGGCGTTGACGCGCATCACGCGCATGCTGGATCAAAATCAGATCGCGCGCCAGACGGTCACGCTGGTGTTGGATAAAGGTTCGGCGGCGCTGGCTAACACGGTGGCCTTGGAGGAAGCGGGCGTGGGCTGGATCTCGGCCTTGCCCTGGAATCAAGCGCCGGCGGAACTCCGCAGGCGAGCGACGGAAGAACTCCCCGCCTGCAGCAGTGCCCAACCCGGAGTGCGCGCTGCTGCCGAGAAAACTCTGGTCCATGGACGCGAGTATCTGTGCGTGGTGAAATACTCGGCTTCCTTTGCCGGCGAACAACTGCACAGTCTAACTACCAGCCTCAGCCGGGGGTTGCAGTCGCTCCGCCGTTTGGCCATGGAACTGAAGAAACCGAAAGCGCGCTCGAAGCAGGAGCAGATTGAGCGCAAGATTCGGCGCTGGTTGTCGGCTCCGTTCCTGGCCGAGCTCGTGCGTTATCAACTGCAAGAACAAGACGGAAAGTGGCAGTTACAGTTTGACTTCGACTCGGCGGCTCTTCCCCAACTCCTCAGTCAGCGCCTGGGGCGCACCGTGCTGCTGACCAACCGCATGGATTGGAGCGCGGAACAGGTCGTGGCCGGCTACGGCGGCCAACAATCCATCGAGCGCGTGTTCCGCGGCTTGAAAGATGGCCAGTGGTTGGGCTGGGATCCCATGTATCACTGGACCGACCGCAAGATTCGCATCCACGCCTTCTACTGCATGTTGGGTATCTCCCTGTTGCAGTATGTGCACCAGCAGGCCAAAGCTGGGTGGGCGGATCTGTCGGTTGAGCAACTGCTCGAGGAACTCGAGCAAATCAAACAGTTCGTCCTGCTCTATCCGCCTCAGGGCGAAAAGGGACCGCCTCGTACCGCCTACGTGCTCTCGCAGCAGTCTCTCGCCCAACAAGCCTTGGTCAAGACTCTGGGCCTTGCTGCCATGGCTTCGTAGTACCCAACGTGGGTAATACGACGCAATGCTTCTAACTCCCTCACAAATATCTGCCTACAAGCTTGTTCTCTCAACTCGCAGTAAACTCCCGCTAGCACCCGATTGGTTACTTCGCCGGGTCCACCGAAACGCTGCACATAGGAGAAGCGGTCGTTCCGCCCGAATCCGCCAATGGTCTGGCTCTCGTTCTCGACAAAAGTGAGCATCGGGTGCGCACCGACGGCGTCGCGGAGTTTCTTGAGTTCGCGATCGATGCCGTTCTTTCCAAGGGGCGGCTCGAACGCGAGCGGATCGAGGAAGATATCCGCGTCTTCGGAAAATCTCTGAATCAGGTTCCAGCCTTTCGACAAGCTGGTGCCGCCTTTGAAAATAACTTTGTCGCCAGCGGTGACGGAGATGATCCGCAATGCCTCCGTGACGTAGTAATCCTTCTCGATGGTGGCGGGGCGCAATCCGCGTCCGCGAAAATGCTCTGCGGCCCGGAGTATCGCCTGCTCGAAATCGGGATGTTCATGCAAATTCATCTCAGCGATGGTCCTTGGCCTGCCAGTGCTTCGCGCGCGGCAGAGACGTCAAAAGTCCAAAGTCGTACTTGGAAAATGGATTGAGTGAAGCCCGCAACCGCCGAATTGCGGCGGGCTTCTTTCCGATGTGCTCGCCGATCGCGCCAAGGATTGCGCGCACCCGTGGAGGCTCAGAGTCGGCCACTCTGAGGAGACGCTCGAAGCGGCCTCTTTCAGACAGCAACGCCACGGTTCGGGCAATGGTCTCTGTTGGCGACAGTTCGCTGGTCTCGCCTCCGCGTCGCATGAAGTCAAGCAGTGCGGCATCGGTCTCAGAGAGACTGGCCCACGCCTCCGGTCGCCTTGTGTGAACCACGGTCTCGGTGCCAATGAGTTTGCGGGGCAAGCTGAGGGCGCTGGTGGAAACCTCACTGCGTCGTCCGGTCTGCGTTGTGAATCCGAGGAGATTGGCGGCGGCAATTCCCGAGGGGAAGACCGTCTTGCGGCGGGATGCGAGTTTCTGAATTGCAGCGGGACTTGGCAAGCTCTTTCCGAACATCGTTGGTCGAGCGCGATAGTAGAGGCCTTTGCTGATGCGTTCGAGTATCCCTTCCCGCGTGAGGCGTGACAGCGATTGCGCGACTGCCGCAAATGGAAGATCACGAAAATCTTCAAGACGCCACAAGCGTTCGCCCGATGCCTCGATCCGGTGACGGACAAGGCCCATGGTGCGGGTCGATCCAGTTGGCTGCTTTGTGAGCGTTCTCACGTGGCAAGTATCCGTCGCGGAGGGATATAATGTCAAGTTTTATTGCAAACAAACTTGACAATATCGACGGTGCCTCCCGAAAACCTCGAACTGTCTACCATCCCCCTGCCGGATATACTTGGGATTCTCAAGGAGACCGAGCGATGGTCACAATCTTTGGTCGGCTCTTTAGTTTGCGTTCTTTCCGCTTCACCGCCTTCTTGCTTGTGCTCTCATCGAGCAATCTCGCGTTGGCCGGAGAGATTCATGAGGCAGTCAAAGCTAACGACCTCGCGAAAGTCAGGAGCCTAATCAAGAACAGTCCTGATCTGGTTTCCAGTAAGGATGAGGATGGTTTCACTTCCTTGCACCTTGCGGCTGCAAACGGCTACAAGGAAATGGCAGATTTTCTGCTCGCAAACGGAGCAGATGTCAACGCAAAGGACAACAGCCAGAGTACTCCCCTGCATCAGGCGGTAGCAGCGGGTGGAGAGCACGCTGATCTACTGGAGCTGTTTAATTACCCATAAAGCCGATGTAAATGCGGCGGACACAAACGGCTTAACGCCGTTGCACTACGCGGTTCTCGCGGACAGTGGGAAGGCTGTGAAACTGCTCTTAGCTCACGGGGCCCACCCTGATGTCGGAGAGAAGGTGGACGGCAATACTCCTTTGATCATTGCGACGGGGAAAGGCTACAAGGATGTTGTCGAAGTCCTGTTGGCAAACGGGGCAGATGTCAACGCAGCAGATAAAATGGGTACGCCTTTGGCGTGGGCAATACACGCGGGGCATCCTGACATTGCGAACCTGCTTCGCCAGCACGGTGGCCACGAATAGGCAATCTCAACTGTTGTGGCGGTTGATGCTCTTGAAGGAATGTGCGAACGTCTTTTACAAATTCCTGGCTCTGAACCGCGCCGGCATGACCGGCGCCGGGGATGACCTCATACTCTGCATTCGAAAGTTCTTTCTTTAGATCGGTGTAACCCTCAGAGTGGTCATTGCCGCCGTAAATCACGAGGGTCGGCACTTTGTTCGCTTTGAGTGACTCAGTGTTGACGGTTAGTTCCTTGTTCCCGAGGCGTTGGGCAGCCAGCGCTTTGGTGTCGTGCATCGGATCCTCTCCCTTCAATGCCTCGCGCTGCTCAGCACTGAGTGGAGGCGCATCCGCCGGCGCCGCCGCGATCACTGCTTCCGAGAATGACACGCCGCTCCGAAGATATTTCGTAAGAGATGCCTGTTCCTCGAGATCTTCCGCCCGAAACCGCCTATTTGCGCCGATTACGGCTGTTAAGAATCGGTCGGGATGCTCGACAAGCATTTTCATGACAATGCCTCCGCCCATCGAATAGCCAATGACATGTGCCTTCCTAACCTGAAGATGATCCATGAGCCTTGTGATGTCTTTTACCATCTCGATCTCATATTGTTCAGGTTCATGCGGGCTTGTCACTTTTCCCGTGTCCGCGACAATCGAGAGCGATGGCTTCGTGATCTTTGGAGAGATCGGCTATCAGGGATCTCCACATCCAAATTGCCCGCAAAACCATGAACCAGAATCACCGGCTCGCCTTGCCCACCACGATGTATCTGATCTTGACACCATTGGAGCTGGAGAACTGATCTTCGGTTTGCGGGTTCCCCGAGGCTCGCGTGGTTCCGCTCGGGTCCTGGTGCGTGCGGCTGATCACGATGCTGCGCGAACTGGCGAAGGGCAAGCAGCCTGATGATCTGATCTTCACGCGAGGTTTGAATCACCGTCCGGTGCAGCGCTTCGACAAGCTGGAAGCGCGGCTCCCGCATGGCAGGAGTGAACGAGAGCCTTCTGGTCCACGACCTGCGGCGAACGGCGGCGCAACGAATGCTGGACGCCGGGATAGCGGTGCCGCGCATCATGCAGATTGCGGTTGGAAGACCATGTCGACGTTCCTGCGCTACGCCATGACGGGACGCAACGTGCTGCGGCCGGAGCTAGAGAAGCTCGTCGAGTTTGAACGGAAGCAGAGACAAGGACGGCAAGAACTGGTAAAACAGAAGGGATGGAGAATGGTGAGCAAACGCGGGGATGGAGAAATTCCATGGGTGGCTGGAAGCGCAGTTCGCCGAGCGCAAGACAGAGCCGAACTCGGGACTGGGCAAGGCGATCACGTACTTACTGCGACACTGGCGGCCTTTGACGCTGTTTCTCCGGCAAGCCGGAGCGCCGCTAGACAACAACGTCGTTGAAAGAGCACTGAAGCGGGCTGTTCTTCACCGGAAGAATGCCTTGTTCTATCGGACGCTGAATGGGGCAGATGTCGGTGATCTGTTCATGAGCTTGATTCACACTTGTCAGTTGTGCGACGCCAACTCCTTCGACTATCTGACCGAGTTGCAGCTTCACGCTCAG
>DATDLS010000059.1:0-10691 GCA_036519195.1 Occallatibacter sp. | reverse complement strand
TCATAGCCTTCTCGCGGTTCTTGTGCTGTGAGCGCTCGTTCTGGCATTGCACCACAATCCCTGTGGGCAGATGCGTCATGCGCACAGCGGAGTCGGTGGTGTTGACGTGCTGGCCGCCCTTGCCGCCTGAACGGTAGGTGTCGATGCGGATGTCATCCGGTTTGATATCGATCTCGATGGAGTCGTCGATTTCCGGCGATACGTAAACCGAGGCGAAGGATGTGTGGCGACGCTTGGCCTGGTCGAAGGGCGAGATGCGAACCAGGCGATGCACGCCGCTTTCGCCTGCCAGTTGGCCGAAGGCGTATACGCCGCTGATGGTAAAGGTCGCGGACTTGATGCCCGCCTCTTCGCCATCCTGGTAGTCGTTCATCTCGGTTTTGAAGCCTTGCTGCTCGGCCCAGCGCAGGTACATGCGCATGAGCATCTCGGCCCAGTCCTGGCTCTCGGTGCCGCCGGCGCCGGGGTGGACGGTAACGATGGCATTGAGGGGATCGGCTTCGCCGTTCAACATCGTCCTTGCTTCCAAGGCTTCATTGAAGGCGGCGAGAGCTTTAATGTTCTGCTCAAGGTCGGCGAGGACGTCCTCGCCTTCTTTGGCTAGCTCGAAGTAGGCCTCGATGTCGCCCGAGCGGCGGACCAGCTCCTCATCGTCGGCGACCATGGTTTCGAGGCGCTTGCGGTCGCGCATGAGAGGTTTGGACGCAGCAGGGTCGTTCCAGAGGGCTGGATCGGCGAGTCTGGTTTCTATTTCGGCTAGTTCGCGGCGGATACGAGCGGGGTCAAAGAAATTCCCGCAGGTCGAGCGCTTGATCGCGCACAGAAGCATATGCGAATTCGAGATCGTTCAAGGACGACATATGTTTGCGTTTATGACCTGACTTTGATTTGAGCTTTGACGACAGGGCTGGCGCGGAAGGCCCAGACAAGAACGCCTAGTCCAAGTATCGCACAGATCCAGGCGAACAGGTCGCCGTGGGCGGTGTAAAAAGTGACATCGTCGCGGAATGCGAACTGGGCCACCAGGGCGTCGACCTGGTGGCGGGGAATGCTCTGGCGGACGCGTCCTTGGGGATCGATGACCGCAGTGACGCCGTTGTTGGTGTCGCGCAGGATCCAGCGGCGGTTTTCGATGGCACGCATACGGACCATGTTGAGATGCTGCCAGGGAGCGCTGGTGTCGCCGTACCAGCCATCGTCACTGATGTTGACCAGCACTTCGGCGCCAAGCTGGGAGAAGTGGCGGATTTCGTCGGCGAAAACCGACTCGTAGCAAATGAAGACGCCGTAGCCGTGGACTTGACCGTTGGCCGTGGGCAGGCGGAAGACCTTGCGCTGATCGCCGCGGCTGAACTTGGAGACGCGTCCGGTGAGCTTGCGGGCGAAGGTGAGCAGGCGGGCGAAAGGAACATATTCGCCGAAGGGGACCAGATGGATTTTGTCGTAGCGGCCGACACGCTCGCCGCCCGCGCCGATGACTAAGGCGGAGTTGAAATAGTTCCAGTCCTGGGTGGAGCCGTCAAACGACCATCCGATGTTGCCGACGATGATTGGAGCGCCGACCTCGCGGGCGATGTTCGCGAGCGCGTGCTGGAAGCGGGGATCGGTTTCTTCAAAGGGCGCGGGCGACTCGGGCCAGGCTACCAGGTCGGGATGGGTGGCAGAGGGCGGGCACGGGATTCCTCCGCTGGGAGCGTTCGTTTCCGGGAGGCCGGCGATATACGGGGTGCACTGCTGGCTGGCGAGCCGGGTGAACTGGGCCATATGGCTGTCCCACTCGCCCGGTCCCTGCCAGCTACTTTGGTCTCCCACGTCGAGGTTGGGCTGGACGAGGACGGCGGTCGCGGTGGCTACGGGACGAGGGGGCGAGAGGAAGATACCGCAGGCTCCGATGACCATGAGGAGGACGCCGGCGATTCCCCAGGGGCGAGCGCTTTGCCAGAAGGGGCGGTGCGGGCAGCGGTCGAGGACGAGCGCGCCGGCAAGCAGGGCGTTCACGGCGACCAGGACGAAACTGATTCCGTAGACGCCGGTGAAGGGTGCGAGCTGGTTGACGAGGGCATTGTCGACCTGGGAATAGCCAAGCTGATCCCAGGGCACGGACGTGATTCGGGAGGCGGCCAGTTCCAGCCCGGCCCAGAAGACGGGGGCGAGGGCGAGAGCAAGACGCGGGTTGCCGGTGGATTGGCGGACCAGGGCAATGGCGAGTCCGAACAAGCCGAAGTAAAGGCCAAGCACGAGGCTGTAGCCGACCAGCAGAAGCACGGGGACGATGGCGGGCAGGCCGCCATAGAGGGCCATGGTGTCGCGGATCCAGTAGCAATTGCCCAGATACCAGGCAAAGCCGCACAGGTAACCGAGGAAAAAGCCTCGACGAACGGGTTTTGGCTGGCTGGTTCCCTGCTGGGACAGGATGGCCCAAAGCAGGGGGACGAGGCCGAACCAGGCGAACACGGTTCGGCTGGCGGGCAACGGTCCGGCGAGGGGAAATGGGAGTTCAAGCAGAGCGGCGGAAAGCGCCGCTGCGGCCCCGAGCCTCCAGCTTCCCCAAGAACGCTGCATACAAGGGCGAGTCTATCGCATGGGCTGGGGGGAGCGGCGATCGGGATCGATCGGACTGGCTCGATTCGAATGGGCTTGATTGAAGTGAAAGAGACGCCGGCGATTGGCTTCAGCGTGCGAAAGTGGCCGGGGGTGCGTCTTGATGGCATGAACAATACCCCCTGGTTTGGGTCCTAGAAGGCGGTTCGGGATGGGGTGAGTCGGGGTACAATCGGGTCTATGCCGATTGTGCTGTTTGCGATGCACGTGCTGGAGCTTATGTTCTTTGTGGGCCTGGTGGGGTCGTCCGTAGTGGTGCTGATCAGCTTTGTCGAGGATGGCAAGGAACTGTTCGGCAAAGACGAGGATTGACAAGAATTGCCTGGCCTTGACGGGGGCTAATTCGATTTTGGCGGGGATGATTCCGATTGACTCCGCATAGCTTCAGACATAAACTCACCGCAGGGCGGACGACAATTACGCTCTTTGGATAATCGACTGCCGGCTCGAACACCGGCGCCCACATCATGGCATCCTCGCGAACGACCGTCGCCCCTCCTTCTGACCGAGTCAGGCTCATCGTGGCATCCTCGGTGATGCTCACCTTCATTTCATTCTGGCGCGCCGCCTCGATTGTCCTGTGTGATCTTGGCTCGTCGGCCTTCTATGCCGGCGGCATTGCCGAAGAAGCCGTGGGCGCCTCAGCCCCGTGGTTCATCCTGGGCATCATGCTGTTCAGCTTTGCGGTGCGCGCGGTGTATGTCGAGAGCTGCTCGATGTTCACGCGCGGAGGCGTTTACCGCGTAGTGAAGGAGGCGCTGGGTGGAACGTTTGCCAAGCTGAGCGTTTCCGCGCTGATGTTCGATTACATTCTGACCGGGCCGATCTCGGGCGTCTCCGCGGGGCAGTACATCACCGGCCTGATGAACGAGTTGATGACGGTGGCCAATAACATCCACTGGCTGCCACCGGCGTTGCTTGACGCACATCACAATCCGACCCAGTTCAACATGAATTACACCTCGGCCGTGTTTGCGGCGGTTGTGACCATTTATTACTGGTGGCAGAACACCAAGGGGATTGAAGAGTCGAGCCATAAGGCCATGCAGGTGATGCAGATTACCAGCATCATGGTCGTGATCCTGCTGACGTGGGGCATTTATTCGGTGTTCATCCGTGGAGCGCAGCTGCCGCCGCCGCCGACCGTCGCCAACCTTAAGTTCAGCGACGATGCGCTGGGATTTTTGCGAGGAACACGGCTGGTGCCGTTGCTCGGGCTGTTTGGAATCCTGATGGCGTTCGGGCACTCGCTGCTGGCCATGAGCGGGGAAGAGAGCCTGGCGCAGGTCAATCGCGAGATTGAGCATCCGAAGCTGAAGAACCTGAAGCGGGCGGCGATCGTGATCGCCATCTATAGCCTGATTTTTACCGGGGGCGCAACGATTCTGGCTTCCATGCTGATCCCGCTGAAAGATCACGTGCTCTATCAGGACAACCTGATTGCCGGACTGGCCATGAACATGGTCGGGCCCATGTTCTGGAAAATCGCGTTCCGCATTTTTGTGGTGCTGGTCGGATTTTTGATTCTTTCCGGCGCGATCAACACGTCGATGATCGGGTCTACGGGCGTGCTGATGCGGGTGGCCGAAGATGGCGTGCTGACCGACTGGTTCCGCAAGCCGCATCACAAGTTCGGCACCAGTTCCAGGATCGTGAACCTGGTTTTCATTCTGCAGATGGTGACGATCATCGGCAGCCGCGGAAATGTGATTATCCTCGGCGAGGCGTACGCGTTTGGCGTCATCTGGTCTTTTACGTTCAACAGCCTGGCCATGCTGGTTCTGCGCTGGAAGTACCATGGGGAGCGGGGTTGGAAGGTTCCGCCGAATATCCGCATCGGCAAGACCGAAGTTCCCGTGGGACTGATTTCGGTCTTCCTGGTGCTTCTGTCGACAGCCATCGTCAACCTGTTTACCAAGTCGGTGGCCACGGTAAGCGGCCTGGTTTTCGCGGCGGCGTTCTTTACCATCTTCACGATTTCCGAACGGCAAAACCTGCGCAAGCATGCGATTACGGCGCGACAGATGAAGGACCACTTTCAACTGGAGCATCAGGACACGATCAGCCGCGAGTCGGCAGCGCTGCGGACGGGCGGAGTCATGGTAACGATGCGTGATCCGTCGAATCCATTTGCGCTGAAGTGGACGCTTTCCAGGACCAGTACGGACGACCAGGATGTAGTGGTGATCAGCGTGCGCATCATGGGCGCGGGCGGTCCGGAGTACCTGAGCGCGGAAGATACCAGTTTCAGCGAGCACGAGCAGATGGTGTTTACCAAGGCCGTTTCGGTTGCGGAAAGCTTCGGCAAGAAGGTCTCTCTGCTGGTCGTGCCGGCGGGCGATGTGTTTGCGGCGCTGGTGCAAGGCGCCAATTCGCTCGAAGTGGAATCGGTCGTTTCCAGCGTGTCGTCAAAGATGACGGCCGAGGACCAGGCGTTCCACATGGGGCAGGCCTGGGAAGCGCTGCCGGAGCCCAAGCGGCAATTCAATTTTTATGTGATTGACCCGGCCGGTTCGATCAAGGTTTTCTATATTGGGCCTCATGCGCCGAATCTGAGCCCGGACGATGTGCAGCTGGTGCACCGGTTGTGGCTGAACATGCGGCGCGACCCGATGATGCCGGACCTGCATCACAGCGACATCATCACGTATGCGCTGACGCGGCTGGCGGGCCAATATGCGCGGGAGAAGCAGGAGATTATGCGCGATCTGAAAAATTATCGCGCGGCCGAATCGCCTGCTGAGATACGATTGGGCGGCCAGGAGCTGGCGACTACGGCACCTGGGTTAAAGGCTTCGCTACCGCCTAAGCCACCGCATGCCGGATGAGGACTCTTGGGCGGGGTGAAGGTTCTCTTTGATCAGCGCGATGAAGCAATGGGAAGGCGCGTCATCGCCGACCGAGAAAGGGCTGGCGTTGAGCCAGCCCTTTGCTCGTTCCCCAAGGGCAGAGCGAAGAGCAAGCCCTGCCTGCTGAATTGCCTGCTGCTCAATCAGGAGTAGGATTCGCCGGGCTGCCAGTTGACGACTTCTACGCTCTTGTCAACCAGAGCTCCCAGTTGTTGGGGGGTGCCGGTAAGAGGTGGAAAGGTTCCCCAGTGGAGAGGCAATACTACCCGGGGAGTGAGGTAGCGGACGGCCAGGGCGGCCTCCCTGGGATCCATGGTGAAGTGGCCGCCGATCGGGAGCATGGCGACTTCGGGACGATAGAGTTCGCGGATAAGCTGCATGTCTCCGAAGACCGAGGTGTCACCGGCGTGGTAGAGAACGGGGCCCTCGGCGATGGTGAGCACAAAGCCGGCAGCCACGCCGACGTAATGAGTTCCCGACTCATCCTGCGCGGCCGCGGAGTGTTTAGCGTCGACCATGGTGGCGGCTACGTCGGCAAGCTGCGCGGTTCCGCCGAGGTTCATGCCGATCGTCCGGGCTACGCCTTTGCCTTTGACGTACTCAGCCAGCTCATAGATGGCAACTACGGTTGAGTTGTGTTTTTCGGCGACGGGGACGACGTCGGAGATGTGATCGCCATGGCCGTGGGTGAGCAGGACATAGTCGATCTTGTCCGGGAGCACAAAGCCCTTCGGGTATCTTGGATTGCCCTGGATGAACGGATCGATCAGAATGTTGGTGCCTTTGGCGGACTCGACCAGCACGGTTGCGTGGCCCAGCCAGGTGATACGGGTTCCTTTCAATGAAGCCATTATTCCTCCAGTTGAACAGATGCTGCCAAGAGCGGGAAGGTTACGGGCAGGAAGGCTACGTGCTCGAATGGCCTGGTTTTTGAGCCGTATCAAATGGTGCGACTCGGAAAACGATCAGGACGAGGTCGAATCCTTCCCGCAGCTTCTCCGGTCGCAGTGCGATGGTTGTGCGATTTCCTTTGACAATGTGCCCTGTCTGGTTTTGATGACAGCATCTTTTTCTTCAGCCAAAAAGCCGCTCGGCGAAAGGGCCCCGTTCTCGAGCGGCTCAAGAGCAGCTTTAGCGGGTCATGATGACTTCAGAGACGCTGTCTTTGGCTAGAAACTGCTTGTGGCCGGACCAGCCCTCGAAGAGCTTTTCGATGCTGCGGTTGGTGAAGGCGCGCTGGATGGGAAAGGGCTGCGCGAGTTGCACCTGCACATCATCGCCGGGGGTGAGATGGAAGCGACAGAAGACGGTTTCTTCTCCCTTGGTGCGGGTGTGGCAGAAGGCGAGGACCTGGCCGCCGGGATTCATCGATATGAAGAGATGACGAACGACCGGGGCGACCAGCGGCTCGGGAAGATAATCGAGCGTGGTCCAGAGCAGGACGACATCGAACGTACGGCCGGAGAAATTCATCGCCTGGTCAAGATAGCCATTCACGTTCCAGATGGGTTTGTCGTCGGCGTCGACGCCAATCTTCCAGTCGGTATTGAGGGCGTCGGGAACCAGGTCGGCGAGGAATACGCTGTGGCCCAGTTCCGTGAGGTAGTTGATGTTGGCTGGCGAGGTGTAGCCAACGTCAATGATGCGCAGGCCAGGTTCAGCCTGGAGCCGCTTGCGCAGGGCTGACCATCCGCCGGAGTGGCGGGGGACGCGCGGGCCCGAGAGCCCGGGATTCTGGGCCTGCGGAGTATTGTCCTGCTTTTTGTCGAACCAACGGCCTAGCAACTTTGGAATCCCCTTACGGTCAGGCAATGCATTGTCTGACTGGCTGGAAATCGCATATTCCGTCAATTGGCTCCGCCGGCAGGCGGGGCGTCGGGAGCCTTGGCGGCGCCCTGCGTCAGATCGACTTTTCCGCGGAAGACGGCGTTGTCTTCAATGGCGAGCCGGAGGGCGCGGATATCGCCTTCCATGACGCAGCCGGCGCGTAACTCGACGCGGCCTGTGGCCACGACGTTGCCGTTTACCTGGCCGAGTACGACGACATCCCGGGCAGACAGATCGGCGGCTAGGTGGGCCGTGGGGCCGACAGTCAGCCGGCTCTCTGTGAGAGTGAGCGTGCCCTCCACGCGTCCATCCACAATCAGGTCTTCGCTTCCCTTCACTTCGCCGCAAATCACGACGCTCTTACCGATGCGCGCAGGAGTGGTCTCCACTGCCATGTAGTTATCCTTCCGGGGAAAATGAGCCCCTGCGCAAACTATACGCAACCGGGCCGGTTGGCTTCAATTGCCGAATCCACGGGACCGAGAGCACGTCTAAAATATTCATGGACTTGAAATGCGCACGCGGGCGATCGTTGGCCATTAAACTATACCCAGTGCTCGACCGTTTCCTGGGTGTGTGTTTGATTTTGCTGGCTGTCCTGCGGTTCCAGGGGCAGACGGCGCCTGTCGGGCCAACCGAGACGCAGGCTGAGGCTCTGGTGGAGCGGGCGCTGGCGACCGAGTCACGCGCGGCTGAGCAGTTGAGCCGCGCAAGCCACCCGATGCGCTACCGGCTGCGCAAGACAAGTCCGCGCCTGACCACGGTGAAAGAGATTGTAGAAACGCGCGATGGGGACGTGGCGCGGCTTGTTTCGATCAACGACCAGCCCCTGGGCGCAGCCGATGAGCAGAAGGAAGAGGCACGGCTCGAAGCGCTCAAAGCGAACCCGGGTTTGCAGGCGCATCGCAAGCAGAGCGAGGATAGCGATGCGGCGCGGGCCATGAAAGTTTTGCGGGTGCTGCCGAATGCGTTTCTCTATCATTTCGAGGGGACAGGGACCGCGGGGCAGGAGACGATCGACAGGTTTTCCTTCAAGCCCAACCCACGGTTTGATCCGCCGGACCTGGAGACGGGCGTACTGACGGCCATGGCCGGCGAGCTGTGGGTAGACCCGGTCGCGGAGCGGGTGGTAAGGCTGGCGGGGAGTCTTGTGGAGAACAAGGATTTCGGGTTGGGAATTCTGGGGCAGCTGGACAAAGGCGGCTCGGTAGAGATTCAGCAGGCGGATGTGGGAGACCGCCAGTGGCGGATTGTTCATTTGAAGCTGGTGATGAATGGGCGGGTGCTTTTCAAGGCGAAGAACTCGAACTCCGTGCAGGAGTACTCGGGTTTTGTTTCCTTGCCGGCGGATTTGACCTACGGAAAGGCGATCCAGATGCTCCGCGAGGATAGGGCGCCTGCGGGCGGGACGGCGCACTGACAAATGGGCACGAAATCCTGATCCTCCGCTTACTGGCAAACGCAATCGGCCAAAATTCGCCCTGATTCCAAGCCGCACTCATTCAGCGAACCGAAAAAGCCGTTGCTCTTAGGGGTGGCGGCCGAGGCTCCTGTGGGCTGGGATGGCGGGGCGGGAGGTTGCGGCTGGGCAACGGAGGTATCGGGATTGCTGATGGTGGCTCTCGGTGCAGTGAGGGCCGGGGCATTGAGGGGCCGGGGATGAGCGGACTGATCGGCTAGACGCGGGTTCCGAATGCTGATTTTGAGCAGATCGGCCGGGGAGGGTCCGCATCGGATGAGCAGGATCGATTGCGATGGGGTTCGGTCCATGGTGACCCCTGGCGTACCAGCCGGCTACATGAGCCCAGGTCAAATGAACCTAGGCCGGATGACCGAGGCCGGATGAACCTGGGCCAGATGAACCCGGGCCGGATGAGCGGTTGCGGCGACCTTACACCAGAGCTCGAGGACAGCCGAAATTACGAAAGGGCAGCCTGTGAGAGGCTGCCCTTCGCAATTCCTGTTTCTTCCCGGTTGGAGCAAACCCGGCGCTCCTTGTGAAAAGGAGACGCGCAGGGTTCGGTCTGATTTATTGATTTGACGTTGCTCTGGGGCGACCGGCGGCGGGCTTGTGGGCCGGAGTCTTCTTCTGGATGAAGCCCTCGCGAAGAACGATTTGTGCCGACTGCGGAACCGAATCGGTGCCAGGAATCTGGGTGTAGGTGTCGTAGGTACCGTCGAGCTCAGGACCACCACCGGACAGGAGCTTGAGTTCGGTGCCGGCGGCGGGGATGTCCTTGTCGGCGAGCGGCGTCTTGAGGTTGACGATGAAGTCGGCGGTCTTGGCCTGCTTGGCATCGTCGGTAACGGCCACCTTGATGACGGAGGCAGTGGCGTCAACGACGGTTCCGGGGACGGGAGTTGGCTTGTCCTTCATCAGCGCCCATAGCTTGTCCGCGTCGTCCTTGGAGCCGTAGGCGAGAACCAGTTCCTTGTCGGCGAGGGCCAGGGTGGTCAGATCAGGCGTGCTCTGCAGGATGGCGTGGATCTTTTCCTGCGGTGTGGCAGCCGGCTTGATGACCAGAGTTCCGGGAGGGAAAAGGGTGGCCTGGGCCTGGGTCTTGAGGGCGTCGAGGCCATCGAGGCCGCCGTGGTATTTGTTGTACCAGTACTCGAGCTGCTTCTCGATGATGGGCTTGTAATTGGCCGGAGCGAAATTCCATGCACGGGCGAAGAACCAGACCGCATTGACTGCATCCGGGGGGGCTTCCTTGGTGTATGCGAAGGCTAGGTTGAGGGTGTCGCCGAGGGCGGTTCCGCTGGTGGTCTTGTCCGCCGGATAGAGCGCCAACTCCTTGTGGTATTCGTCGATGGCCGCTTTGAAGTCCTTCTTGGAGTAGACATCATCGCCGGCGATGGCGGAGTCAAACACCGGATAGGCGGCGTCGGTCTGGTCCTTCCATGCGTCGGCCGCACTGGCAGCGGGCTTGGTGGCATTGAGGCCCTTCTGCGCCAGAGCAGCGGCATCGTCGCAAGGGGCGGGGTCAGTGGCGAAACCGGTCTTGGGATCGAGGCTCTTTTTACACTGCTGGGTCTTGATGGCGACGGACATGAAGATGGCCTTGAGATTGCTGGGATCGACCTTGAGGAGGCGATCGGCAGCGCTCAAGGCATGATCCGAGTCACCCAATGACGCGTAGGTATCTAGAAGCCTGTTGAGCACGTCATTGAGGACCACACTCTGGGGGTAGGTCTGAACGAAGCTCTCCAATGCGGCGGCCTTTGCCTTGGGGTCCGACTGCGTGGTGGCCTGTTGATAGGCGGCGAACTCGGCTGGATCCTTGATGGTGATTGTGCCGCCCGTATCCTGGGCTCGAAGGGTGGGCGCAGGAACGAGGGACATGCTCGCCAAGGCCATCACAGACGCAAGGACTAACTTCTTCATTCAGTGCTCCTGGGAAATTCAGAAATAGG
>DATDLS010000058.1:0-4034 GCA_036519195.1 Occallatibacter sp. | reverse complement strand
AACTCGTAATCCTATCTGGATGCTCAACTAAAGCCCCGGCGAACAAACTCCCCGAAGGCCCGATAGCACGTTCTCAAAAGCGCAGAGAAAACGGCGAGAGGAGGATCGAGACCCTTGCAACAACGGACAGGGAAAACATTGCACCCGCAAATTGGACAGGGGTAGCAATGTGGTTCTGCTGCTTGCTCGGGGTAGCGTGCGTCTTATTTGGAATCGACGGGTTTTACACCAGCTTTAGCCAAGAGGCATCCTCTGTGCGCTTCGAGTGGTTGGGATTTGGATATGTTCCGTTGCTGCGGGGCACGGCGGTTGCGTCCGTCGTTCTGGGAGGAATGCTCGTGCGCCGGGGGTGGTCGAATCCCTGATCCGAAGTTATTCCTCTTGTAGGGAAATTTAGCAGCCTATTCGACAAAGCCCTCCACGCACTGTCGATCTATCTTTAGCTTGGCGATAATCCCGTCTATGAATCGATCTCGCATGAAAGGAAGAACATGAAACGGCAAGGAGCAAAACACAAACAGGACGACCTCGATGATCTTCCCATGTCTCTTGTGGTGTATATCGTTCTCGGGTTTCTGCCGATCGTGGCGGGTGCCGCAATCTATATCGTCCGAATACTGCAACATCCCTAGTTCGACGTTCTTTGTGGATGTGGCGAAGTAATGACAGCTCGGAGGTTCATGCCAACTGTGGTGCGACGCGAACGGGATTTGACAAAAGCGAGGGAATCCTCGTATTCTAAATCCAGAGAAATCGAGGCTCGCCTCGATTTCAAAATATCTTCAATAAAGAGGACCCCATGGCAGAACTCCAGCTCGACCCCCAAAAGACCGCACTCGTCCTCATCGATTTGCAGAATGCCGTTCTCGGCATGACCCCTGCGCCGCACAGTGCCGATAAGGTTGTCGAAAATTCCGTGAAGCTCGCGAACGCTTTCCGCGCCAAGGGCGCCCCAGTTGTATACGTGCGTGTCGATCTAAGCGATTTTCTGAACCTTCCCGTCGATCAACCGTTCAACCTGGGCGATAAGCCGCTGCCTGCCGTAGCGTCGGAGATCGCTCCTTCCGCTGGTTTCCAACCCGGCGACATCCTCGTCACCAAGCGGCATTGGGGCGCATTTGCCGGCACCGACCTGGAGCAGCAGCTCAAATCTCGTGGGATCGACACGGTCGTCCTCACAGGCATCTCCACCAATGCAGGCGTCGAGTCCACCGCGCGTCAGGGTACCGGCCTGGGCTTTGCCTTCGTGCTCGTCGAAGATGCCTGCTCCAGCCAGAACGCCGAGCATCACCGTTTCGCCTTTGAAAATATCTTCCCGCGTCTCACTCGCGTTCGCTCCACCGATGAGGTCCTGGCCTCCGTTGCCTGAGATCTCCGACGAATCCGGCGGGCTCGACCCATTGGTCTGGAAGATCACGGCCGTCGCGGTGCTCGGCGGATTTCTTTCGGCGCTCGATGCGACCATCGTCAACGTCTCCCTCTCCAGTCTCGCCGTGGATCTGCACAGCAGCCTCACAGAGATTCAGTGGGTCACAAGCGGCTATCTCATGGCGCTCGCTCTCATGCTTCCGCTGAACGGCTGGCTGGTCGAGCGCATTGGAGCGAAGGCTCTCTACCTCTGGTGCTTCTCAGCGTTCACGCTCTCCTCAGCCCTGTGTGGCTTGGCCTGGTCGGCGAACGCGCTGATCGGATTTCGCATCCTGCAGGGCATGAGCGGCGGACTAATGGCGCCGATGGCGCAGATGATGATGGCGCGCGTTGCTGGAAAACATTTGGCGCGCCTCATGGGCTACGCAGTCGTGCCAATTCTGCTGGGACCGATACTGGGTCCGGTCATTGCCGGTGCCATTCTGCAACACGCCTCCTGGCGCTGGCTCTTCCTGGTCAACCTGCCGGTCGGTGTATTGGCAATCGTCCTGGCGGTTCTCTTTCTGCCCAATGATCGCGAAGAGACCAGATCAAGAAAACTCGATCTTCCTGGCTTCGCCCTGCTCTCTCCTGGACTCGTGCTTTTCCTATATGGATCGGATCATCTGAGCGAGCGCATCGGTCTTACGACTCTTCTGATTTCCATCGTTCTACTTGCGGCCTTCTTCAGGATGGCCATTCGAAAAGGGGACAGGGCGCTCATCGATCTTCAGCTATTCAAAGGCAAAATATTCTCTGCGTCCGCCACCACGCAGTTCATGTCGAACGGAATCTCGTTCGCGGGCCAGATGCTGATTCCGATCTATCTCATCCGCGCCTGTGGCCAATCACCGAGTGCGACGGGTTGGTTGCTGGCTCCCCTTGGAGCGGGGATGATCTGTACCTATCCATGGATGGGAGCCCTGACACAGCGGTTCGGGATACGAAGGGTATCGGCTGGAGGCGCATTTCTGGCCTTCGCAGCCACGCTGCCATTTATCTGGCTGGCCAGTCACGGACTTGTACTCACCGTACTCGCGTGTGCTCTCTTTGTGCGTGGGATAGGCCTCAGCGCGGTCGGCATTCCCTCCATCTCGGCTGCATACGCTTCCGTCAGAAAACAGGACCTGCCGATGGCGACAACTTCACTTAACATCGTGCAGCGTCTCGGCGGCCCGACTCTGACCACGCTTTGCGCGACCTTCCTGGGATGGAGGTTGGGGCTGGCACAGTCCGGCGCCGGCCTCTCCAGCGCATTTACCGCTGCATTTCTTCTACTCTGCGGATTACACGCTCTTCTGTTTGCTGCTTCCCTCCGACTTCCACTCTCGATCGATAAGACGACGGAGCAATTTTCCACCGAAGAATCGTCGATGATCTTGGAGGTGGCCGAGTGATGCTGCCCGAAAAGGATTTCGCAGGCGGCTAATGTCCGCTGTTGAGCATCCATACGCTGAATTCTGGCGAGCCACAGCCGGCTGAGGCATGCTAAGCGGCAGCATCGTGAGCTTAGACTGCAAGGATGCCAGTCATGAAGACCTGCCAGACAGGGCGCCGGCGAACTGCGCTGTGGTGACGACAGCCGCCTGCTTCGCGATAAGGTTGTCGAGCAGCATCGCATGCAGCTCGGCATTCGGGTCGGCGCAGCAATCTCGGACGACCACCAAGCGATAGTCCAGATCGCCGGCGTGGCGAACGGTCGACAGCACGACGCCGCTGGTTTGGACACCCGCGAGCACCAGCGTGTCGCTGTCGTTGGCGCGCAGCAGCGTCTCCAGGTCCGTGCCAACGAAGGGGCTGACGCGGTGCTTGACCACGACAGGTTCCCCCTCTCGCGCCGCCGCGGCCGGATGGATTGCGGCTCCTTCGCTCCCGGCCACCCGCATTCCGTTTGCCTTCAGCGCGCTGAACTCGAAGTTACGAGGGCTGATTTCGGGATGGCCGGGCCGGAACGCGACAACGACATGGATCACCATCGTGCCCGCGTCCCGCGCCATGCCGAGCAGATCAGGTAGGCGCGCGATCGCATCGGCGGACTGCGCAGCCGTCATGGACCTGGTGAGGGAATCGACCTGATAATCCATCACCAGCAGCGCGGCGCTCCGGGGATCGATGTGCGAAAGCTCAGGCATGGGTTTCTCCTCGCAAACGATGCGATCTTGACAATGACACCTCACGATCCTTCATGGGCATCTGTATTGTTCTCCTTGCCCTTCACTTCTCTGCTGAGGGGCGGGTAACCCTTTGGAATTGGTCATCTAGTGGAGCGGGACCATGAAGGTGCGGCCGCAGGCGAGGAAGACCATGATCAACGCGAGGGACGCGGCGGCGACCGTGGCGAGAGTCTCTTTCCGGGACAGATGGTACGCTGTCGCCCCGACCATCACCGCGGCGAGACCGAGCGCAGCCAGCGGCGTGTGCCATGTGGCGATGCGGACCGCGCCCGGTAGGATCAGTCCGAGCGATGCTGCGATCTCCGCCCATGTGGCGATCGTCCGTTTGACCGGAATGTTCTGCTCGGCGAGTATCTCCTTCAATCGGGGAGGCGGGAACAGATGCAGCACCGCGTGCAGCATGAAGAGTGCGGCAAACAGAATTTGCAAGCCCCACAGAGCAATGTTCATTAC
>DATDLS010000057.1:0-18821 GCA_036519195.1 Occallatibacter sp. | reverse complement strand
GACGGACTGAGGCTCAGCGTCGCTACCGGCACATTCAACTGGAGGGCAAACGTCTCGGTGACGCCTCCGGCACTCGCCGTCAGCGTAGCTGTCTGCGCCGCCGTCACCGGCGTGCTGTCCGCCATGAACTGCACGCTGGTCATGTTTGCGTGGATCAGCCCCGCCGGGGACACCGTCACCGCCGGATTGTTGCTCGACAAAGCCACCCGGAAGCCGGCCTCAGGCGCCGGCACACTAATGGTCGCCGTACAAAGGTCCGTTGCTGTTCCACCCATCGAGGCGCTGCTGCAGGACAAGCCGCTCAATTGTGGCGTGGTGTTGGCAGCCGCGGCAGCCGCGGATCCCGTTCCGACCAGGTCGATCAGCGTCGGGGTGGTGGAAGCATCGCTGCTGATGCTCAGCTGTCCAGTCTCTTGCCCGGCGGAGGATGGCACGAAGTTGACGTTGACGCTGAGCGTGCCGCCGGCGGGAATCGAGACCGGAACACTCGTTTGCCCGTTAACGGAAAACGACTGCCCAGTGACGCTCATCTGCGTTACGCTCACCGCTGCCGAGCTCTTGTTCGCAACAGACACCGTGGCGCTGGTAGCGCTGCCGACCGGAATGCTTCCTAGGTTCACCGAGGCGGGCGACGCAACCAGACTCATCGTTTCAGCCGCATTTACCACGGTTCCGCTGCATCCGGTCAGGAACACACAGATCGAACCTGCCAGCGCCGCAATCAACAGAGTTGCCCGCTGGCCGAGCATGATCCGGGCCTCTCCGTGCCGTGAGACACGGCGCTCATGTACAGCGGGCGGCCTCTGCGCTGTTGCCGCCTCAAGTGCGGTCTTGAACTTTAGCGGGGCGTGAAACAGGATCGGATACACGGGTAGCCTTTCAGACAGCAGGTCAGATGAGTTTGGGAAGTAACTACTTCACTTATCGGAAGAGTTAACCCAAGTTTACCCTGAGTTTTCTTTCTTCGGTAACCACTTGGTGTTACTGTTGAGTATCATCAGTGTTACCTATTTAACCGGATATTTTTCTTATATATACAAGGAAATATCACGACATTCTGATTGCCGAAATGGGTTCGATGTAGCGTAATGGCCCGCAGAGGTAACCAGTCTGTTCCAAGGATTCTGCTCCCTCGGTGGCTCCGTGCCCGATTCCATGATTCGCGGAGCTAAACCTTCATTGCCGCCAACACCCCGCGGTTCGCCGCGTAGGAGACAGCATTATGTCAAAGCCGATTTCAATTTGCGTGATCGGGTCCGGGTATGTCGGACTCGTTGCCTCCGTTTGCTTTGCGGAAATGGGCCATCAGGTAACCTGCGTCGACAACGACGAAGCCAAGGTCAAGACGCTCCGCCAGGGTGGCGTGCCCATCTTCGAGCGTCATCTGCCGGAACTGCTCGCCAAGCACCTGAACCGCTCGGTCGAGTTCACTACCGATCTGGCTGGCGCCATCGAGCGTAGTGAAGCCGTCTTCATCGCCGTTGGCACGCCGCAATCTGACACCGGTGCCGCCGACCTGTCTTACGTCGAGGCGGTGGTATCTGAGCTTGCCCGCACCATTAACAGCTACAAGGTGATCGTCGAGAAGAGCACAGTGCCGGTCTACACCAACGAGTGGATCCGTCGCGTACTGGAGCGTCACGGCGTCGACTCGGCCAGTTTCGATGTTGTATCCAACCCCGAATTCTTGCGCGAGGGTTCGGCCATCATCGACTTCCTGCATCCAGACCGCATCGTCGTCGGCACCAACACGGAACGCTCTGCCGAGTTGCTACGGCGCATCTATGAGCCGCTCACCAGCGGCAGCTATTACGCGCAGCCCAAGGCCCTTGCTGGCGCATGCAACGCCTTCAATCCCGCGCGGTTGCTGGTCACCTCTGCGCAGAGTGCTGAGATCATCAAGCATGCCTCGAATGCATTCCTCGCGCTGAAGATTTCCTTCATCAACGCGGTCGCGCGCCTGGCCGAGACCGTCGACGCCGACATCGAGGACATCGCCACCGGCATGGGCCTGGACAGCCGCATCGGCCCCAAGTTTCTCCGCGCCGGACTCGGCTATGGCGGCTCTTGCTTCCCCAAGGATGTGGCTGCGTTCCACTGGGTTGCCCAGCAGGAGGGCGTCGATTTTCAGCTTCTTCAGGAAGTGCGCAAAATCAACGAAGCGCAGAAGGCGATCTTTGTCGACAAGGTGCGCGCGACGTTGTGGACGCTGCGCGGCAAGTCCCTGGCAGCGCTCGGCCTTTCGTTCAAGGGCGACACCGATGACATCCGCGACTCTCCGGCCATCGATGTCATTCGCGATCTGCTGGAAGCCGGCGCATCTGTCACCGCCTACGATCCGGCAGCCATGGACAACGCCCGCCAAGTGCTGCCGCCATCGAAAAACCTCCGCTACGCATCCGATGCCTATGAGGCCGCGCGCGGGGCGGATGCCGTGCTCATCCTGACCGACTGGAAGGAGTTCGGGGAGCTTGATCTCGATCGGCTCAGCGACGAGGTGCGCTTCACCATCGTGGTCGATGGACGCAATCTCTACTTGCCCAAGACCATGCTCGAATACGGATTCACGTATGTCAGCGTGGGAAGGCCGGCCAGCTATTACGAACAGGAACGCAGCGCCCTCTCCGCCTAGTGGAGTGGGTCTGAAGTTTGCTGCAGAAGCTCTCTCCTCTAGCTCGCTGTTGGGCGGCCCGTTTGCACCCCGACGGTGACGGGCTGTTCAGAGCGCAGTCGAATATCCGTCTATTTGTCGGACGCTGCACAAGCGTGGATTCATCCCTCAGTCCCATCGGGCGCAGCCGGCCGGCGCTCCAACAATAAAACACCTCGGAGAACTACACATTGACAATGCGAGTGTTGGTTACCGGCGCGGCCGGATTTCTTGGTTCCCACTTGACGGACCGCCTGCTGCAAGAAGGTCACTCCGTCATCGGCGTTGACAACCTCTCCACAGGAGACCTCAACAATCTAGCCCACCTCTGCCGGGAGCCGCGCTTCGTCTTCGAGGAGTGGGACATCTGCGTTCCCTTCGGTCCTTGCTCCGATGCGGGCTTCGATCCGGGCTTCGATCCGGGCCCGATCGATTATGTCTTCAACCTCGCCTCACCCGCCAGCCCGCCTGAATATCTGCGCCTAGCCATCGAGACCCTGCGCGTGGGCTCGATCGGCACGGAGAACGCGCTCCAGCTTGCACAGAGCTACGGCGCCGGCTTCCTTCATGCTTCCACTTCGGAATGTTACGGCGACCCGCTTGAGCATCCGCAGCGAGAAGATTACTGGGGGCACGTCAATCCGGTCGGCCCGCGTTCTGTCTACGATGAAGCGAAGCGCTACGCCGAGGCCCTGGTAATGGCCTACCATCGCTCCCGCGGTGTAAATACTCACCTGATACGCATCTTTAACACCTACGGCCCGCGTCTGCGCGCCGGCGACGGCAGAGTCATCTCCAACTTCATGATGCAGGCCTTGCGAGGCGAGCCGCTCACCGTCTACGGCGAGGGCAACCAGACGCGCAGCTTCTGCTATGTCGACGACCTCATCGAAGGCATGCTGCGTCTGTCGCGGTCGGCCGAACACATGCCCGTCAACATCGGTAACCCCGACGAGTTCACCATCCTCGAATGCGCGCAAGCCGTGCTCGAAGTGACCCGATCGAACAGCGAATTACACTTCGAACCTTTGCCCACAGACGACCCCACGCGCCGCCGCCCGGACATCACCAAGGCGCGACTGTTGCTCGGTTGGGAACCGCTGATCAATCTCAAGGAAGGACTGCAGCGATCTTTGAATTTTTATGAGGCCAAAGTAGACCGGTTCTCTGAGGTCTCCGCAATCGCATCTTGAGGGGTGAATTTCGGCCATGCCTCTGCCTCCAGGACGAATGCCCGGGCTCATCGTACAGACAGTTTGTGTCGCGCAGCCTTTCCGGCTCGCGACGCCATTTCCTTACAGCCTTTCCTCGGGGGGGCGATCCTGTCCGCCACCGGATAACGCGCGTCAGCCGACTCAATTGCTTCACTTGCGTTACGGCCCGGACACGGCTCTGCCTAGAAGTCTGTCGGGGATAGGCTTTTGAGGCTTGGTAAGTTACTTTCCAACTTAGGCAAAATAGTAGATTTAGTATGGAACATGCGCGGCACACAACTAAGCTGCTGCGCGGCGGACGCGGCGGCGTGGGCGGCGATCGGATTTCGCCGCGTCTGGCAAGAATCTAGGTTGGTCGCTATCCTTGGCTGGCCGTGAATATTACCGTTGTGGCACGTGCGAGCGACACGCTGTTTCTAAGCAAGCACCCTGTGATCATATTCCTACAATTGAAATCCCATTGATGGGGGTAGATCACCGTGTCCGCCGCCAAGCGCAGCGGCTCACTTCAAACGATCCTATCGAAACTGCCCGAAGAAATTACTCCGACTGTCCGTCATCTCGAGCGGGCAGTCCCGATAGAAACCTAACGTTTTTCAGGACACCTCGCCGTTTGCGGCGAGGTCGTTCATTTGAGGGTCAGTCGAACTCCGGTCGCGTGGGGAACGGAGACCACGTACTTGCCGTCCTGGAGACGGCGAGGTTCATGGGACCGCGTGATGTAAGTCTCCCGGCTATCGAGCGCCGGGGCATGCAGAGTTTCTGTCTCCATCGCTCCGGTTTTACCGGTTCCAAAGTCCAGGCTCAGTTCTATATCCTGCGCTGCGTCTTTATTGAGGATGATGATGCTTCGGTGGCCTCCGGCGAGCAGCGCAGCATAGGCGGTCGCGTTGACTCCCGTCGCCTGAATCGCGGACGTGAAGTCGCCCGGAAAGAAGGCCCCTCCGCTAAGTGCGCCGGCGAACTTGAGGCCGTAAGCCACCGGTTCCATCAAGTCCTCTGAGCCGAAAGTCGCAATAGGTGAGTAGAAGGGATGAGGATGAGTCGCGATCTGTTCCGGGCTGTCTCCTTTGTCTTTGAGCAGGACGTCCCCCGGCAGGAAGCCTCCGACGGAGTTTGCGACCGATTTGCCGGTGCCGCCGTGCAAATTGACTCCCGAATAGCTGTTGCTGGCCAGCAGCAGCGAATAGTCTGCAGACCACAGTGCCGAAGCAAACACGTCGGACACACCTGGCTTCCCGCCGCGATAGCACGTATTGCCTTCCGTCATGCGCACGCGAACGCCCATCTTTTTTGCCGCCTCGGTCGCGGTATCCGCGGTCTTTTGAACCTTTGCCATCGTGGCAGGCTTGAGCAGGTTGGCAATGTTGACCTCCGGGTTGGTTGCCGGACCGCCGGCGTAGTAATGGTGCGTAAGAGTTGTCACGTTTGGTGGATTCTTGATCGAAGACCACGAATCGGCGATCTCCGTCAACCATCCAACATTGGCGACAACATCCGGCAACCCGAACTTCGCCCCTGGTACGCGGGCAGTTACGGCATGAGCAAGCGTGAGCCACTCGTCCAAGTAAGTCTTCGGGGACCACGTTTTTGGATCGCGCAAGTGACGCGAGAAAAGATCCACCTCATTGCCAATCTGGTAATACTGCAGGCTCGCGCCGAGAGTTCTCGCCACAAACACGGCTTCCTCCGCCGCACGCTCGGCGGTGTTGGTTCCCATCCCAATTCCATACAGGCACGTCCAGCCCGTTGCTTTCAGAAAATCCGCCAGATTGCGTACTGCCTCCGGTGTCACGGCGTAATACTGCGCTTGGGGCTCGCCTTCGACGACGCGGGTCTCCGGGTGCTCGGGTTCAGTTGAGCTGGGAGTTGGTTTCCACCAGGCGAACTCACTCGTATTGCCGCCCAGCCGCAGCACGCCCCGGGGTGCCAGAGCTTTGAACGCGTGAACCAATCCGGTGTTGCTCTTTGAGAAGAAACTCGGATCCGACAGTTGCTGCACCTCATAGGAGAGGCCGATAAAGTCGGCAGGCATGTGGGGTCCTGTGGCTTCGGCAGGGAGCTTGAGGGCGACATGGGCTCCCGCTCCCTGAGCACGAAGGCGGGTTGCGGCGAGCGAAAGGGCTGCACTGGCAAGGAATCTGCGGCGGCTGATCGGGGTCATCATACTGCAAGTGTAATCGGGACGCGAGTATCCGGTTTTGGTTTTCTTCGAAGACGCCGTCGGAAAATCTATCTCCGACCCATTGGCTAGGAAAGAGTCCGACTCGCCGGATTCATCTCGCGCACGCATCGCGTGCCCCGGGTGTCCAATCTCAAGGGCCAAATCGGGCTTGCCGACACACGGCAAATCCGCGTGACCCACGACAGTCTGGCAATTCCCCGTCCACGACCGTGTTCAACTGCAACAAGTACCGGTCGGTCGCAGAGGCGTGAATCACTCCTCCACGAGAGAGGAAACATGGGTGGCGAACCAAGACATGGGCTTGCCAGGCTGGGGAGAGCTGATTCCGGTAGTAACTGCTCCGTCAGGGAAGAACGAGCATTGTTTGGATCATGCAAGGACTTGGATCACGCAAGGACTTGGATCATGCAAGGACAAGGGGTAAGGCTAATGCATCGCCCCTTGTCCTTGCCATTTCTTCTCCTTACTTTGTCGATGGAGCCGGTGTTTCGATGCGAGGCAGCATTTCGGCGCGAGTGGCTGCGTTGTACGCGAACCATGCCTCGATCATCGCTCCCTGCATCGCGTCACCCTTCTGTACGCGGTCATACAGATCCATGTTGGAGTGATGAGTACGCGTACCGTACTCAAGCGGGTCTTGCATGAAACCGATGCCGTCCAGGCCGATCCATGAGAAGCTGGTGGAGTCAGTTCCGCCGGGCTGCAATGTCGGGCCGGCGGTCAAGCCGGTCACGGCCTCGATACCCAGGTCTTTGATGGGCGCAATCCAGGACTGAAAGATCGCAGCAAGCTCGGCATTCCCCAGCGCCGATACAGCGCGGAACTTACCTGAACCCGAGTCGTCATTGAAGTACACATCCAGGTTGTCATACTCCGGAGTCTTCTTCATGGTGTCGCGCGGAGCAAAGTGCTGTTGCACATAGGCCAACGAACCGTAGAGTCCCTCTTCCTCGCCGCCCCACAAGGCCACGCGGACGGTGCGAGCCATTGGCTTATGGAGTGAGGCCAGAATGCGCACTGCCTCCATGGCCACAGCCGAGCCCGTACCATTGTCGGTTGCCCCCGTGCCGCCCTGCCAGCTATCGAAGTGGCCACCCACCATCACAACCTCGTCGGCCTTGGCTGTGCCGCGTATCTCCCCAACCACGTTGAATCCCATCTGGTCATCCTTCTGGTATTCGGTCTCAATGTCAAAGGTCAGCTTCGGCGTGATGCCGTGCCCGAGCAGGCGGCAGATGCGGTTATACTGCTCCGGCGTAATGGCTGCCATCGGCGGTCCAACTGGATCTTTGGGATTCTGCGATCCGCCATAAGACGCAAAGATCGTTCCACCGTCCCCGTTGTAACCCGGCGTCAGAGCCACTGCCACACCCTCTTCCTTCAGGAACTCGTTGACCTGGTTGCGCAGAATGCGGCCGCTGGGCGCTGCTGTAGAAAGCGACGAAGGAGTGAACTCTCCGGGTTGAGGCGCTGCGTTTGCCGGCCGACCACCGCCGGCAAAACCAGGGCGCGAAGGATCCGGAGTCTTCGTGCGTGCCTCAATCTCCTCATCGGTCAGCCGGTGCGCATCGGGCTCGGTATGCAGCACTAGCTCGCGCGGATCGAAAATCAGCACGATCTTCCCCTTCAGCTTGCCCTTGTATTTGGCAAAGTCTGCCTCAGAATGCAGCGGCGCCAATACGGCTTCAGCCGTTACCGGTCCGTTGGTGCCCGGTGTCCATGCCAACGGAAACCCGATCAGCGAGGCGTATGCCGGCGTCTCGAGCGCACCATAGAACTTCTTGATCTGCCATCCATCGCCAAACGGTCCCCATTTCTCCAGGTGCACGTTCTCGAGACCCCATGACTTCATCTGCTGCATGGCCCATTCGGCAGCCGCTCGATGATTGCGGCTGTTGTTGACCCGCGGCCCGTACACCTCGGAGATGTAGAAGAGGTTCTCCATGACCTGAGAGTGCTGGAAGGCCTCGTTCTTAATCTGAGTCAAAGCGCCCAGATCAACCTTGTCCCCCGCCTGTTCCTGCGCGGGTGCGAGCGAAATGAATAGCAGAGCAATGGTGCAGGCAGCGGCAGCCGGCCTGAAATAGAGCAGGTTCACGATATCTACCCCTTTCGAAATGAAGTTTCGTTGGAAACTGGACACCACTTCGCATGTTCGGAGATTGGCCTCTCGACACTGCCGGCCCAGTTCAAGCCGGGCGCTCCAAGCCGAAATCGCGCGTGTCATTGAGCGTACTGGATCAAAGTATCACAACCCATTTAGCCAACTGGTGGAAGCGATAGGACTGGAAGCCCGGCCCAGGAGCACTACCCGTGCAAATAGCCACTAGGCTTGAGTAGGAACAGACGGAATTTGTTTCCTATTGCGATTCGAGATGTCAGCCTGTTTGCTCCCATTACCGGCCCCGTCAAACCTGGGGTAGAGCCCGCGTCATCGCGAGCCTGGATCGGAACCGGCTCAAACAGGAAGCCAGGCCTGTACCATGAGGAACGGCTCCGCAGGCGATTCTCCGATTCTTCCAGCATTCCAGTCAATGAAGCTTCGGCATGTCGTGGACCGCCTCCTCTAGACACACGCTTATGGCACGAAGGGTTGAGGCGGCCGACCATGCCGTTCGTGATCGGGGTTGCGGTTTCTTCCGCATCGGCAAGCAGAATCAAGAGCAGCGCGACCCGCAATTTCGAACAAGCGGCCCTCAGCACTTCGACGAATCGGTCCTGGCATGTCGCGCTCGCTGGTGATCGAATGCCGCGGAGCGCTATGATGATTCTCTGATGAGAATCGCGCGTTTTCTGCTGATGATTGCCTTGATGCTTCAAGCGGGAGTGGGGTACGGACAAGGGACAGCACCGACCTTCCGATACAACACGGGCCAGGGCACGGTGACGCTGCCCGGACGGGATCCGGCGCAGGGCGGCACGACGGTCATCCCGACCCTGCTGGTGCCGGTACGGCTCCAGTTCGAGGCGCGACAGCCAGCAGGTAAACCCATCAGTCTCGATGGCGCGGAGGATGTACCGCAGGTGCTCGGTTCGCCCGTGTTCTCGAAGGCGGCGTTCGGGGCCGAAGCGCCGACCCAGTACGTGGACGCGATGCTGCGCGCGACGACGGGAACGGCGGCAGAATGGCACACGCTGCTCGAGCAGCCCCAGGTGCGGCCGGTGACGGTCGAGATCCCGGCGGGGTACGGCTACATGCTCACGTCGAAGCGCACCGGGACCCAGCTGGCGATGGTGGACGCGGAGTACGTCGAGCGGGCCATCTTCCAGAAGATTCCGCACGAGGATGGGAAGCTGGTGATCGCGCTGACGCGGAACGCAGCCTACTACACCTATGGGGACGCGACGGTATGCTGCACGTGGGGTACACACGGGGTGGACCCGGTGACGGGAAACTCGTTTGTTCTGGCGTCGTATCTGGGAGCCACACCGCCGCTGGTCGAAGAGCACGATGTCCAGCCACTGACCGAACAACTGGCAGAGTGGGTAAACGATCCCGTGCACGATCCTTTATTTCATCTGGAGTCCGGACGGTCACTGCCGGCGGGAGAGAATGTGGTTCCGGCGTGGGCGTGGCCGGCGATGACGGGTGCCGAACGGCACGGATGCGGCGGAGATAGTCCGGCGACGCGCTACACGCTCGAAGACCCGCTGAATACGAACGAGCGCAGCGATCTGCCGGCTGGGCCGGCGTGGGTCGCGCATGCGGCCGGGGCGGCATGGCATGTGGCGGATGTGGCACTGATCGGCTGGTACACGGGCGCGCGGGGGCCGTACAGCTTTCCCGATGCCGACATCGTGCAGCAAGCGGCAACGCCGTGCCCCGCGCATCATCCTCCAGTTCCGGAAGCGGCGCAATCGCCGGCACCTCCAACCACAGTCGCCGCGGTTCCGTCAGCCGGAGCGACGAACGGGCACGAACTGATCGGGTACTGGACCGGGGACGGGCCTGGGGGAACGCTGCTTCGGCTGCGCGATGTTTCTCCGCAGTGGGACGTGATCATCGTGGCATTTGCGGACGTGAATCATCAGGCGCCGGAAGGCACCCTGAAGCTGCACGTGCGGCCTCGGCTGGACCTGGCGCAAATGAAGGACGACATCGCGTGGCTGAGGGAACGTGGGAAGAAGGTGCTGATCTCGCTCGGCGGCGGCGGGGAGTATTTCTCACTGGGACAGAGCTCCAGTACCCGGAACTTCGTGAACTCGGTGACCGGGATCGTAACGGAGTATGGCTTTGACGGAATCGACCTCGATTTCGAGGGCCCATCGCTGCTGCTGGATCCGGGAGACACGGACTTCCGTCACCCGAAGACGGCCTCGGTGGTGAACCTAATCGCCGCGCTCCGTCAGCTGCGGCAGCACTTCGGGCCGGATTTCATGCTGACCCTGGTGCCGGAAGGCACGCAGATTCCAGCCGGATATCCGAGTTACGGGGGGCAGTTCGGCACGTATCTGCCGCTGTTGTGGGGCGTGCGGGACATCCTCTCCTTCGTGGACGTGCAAGACTACAACACGCCGCCGCTCGAGGGATTGGATGGGGAGATTTATCAATTGGGTTCGGTGAATTACGACGCGGCGATGACCGAGCTGCTGCTGCATGGCTTTCCGGTGGGTGGGGGAGATTTCTTTCCTCCCGTGCCTGCGGACAAGGTGGCGGTGGGATTTCTGGTGGGCGCGACCGTGCCGAAGCTGGTAAGCGGGGCGATTGAGTACCTGATCACCGGGAAGGCTCCTGAGGGGGTGACATATATGCTGCGACGTCCGGGCGGATACCCAGGGATGATTGGCGCGATGTTCTGGACGGTTGACGGGGATCGGGAGGAGAACTACGGCTTCTCGAATCTGGTGGGGCCACAGCTGCATGGATATCCGAGCGTGAAGCGATCGCCCACATCTTTGCAGGTAACCCACTAGACAATCAGGAAACCAACGGCCGCGACCAGTGCAAGCCAGGTGCCAATTCGATCACTTCGTAGGAATCGGCGAAACGTTTCCTGGTTCTCCCTGCAGGGGATTGGAAACCACGCTGATCTTGTTTCCAGTCAAGCTGGCATGAATCCAAGCAGATCGCCGGCTCATTCACCGAGGCCGGTTCCTGACGCTTGGAAGCAGAATTGGTGCGCTGATTCGGATTGAGCAGGCCAAGGCGCCCTCTTTTCTTACAAGGGGGAGACTCGCTGCATCACTCATTCAATCCGCTCTCAAAGCCACAACCGGGTTGATCGTCGCCGCACGCCTGGCCGGCAGTAAGGCAGCTACCATCCCGCACGCCACGAGCCCCAAGCAAGCGAGTCCGATAATCCACGGATCCGTTGCGCTTACTCCGAATAAGAACCTCTGCAGCAGCCGATCGCTAGCCAATGCCAGTGCCACTCCGCACACAGTCCCAGTTCCGATGAGCACCGCTGTCTGCCGCATCACCATGCCCACGACATTTTTCCGATCTGCCCCCAGTGCCATCCGGATTCCGATCTCCCGGGTTCTTTGTCGAACCAGATAGCTCAACAGTCCGTACAGTCCCACGATCGTGATCACCAGGACCAGTGCTCCAAATACGCCAATGATCTCAGCGACCAGCTTTTGCGCTCCAATCGAATCCTCCACAGCTTCCTCCATCGTCGCGGGCTCGCCAATCGCGAGATGCGGATTGGCCTGCTGAATCCGTTGCCGCAACTGGGGAACCATTCCCCCCGGCGCCAGTTCCGTGCGCACGGCCATCTCCATAAACTTACCTAGCAACGCCTTGTACACCGGGTGATCAGTCCCGATCTGAGTCATGCACACATAGAGTTCCGGCTGGCTCGGCTCCGCCGCGCCTTCTTGATGGACGTCCTCGATCACGCCCACAATCGTTGCCGCACGGGGAACACGCCCAAACCGAATCTGCTTCCCCGATGCATTCCCTCCGCCCAGATAGCGGTTCACAAAAGTCTGGTTCACAACCGCCACAGGCAGACTGGTCGAGGTGTCTTCTTCGCTGAAAAACCTGCCGCTCCGCATGCGCACCCCAAGCACCTGCATCAACCCAGGAGTTGCCGCTCGCACTGTGGCGCTGACGTCTTCATGAGTCCATTCAGTTGCATACACGATTGTCTGCATCTCTACGGGATGCCGAATCGGCAACACTGTCGTCAGCGCCGCTGCCTTTACCCCCGGCAGCCGGAGGATCTCCTCCAGCAGCGGTTGCCAGACCGCGGTCGCCACATTGCGATCCCCGTATAGATCGTTCGGAACCGTGAGGCTTGTCAACACCAGGTGATCCGTCCTGAAACCCAAGGGAACATGTCGCAATGCGTACATCGTCCGTATCATCAACCCCGCACCGATGAGCAGTGCAATCGAGAGCGCAACTTGGCTCACCAGCAGCACAGACCGTGCGCGATTTTGACTGCGGTCTCCCGGCTCGGCTCGCCCGCCATTCTTCAGCCCCGCGTCCATATCCGCGCGTGAGGCTACCAGTGCCGGAAACGCGCCGAACGCCAGCGCCGTCACCCCGGTCAACGCCGCCAGCGCCGTCCATACCGTCCAATTCAAATGAATATTCCCCGAAAGGGGCAATGTCTTGCTCAGCATGCCCCTGAAGGTGTGAAGCATTGTGTCGGCAAGCCCCAGCCCTCCGGCGGCGCCCGCGCAACTCAGCAGCAAGCTTTCCGTGAGGAACTGTGCCAGGATGCGCCGTCTCCCTGCGCCCAGCGTGGCGCGCACCGCAATCTCGGTGCGCCGCGCCGACACCCGCGCAAGCAGCAGCCCGGCCACATTGCTGCACGCGATCAGCCACACCACTCCGACGGCAACCTGCAGCGCCAGCAGCGCCGGTCGCACACCCTTGACCAGCAGATCGCGCAATCCCGCCAGCCTGATCTGACTCTCTCCCGGCCTCGCAAACTGACTGTGCGCCTGTGCCAACTGCGTTTCTACCTCGTTCACCGGCACACCCTGCCTCAGCCGCGCAATTGGCTCGTAGTAGTGATACGGATCGATGTTCCCCGGCGTCAGTTCGCTCGGTTCCAACGGCACCCATGCTTCCGGCCGGTTCTCGTAGATGGGGTACATGAATTCGGCTGGCATCACCGCAATTACCGTGTGAGGGATTCCTCCGATGCGCAGCGACTTGCCCAGCACCTGCGGATCGCCTGCAAAATCCTGTTGCCACAGCGCATAGCTCAGTACCACTACATCCGGATGATCCGTATTCAGCTCTTGGGGCAAAAAGCCACGCCCCAGCAAAGGTCGCGCCCCGAGCAGCGAAAACAGGTTTGGACTGGCTTCCACATTCGTAATGAGCATCGCCCCCGCTTGCCCATCGACAACGCTCAACCCGCCCCGGCTGAACGCAACCTCGGCCGTCCCGTTCGTTGCCCGCTGCCACTCCTTGATCTCGCCCAACGAGAAGCTCTGGGACTCGTCGCCGTGCACGGTCTTTGCCACCGGCTGAAACAGCTGTCGATCTGCCTCAAAGGGGAGAGGTTTCAACAATACTGCATACGCAATCGTGAACATAGCCGTCACGGTCCCAATGCCGAGCGTCAGCACAAGCACCGTGAACACCGCATACCCCGGAGCGCGCCTGAACTGCCTCATCGCGTACCTTGCATCCTGCCCTAACCCTTGGGCCCAGCGAAACCTGCGTAGCATCCTCGGGACCTCCTCGCTCTGCGTCACCGTCACGCCTCAAGAATAAATCACCGTATTATTCCCGAGTCGCTCATTCACTCCAAGAGTGAGTCCGAAGTGCGAAAGTCTGGGTTGCCGGCGGTTGGCCCCCCTCCACTACCCGAAATTGGCCAGCCGGAGAGCGAAGGAACGTTACAGCTCAAGCGAACAAAGGTCAAACGGAAGTGTAGGTTGACTACTCAGCCGAGGTACGCCAAGAGTCAGTTGGATTGTTTTCGCCAGAGGAGCATGCAACTTGCTGGTGGGAGCATCAGAGCTGCGCTTGAGAACTCTCAACCCGATCCCATAGAAAGAGGTGGTCAAGAATCCAACGATCAATGCGAAGATTTCTCCCGCCCCCTGCACCAATCAGAGGATCGCCGTACTCAACGGTGTGCGAGTCTTCCTCTCTTAACGGAGACAGGATGCACCGAAGAGCGGACTTGGAGAGCGCGCTTTATCGACGATCAATGATCGAGTTCAATAGTTGGTTAAAGCCGCGATTGGATTCAATCTCCATAGACTCGCCGCATCCGATGCAAAACATGACTGTGGCTTGCTTCTCGTCTTCTCATTGAAACCGCCTCGGATCAACGGGGAGGCTTACGCCAAAACTTTGTGGCCGAGGCGGTTCCGAATTGGGCGAGGGACAATTTGCCCGCGATCTTGTTCCCAGCGGCCACACGAAGTCTTGACGAGAATCAGGAATTCACCGGAAATCAAAGAGCAAATCTCGATCCTCCAACGTCAATCGGGATGGGGTTGCCAGAACTGGTTTCCTGAGCATACCCTCAATCCATCGTTGAACGGGGAGCAGTTCAATGTCGTTCGGTTCCAGGCTGACCTTTCGGGGAATTACACGCGCCATATTCAAGCGTTTAAGGAAAAAGGCAGTGCAGAACGGTATTCCGGTTGCTGACCAGGCAGGTGAAGCCGTCAAGCATGGAATCGTGATCGAGTGGAAATATGATCCCGAAGCTGAAATGCTCGAGGTGGAATGCATTCGCTCACCTTTTTGGATCGACGCGGCACGCGTGAATAGAAAACTGAGTGAGGAAATCGAATCGGCTTTGGACTCGCACCGGGCAGCATGAAGCCTAACTGCCGAGACGGCCAACTTGGTGAACTCTATGTGGCAACTGGGATCGCGCGAACAATACTTCTCCAATTCAAGTGCAGGCTCCGTTCACCGAGGTGTACCAGTTCGATGTGCGGGTCCCGACACCTTCCGCGTCTGTGGTTTTCGAATTCGCCACCCCGATTTTCAGCCAAAAGCCTCTAAGCCGGCCCGGGGATCGACTACCCATAGCAGAAGGGCGGCGGAAAATCTGCGAGTCGGGGGGCGTTAACAGCGGGGACTAAAGTTGCTTTCTTGCAAAGCCTCTGTTCTCCCAACGGCATCGCCGATGAGGCGCACCAGGATATTGCGGATCTTGTCGGCGAATTTATCGTCCAGGCCCAGGTGGGAGCATTCTTCCATGACATCTAACGCGTAACGAAGGTCCGTTGCGGAATTCGAATTGGTCTTGGTATCTAACATGTCTCTATTCTACGCGGGTACGGCGGCCGTTGAATTTTTCTTCAAATATGTCGAGTGAGCTCCTCCGGTCGGATTACCACCGACCTTCAACCGGCCAACGACAACCGGCCAACCAGCAAGAACTCCTTGATCAACAACTCCTCGCGATTCACCCGATGGGGAAGGGGTGAAAACCGGCGACCCCTATTCGGTCAAAAGTGCCCGCCAGAACCAAATCGTCAAAATCGAACGCATTTTGACAACCATCCGACCTCAAAGAACCAAACTCCCACAGGCAGATTCATCAGCGAGGAGCTGGGAATCATGCGGATCCTAAGTGACTGATTAGAAAGGGTCCTTGCAGGAAAGGCGAAGTTGCTCGTCCTCAGAGTGCGGATAAATGAGCTGCGTCCAGCCTTTCAAACCGTTTGCTTAGGAGACGGGATTCGACCCCTGGCCGCCTCCTGGTCCCGAACCAACAACCGTTGTGCTAACTTATTGTCTTGCTTGGGCTAGTTCTGCGTGCTGTCTGGTCTGTTTGCAGAATCAGCGAATCCCCACCGCGCGAGTGCTCGATCCGTTTATCCTGTGAGTAACAGGGAGGGATCAAGTGCTAACGGAGGATGAGCGCAAACGGCGCCGACGCCTTAGTCAGGCAAAGTCAAAGGTGAAACAGTTCGAAGCGAAAGCTCGACGCGCGGAATTGAAGGCTGCATTTTGGCGACGTCGCCTTGCTGATCTCCAGTTTGAGCAGAGTGCAACCTACCAACCTCCGCTCTGGCCCTCTTTCCTCGACCTAGACGCTCTCACGGAAGAGGCCGTATGCGGCCAGCCCGCTACAGGTCTGGACCAGGGCGAATGTGAGCAGCATTGATGCACATCTTCAATCGAAAGCCCAAACTGCATCCTTGGAATTTCACGCGGTCGGCGTCATGGCTTGTGACTATCAAGCGTTTCTGCTCATAGAGCGGATCCAAACCGTGTCCGATGGGGATCGCCGCGCAATGGCAAAGCAATTTCAGGGACGCCACTTCCGATCCCCCAGCAGCGGTTTGGCGATGTCTGCCTTTCCACCTTGGGCGGCGATTGTGAGAGCGGTCAGACAGATAGACTGAGCATCCGTTGAAAACCTCTCGAAATCCTTGCGGGCAGCTTGAATCCAGGCGATCGGTCATGTGCACCGTGTCACCCTGTCGAGGGCTATATCCGAGCTCTATCGTAGTCAACGATGACGACATCGCCGATCTGAGAACCAGGTGCCCCCCCCGCAAAACCCAATTCATGGCACTCAGACAGTATCCGAGATCAGAACTCCCGAAGCACTCCGTGCGAGCGACAGGGCCGAAGATGTCCCGCTCCATTGGGCGGGTAGAGCAAGCCGAATCCTGAATGGCTAGAGCCTGGTTCGGGCCCTGAGTTACCTGGGGGCGGCGTCACCCGCCGCCCCTTTAGTCCTTCGCCTTCTTCCCGTTGTCCTTGAAATTCAACGCAATGTACGAATAGGAATAGTTATGAGCGGTCGTAATGTGGGAGAGAAAATCCCCACCGCCAAAAAACCCGTAGCCGCCGCCGAGGTTGAAGTGCCGGTTGAGTTCGTACCAGGTGTAGACGTCGCCCTCCGCGCCGATATGCCTGCCATAGTTCACTTTGTTGGTCACGATGGCGCTGCCTGAGGTGTTGTACACGGAGTCGAGCGCGGAAACCGCCCAGAAGTCCAGCCCCTGCGCGCTCACGCTCAAGCGGCGGTGCGGCTCGAATGTTCCACCGGCCCGCACCGCGTCTATGTTCTGCCAGCCGAACTGATCCACAATGCCGAAGCGGTCGTGCGCGGTCGGGTACAGTGTGTCGAAGGTCTTATGCTGCCTGTTGGACGGGTTGCTGTTCCCTGACGCAATATCGTGCTGCGCAAAGATGCGTGGCCGCCAACGCGACGAGGTAAACCCGTAAGAGACTCCCTCGCTAGCGGCCCAGGCGCGAATCGGGTCGGCTCCCACCGTACCGTTCTCCACAACCAGTTCGCCCGAGTAATCCAGCGGCGAACCAGCCCGCCCTTTCAGGCGCGCGCCATAGGCCCACTCATTCTCCTTGCCGGTGGTCTTCGCGAGAGCCGGCTGGACCACTTCGGCCGGCTGCACGCGCCAGAGAACAAACGGTTCCAGGCTCGCATGTGGAAATGGATTGATGATCCTGCCGTAGACACCATAAATATTGTTTCCCTCCTGATGAGGGCTCACGCCCGTGGCCTCTGGCACCACCGCCGACGCCGCGAAAATCCCGACACTTGCGCGCTTGCTCTCGAGATTCAGGACGGCTGCGTCATAGGAGCGTCCCTGGTCCCGCCACTCCGAGTTGGCGATCAGCGTGTTGTTGTAGTTGATGATCTGCCGCCCCACGCGCAGGCTGAACCAGTGCTTTTCCGGATCGCCCACTTCCACGTACGCCAGTTTCAGGTCCCAGCGGTTCTCGTTCGGCGGACCAAGGGGCCCATTCTCATAGAACGGCCGCGCGTCCTGCATCTGCCCGGTCACGCGGATCCACGAATTCGGCCTCACATCCACCTGAAGCCGAAAGCGGTTCAGCTCATACGAGTCGTTGCTTCCCGCCTTGAAGTTGGCGTTGTCGATTGCTTCGAAACGATAGCGCTCCTCCGCCTGGAGGGAAACCCAGTGTGGCAGGCTCGCATCCAGGAGGGTAATCGGAGCGAAGTCGTGAAAATCATAGCGTTCGAGGAAGGCATCGGTCCGGAAGGCCGGCCCGTTGAGATGGCTCAGCGGGTTCGACGCCGGCCCGGTGATCCAGCCTCCGTCCACCGCGCTGGCCGCGTTCTGCGTGGTTATGTCGTCCTGTGCCGTCATTGGCAGAGCTGCAGCCAACATCACAATGGCTGCAGTCGCCCAGATTAGTTGCTCAAAGCGCTGCGCCTTAGTCTTCTTTACCGCTAATTTATTGATCATCTCCCCTTCGTTTCTGCAATAGAAAGCCCGCGACAGGTATGGGGCTCTATCGCGGGCAAGCGTGAATACTTTGGATGTCGTCGTCGACTCAAACCCAAGTTCGCTGCAGGCGCATAGGCATCCGATCGCAGCGACAACAGGAAAGAATCTCTACCATATCTAGAAGAATAACCAACTTAATCGCCAAAGACAAGCACCGTTCCCTACCAGCAGGGGCAACACAAACGGCAGAGGAAAATCGCAAACGGCAGTCTTGGAGCGGTGGTGGTCGCTTTGCAGGCCGAAACTGCACCACAAAGCGGCTGGTTGGGCGACTCAAGTGCGATTCCAACTCTCGGGTCCGTTGCTTGGAACTTTTTTGTGAGCAGAAAGAATCAAGTTCAGCAACAAGGCATGCTCATGCGATTTCCATGAGCACTCTACAAGCTGGCCATCGAGGGCATTCCACGAAGTGACATGGTGTCACAGCCGGCGTCTCTGCGACCGGCCCTGACTGTGCTGACGTGCACTCTGCTGAAACGATCGTGTCAGCTTGTCGTGTTGGTCTGAAGGTGATGGATGGAGGCGGCTTCGCCGCGTCTCTCGATGAGTTTTCCAAGGCATGGGCAATCTATTTTCCCGATGTGGTCAGCAGCAAGAGCAAAAA
>DATDLS010000056.1:0-5619 GCA_036519195.1 Occallatibacter sp. | reverse complement strand
CCGAAGAACTCGCGGATGGCCGCCATCACCGGCTTGGCGTTGATCAGGTCGTGCGGCATGGCCGTCGAAAGCTCCTGATACACGCTCATCTTTTCCTTGATGGCGCGCTCCATGCGCACCAGGCCGATGCGGAACTGGTTCTCCATCAGCTCGCCCACAGCGCGCACGCGGCGGTTGCCCAAGTGATCGATGTCGTCCACCATGCCGATGTTGCGGCGCAGCTTCAGCAGGTAGCGAATCGTCGCGTAGAAATCTTCCGGCGTCAGGGTGCGATGATCGAGCCCCGTCGCGTCCTGGTTTTCGTAGAGCTTGATGTTGAACTTCAGCCGGCCCACGCGCGAGAAGTCGTACTTGCGCGCGTCGAAGAACATGCCTTCAAACAAGGCCGTGGCCGTGTCCAGGGTCGGCGGATCACCCGGGCGCAGCTTGCGGTAGATTTCGATCAGCGCTTCTTCGGGCTTGCGCACCGAGTCGCGCTTCAGGGTGTTGGTAATGATGTTGCCTACGTCGTCGCGCTCGGGGAAGAAGACCTCGAAGCTCGCCGCGCCGCTCGACAGCACCTTGTGCAGGCGGTCGGCCGTCAGCTCGACGTTGGCTTCGACAATCACTTCGCCGGTGTTGAGATCGATGATGTCGGCAGCAGTGAGCGCGCCATCGAGCTCGGCCTGTTCAACCTCGACCCTCTCAATCGCTGCGGCGCGCAGCGCCTTCAGCGTGTGCGCCGTGATCTTGCGGCCGGAGTGCGCAATCTCGTCGCCGTTATGCAGCACCGCGTGCGCGGGCTTGGCGCCCTGCAGGTGCGTCGACTTGCCCACCTCCTGCTGAATCGCCCAGTGCAGCTTGCCGTCCACCACGTGGATGCGATCGACTGTATAGAAGGTCTTCAAAATCTCTTCGTCCGAACGCAGACCGAGCGCGCGCAGGAAGATGGTACCCAGGAACTTACGCTTGCGGTCAATGCGAACGTAGAGCGTGTTCTTCTGGTCGTACTCAAACTCCACCCACGATCCACGATAGGGAATGATCTTGCCCAGGAAGTAGGTGCGATTGTTGGCCGTCTCAAAGAAGACGCCGGGCGAGCGGTGCAACTGGGACACGATGACCCGTTCGGTCCCGTTCACGATAAAGGTCCCGTTCGGTGTCATCAGCGGAATGTCGCCAAAGAAGACTTCCTGCTCTTTAATGTCGCGAATCGTCTTGTTGCCGGTCTCCGCGTCCTTCTCATAGATGGTCAGGCGCACCGTAACCTTCAGCGGGGCGGAGAACGTCATGCCGCGCTCTTCGCACTCCTGCTGGTCGTACTTCAGCTGCAGGCTCACCGGGTCGCCGCACTTGTTACAGAAGTCGGGCGTGTTCTTGTTGTACGTGCCGCACTTCTGGCAAAGCACATCGCCGGGAAGGAACGGGTCGGTAATCACCATCGCGCCGCAATGCACGCAGGCCGTGCGCAGGTGATGCAGCCCCTTCAGGTGACCGCACTTGCACTCCCAGTTGCCGATCGAGAAATCGACAAAGTCCAGCTGCGAGATTCCGCGAAAATCCGTAATGGGAAAAACAGAAACGAACACCGACTGCAGGCCCGAGTCGTCGCGCTCGTTGGGCAGCTTGTCCATCTGCAGAAAACGCTCGTAGGAGCGGCGCTGCACTTCAATCAGGTTGGGAATCTGGGTTGCGGTAGGAATCTTGGAAAAATCGAGCCGGCTGCGAATTGCGCGCTTCTCGTTAGGCATGTTCACTCCTGAGGCTCGTCACTCCGGATCGGCCTCAAACCATCCAAGGCCGCCCCGGGCCGCCGCCCGAGTCTCAGGGCAACGGCTGTTTACGGTAAAAGAAACTTGAAAAACTCTAGACTGGAAACGGCTCTACACCCCAGTCCCTCACCATGCAACCCCGGCGCGCCTTAGACCATCTGTACAGGCGTGCCAGGACCTACTGCGTGCCAGGCATGTTCCGGGAGAGTTACGGCAGATAGCTCGTTTTGGGCATTGCCCCTGATCGGGCAAGTGCGCTAGACTGCGCACAATCGAAGGAAAGACAAGCGCAACGGGCAAGCCCGTTCGGTACTACTTTTGCGCTTCCGGCAGGGTTTGGGAAAGACGACCCATTCCTGCTGCCAGCGGGAGACACGAAAAGCTCGTAAGGACGCAATGCCTCACGAGCGCGGACCTTTTGCCTGTGCCCCATCCGAATTCTCTATCACTACCCTCGCCGATCCCAAACTCGCTTCTGCTGCTTGCTCGCCAGCCGTCAACTTGAGCCCAACCCTTTCTAAGGCATCTCGTTGACGTTAAAACACTTCGTCATCTCAGAGTCGCTGCCGCCAGAGTGCTTGGCTCCGCCTTGGCGCCCAAACGCCTGTTTGACGCTCCACTTGTTTTCAAGAACGCGCCGTCCAGCTCCGCTCCATTCCATGAAAAGCTGGAATGAGCCGGAAAGACGCGCAATGGATATCTTAGCGCGTCCCAGCCGTGCTTGCAAGTGCCCGGGGACTGGAGCGCCCGGGAACCGGCCCGCATCCGCGGACCAACCCCCGAGCGCGCTGCCTGCCTGACTCGTAACTACTTGATTTCGATGGTTGCAATGCCTTCGAACTTCTTCCGGATGGTCTCGGCCTCTTCCTTGGTCGCCGCTTCCTTCAGCGCCTTGGGAGCTCCGTCGACCAGGTCCTTGGCTTCCTTAAGACCGAGCGAAGTCACTTCGCGAACGGCCTTGATGGTGTTGATCTTGTTCGCACCAAAGTCCTTGAGAATGACCTGGAATTCGGTCTTCTCTTCTGCCGCCGGAGCCGCCGCGCCGCCGCCGCCAGCCGCCACAGCCACCGGGGCCGCTGCCGCTGCCGAGACGCCAAGGCGCTCTTCCAGCTTCTTCACCAAAGCCGCTGCTTCCAGCAGGCTCAACGATACAATCTGCTCTTCCAACTGCGCCAGATCCGCCATGTTTTCTTCTCCATTCAGAATCGTTTGATATTTCTGTTGCCGGCCTTGCTCCCGGGAGGAAAGTTTCCGATGCGCCAGACCCGCGCACTTTCAACCCGCTTTACGGCCAAATCCCGTGAAATGATCGCTCTGGGCGCCCCGCCCCGCGAACTGAGTGTCGCTCAAAAAGGGGAGCCACAGATCCTTACAACTGCCTAGGCAGCGTGAAACTTTTCCTTCTCCACGCCCTGGCCCAGAACCACGGCCAGATCGCGTCCGGTGGCATTCAGAACCGTTGCCAACCGCTGCGCCGGAGCATTGATCAGGAACAGCAGCTTGGAGAACAGCTCTTCTTTGCCCGGCATGGTGGCCAGCGCCTTCACTTCGGCAACGTTCAGCAGCTTGCCGTCCACAATGCCCAGCTTGAAGGTGAACTCCGCGTTATCGCCCGCCCACTTGGCAAACACCTTGGCCAGAGCCACCGGGTCGCCGGAGGTAAACGCCACCGAGTTGACCCCCTTCAGGCCCTGGAGCGCGGCTTCGACCCGCGTGCCCTTGCCGGAAACAGCCGCCAGCTTGTTCTTCACCACGCGATACCTGCCACCCGCCTCGCGGATCACCTTGCGCAGTTCAAAATCCTTGGCCACAGTCAGCTTGCTGAACGTACCCACAATCGCCGTCGTCGAGCTTTCCAGCTCACTGGCCAGCAATGCGACCTTCTCATTCTTCTTCGTCTTCGAAATCGCCATCTCTTCGCTCCGCTACGACCAAGGATCAGGGAACTCAAGGATCTGGGATCGGCACCTCGCCTTCACCAAGACTCTCGCTCCTGACTCCCCTCTCCCGCGCCCGCTTGTAGGGCGCACTGGTTCAACTTCTGTAACCCGGAATCTTCTGACGGGACCGGAGAAGCTACCCAGCCGCACCTGATTGGCTTGGCCCTGGCCCCTGGTCTCTGACCCCTGCTTCTAGTGCTTGCCCGCCGCGTCGGCAACCGCAGAATCCAGCGGCACTCCGGGGCCCATCGTCGAGCTCAGCGTGACACTCTTGATGTACTTGCCCTTGGCCGCCGAAGGCTTGGAGCGCACAATGGCCCCAATCACGGTGGTTGCGTTATCCACCAGCTTTTGCGGGTCGAAGCTCAGCTTACCCACCGGAACATGCACCAGGCTGGTCTTGTCGGCGCGGAACTCCACCTTGCCGGCCTTGATCTCTTTGACAGCCGAGGCCACATCCAGGGTCACGGGTCCGGTCTTCGGATTCGGCATCAGGCCCTTGGGGCCGAGCACCTTGCCCAGACGACCCACAACCTTCATCATGTCCGGGGTGGCGATCAGCGCGTCGAACGCGGTCCAGTTTTCTTTCTGGATCTTCTCCACCATCTCTTCGCCGCCCACAAAGTCGGCGCCGGCCGCAGTGGCTTCCTTCTGGCGATCGCCCGAGGCGATCACCGCCACGATTTTTGTCTTGCCCAGCCCATGCGGCAGAACTACGGTTCCGCGCACCATCTGGTCGGCGTGGCGCGTATCCACGCCCAAACGCATGGTCAAATCGACGGTTTCATCGAACTTGGCGTACTTGACCTGCTGCAGAAGCCCCACGGCCTCCGGCAGCGGATACACCGGCTTGGTCACAGCCGCGCGCGCCTTCACAATGTTCTTCGAGTCTTTTCTTGCCATTCTTTTCCTCGTCTCCCACCGTCCCTGCCAGTCCGCCTGGGGCGGAAACCCGGATGCGCCGGCTGCATTGGCAAAGTCTCTTTGTTTGCCGCAACCAGCCCAATCGAACGGGCTCAGAAACCGTGGTGATTATGACTGCCGGGACTCTTACCCCGGACACATCTATTGAGTGTACCCAAAGGCTTTGGGGATGTCAAAAGCCGTGAAACCGAGGGGTGCACGTCGAGAAAAGGAAAAATCGGCCATGTCCGAGGATTTGCATCAATTTCTGACAGCGTAGTACACTGTCAGACAAGAGGTGAACCGATGCAGAAGGAAACGGTTCAGCAGCTTGAGCAGAGGGCAGCAGAACTGAAGGCGGGATTGGCGACGGTGGGCAATATGCGGCCAGGATCGCTTGTCGAACGGTATCGGCGATGCGGGAAGCCAGGCTGTCGGTGTGCCCAGCCAGGAGATCCCGGCCATGGACCAAGCTGGTCTTTAACCCACTCGGTATCGGGCAAGACAGAGACGAAGATCATCCCCCAGGATGCAGTCGAAGAAACACAGGAACAGATTGCCACCTACAAACGGTTTCGAGACCAAGTACATGCTTTGGTGGAGGCCAGTGAGAAGTTATGCGCTGCCCGCCTGCGGGGATCGAGAGTCACCTCAGAGGAGGAGGCCGAAAAAAAGGGCTTCAGACGAGCCTTCAAAGCGAGATCCGGCAGGAAATCGAAGCGTTCTTAGGTCGACAGTCCATCTCTAACTTTGACTTCGAAGCGGTGGAGATGGCGGTTCGGCGGCAGGCTTTAGGCTTGGCAGCGCGCGCTCTGGAACAACGGCTCAACGCTGATACCAGCGATTATGCGGGACCGGAACTGCCCTGTTCCTGCGGAGGGCCTGCCAAATATCATGGCCGTCACGAGAAGACCTTCGAAAGCGTACTGGGGCCATTGCGGCTCGGGCGCGCTTACTATCACTGTAAGCCATGCCAGAGCGGATTCTGCCCGCGTGACCGGGCGCTGGGGCTCGGATTGTTTTCC
>DATDLS010000055.1:0-2004 GCA_036519195.1 Occallatibacter sp. | reverse complement strand
CTTTCCTTCCTGCGGATCCAGGAAGGCATACCCCTCATCGACACATCGCATGTTGAGCTCCAGCAGAGCTTTCTTCTTCGCAAATTTCTCCCCCACGAGAGACTTCAACGTCTCGACGTCTAGACGAAACATGGACCAGAGGAACGCGGTAAGCAGCACATTGGAGAGAATCGCTTTGGCGCCGAGGCGACTGAGCACCGCATCGATCGGAAAACAGATGACTCGGAGTCTGCGCTCCTGAATCAGCTTTTGATGATGTTCCGGAAACTGCCATCCGGGCGTCACGTGCAGCAAAACTCCCTCCGGTTTCAGCTCCTCCATGTTCAGTTCGAGCCCATGATGGTTGAGGGCGACTAGCACGTTCACCTTCGTGTCGGTACTCTGGACGCGCTGATTCGAAACATCGAGTTGGTAGCTCGCGTGTCCTCCTTTAATGAGGGATGGATACTCACGGTAACCGAACACGCAGTACCCCGCTCTCTTCAGACCCTTGGCGACAATCGCGCCGATGGAATTGAGACCTTGCCCGGAAGCGCCGACAATTTTGATCGATATACGATGCACCACCTAAGATCCCTTCCGCTGCTGCGCCGCACTGACCAACTGCATTGCCCACGCTCTCACCGTTTCCTCCTGGCCGTAGGGCTCGTCGACGATTTTTAGTGTGGGAAGAATCAACTTGCCGTGATGCGTCTCTACATAACGCTGCAAACGATCCGCCGCGCGAGCCAAATAAAAGTAGCGATGATCGCCGAGCCCGATGCATGCGCACGGTTTAGCCGCTAAATCCACATCCTTTGCCTGCTCTTGCAGCAACACCTCCATATGTGGATTCAGTTGTCCCTCGATGCCTCCTGTGTTCCAGGTCGAGGACGCGAGCAAAAGAATATCTCCTTGCAACAAATCCAGTGGTTGCGTTTTCTCCGCCATCCTCCTCTCGATGTCCCATTCCGGCACAAACTCCCTTAAAGACCCAGCTAGCGTATCGAGGACGTATTCGGTATGGCCGCTCGTCGATGCAAATACGATATGAAGAGCCTGACGGTGGTTGAAAACTGCGGTATCTGCTCGGCCATTTATGATCTTGTCCATGGATTTCGTCCGCAGTGCTTTGTGCGACTTGGCCGGGAGAATCGGCCGCCTGCTACTCGCAGTCAAGTGCCGTGCCCGGACTCAGCTTAAGAAATACTTGCCCGGATTGGCAGTCCACCAATTCGTCACTGATGGACGAGCTTTGCGCATCGTTGGTCAGTACAACTTGGCCCAGTGCGAAGTCGTGCACCCCTTGAGAATTCATCGCGGATCCGTTCGGTCGACCGGTGTTCAGCACGGATTCATGTGCGTCCAGCAGTTGGTTCAACAAGTGGGCCGCCGCCTTGTTACCTCGTAGCGCACCGGCGAACCGGGTTCCTTGATGATCGTTCCGCGCGAATATTTGGCGCCCTCCTCCCAATGTTCGAATCCTGTCAATGACAACATCCACGAGGTGAAGCTGCTCTTTGAAGTGACGATCGAACAGCTGATGCAAGCGACGATACTGAATAGCGGCAGTTTGCCAGCGCGCACTCCTATACAGGTCGCGCAGATAAATCGATTGGGCGAGTAACTCCTCGAGCACAGCCATGGTGTGGCGCAATTTGGCATCGCCATTCGCGGAGACCACAGTGTCTTGCGGATCGCTCACTTGGTCGCGGGTGGAAACGAGCATTTTTCTCTCCTTATCAGCGTGCCTAACTGTGCGAGTCGTTAGCCGACACTTTCGGCGCTCCTATTTGGCGAGCCGCCTATCCGGCGGCCGCTCGCGCGGGTCCCTTCTTTGTCGGCACGGCGCCGCTCGCGTGCAACGCCTCGATTTCGCTCGCACTGAACCCGAGTTGCTTGAGAACCTCCTCGTTGTGTTCTCCCAGCGCCGGGGCGCGCTTCGCCGGCACCTTGGTGATGCCATGCACCTGAATGGGACTGCTGACTGTCGTATCAAGCTTGCCGCCTGCGCCGTCAAGCGGA
>DATDLS010000054.1:0-55768 GCA_036519195.1 Occallatibacter sp. | reverse complement strand
GCGGTCAGTGGAGCGCACTCCAGCACGGCGATGATTTTCTCGATCGAATGCAATTGCGACTCGTTAGCCTGGCTGCCTGGCGCTCATGGCGTCAACGAAAAGCTCCAGCGGGGTGAGAGCCCCATTCTGGATGAACTCGATAGGGGCCTGGTTCTCAAGATTCCGGTTGGGAGCATTGAGAAAGATGCGAACATTCGTCTTGTCGCCGGCGTAGAGCTCAAACAGGGCCACCCAGATCCGATAAAGACAGCGGAGTTCTCCCTGCAAGCTGCTGGCATCGGGAGACTTGCGAACGCCGGGGGCTCTCCGGCCAATGGCCTCGGCAATATGGGCGATAAATTTATCTGCTTTTCAGAGCCCGGGAAATGTGACAGCGAGGCTACTGCTTGTAGATGCGCGATTCCCATGGCGCGAGGGTAAGAGTAGAGACGTTGGCTTCTTGGGAACCAGGAATGTCGGAGAGGAGGAGGCTTGCCGCCTTGAGGCCATTCGGCAGCGTGTAAGCGACCGGACTTGAGCTGAAGTTTTCAACGATGAGGTACTTCTCGCTGCCGAGGGTGCGGGTGTAGGCGAAGATGTGGGGGTGCCGGGGATCGAGGTCTTCGAAGTCGCCGTAGACGAAGGCGAGGCTGTGAGCACGCAGCGCAATTAGGGCGCGCACGTAGTTGAGAACGGAGGCAGGGTCGGACTCCTCCTGGGCGGCGTTGATCTGTTTGTAGTTGGGGTTAACGGCAAGCCACGGGTGGTTCCCGGTGGTGAATCCAGCCTGGGGTGTGCTGTCCCACTGCATTGGGGTGCGGGCGTTGTCGCGGGAGACCTTCGCCTCGGCGGCGAGGAAAGCGGGGGCGGGAATCTTGCCGGTGTCGACCAGCGCCTTGTAGGCGTTCTTCACGGCGATGTCGTCATAGTCGGCGAGCGTCTTGAAGGGGAAATCGGTCATGCCGAGTTCGTCACCCTCAAACATGAACGGAGTGCCGCGCAGCGTCAGAATCATGGTTTCAAAGAGCTTCGCGGACGGGACCCGCATGGCCGGGGAGTCGTCGCCGAACGTAGAGACGATCCGAGGATTATCGTGGTTCGATAGGAACACCGTGTCCCAATCATGCTTGGTCAGAATTCGGGCGTGATCGTCGTAGATGGCTTTGAGCTCCGGCAGCGACCACGGGCCAAGCTGGCTGAGGCCGAAGTCGGAGCGGCCAAGCTTGATGGCGTCAAGGTTAAAGATCATGTTGAGCTCATGGCGGCGGTCGTCGACCAGTTTATTGGTCTGATCGAGAGTGGTGCCAGTGGCTTCGCCAACGGACATGTCGTCATACTTGGATAGGACTTCGCGATCCATCTCGTGGAGGTACTCGGCAAGATGAGGGCCGTTAGCGTAGGCGTTAGGCGGCGCCTTGAGCTGTTCCGCGGTGAGGTCGGGCATGCCGGTGGGCTTTGAGATGAGCGGAATGACGTCCATGCGGAAGCCGGAGACGCCCTTATCGAGCCAGAAGCGCATCAACGAGAAGACCTCTTCGCGAACTTTAGGGTTTGCCCAATTGAGGTCTGGCTGCTTGGCGGTGAAGTAGTGGAGGTAGTATTCATTCGTTTTCGGATCGAGCGTCCACGCAGAGCCGGAAAAGTAGGAAGGATAGTTGTTGGGCGGCGTGCGAGTGCCATCGGGAGCAGTGTGGCCGGGCTGCCAGATGTAGAAGTCGCGGTAAGGATTGTCTTTTGACTCGCGGGACTCGACGAACCACTTGTGCTCATCCGAGGTGTGGTTAACGACGAGGTCGATGATGAGGCGCATGTGGCGCTGCTTGATACCGGCGAGGAGAGCATCGAAGTCGGCCATGTCGCCGAACTCCTTCATAACCTTGCGGTAGTCGCGGATATCATACCCGTTGTCTGCATTTGGCGAGTCGAAATGGGGGCTGAGCCAGATAACATTAACACCAAGCTTCTGGAGGTAGTCGAGCTTCGAGGAAATGCCGGGCAGGTCGCCGATACCATCGCCATTCGAGTCTTTGAAGGAGCGGGGATAGATTTGGTAGACAACAGCTTCCTTCCACCACTTGGGTTCGTAACCGTTGATGAGCTTGAGTTCCTGGCCGGAAGCGACGGCAAGCGATAGCAGAGAAGTGACGACGACTGAGCGGAATAGGGTGCGGAAGAACATGAAGTGAAGTCTACTGGACGATGGTGCCTGTAGCGGCGCAATGTGGCCGCAGCCAAGGCGTTCTTCAAGAAAGCGATCAGACATCAAGGTCATGCGCCCCATACGATCATCCTAAATGCGGCTTGTGGACGATCATGATCCTGGTTTCGATGGGCACATCGTTCACGATGGTGACATGCAAAAGTACTTCGAAGGGTTGCTCAGTGCCGGAGCGGCCAAGCTGCTTCATGAGGTCGGCTACGCCATCCGGGTTGCAGACGTACTCGACCGCGGCCTGGGTGCCGATCGTTGTGGTTCCGGCGGCGACGAAGATGCGATGCGAAGGAGTGATTCCCGGCAGCATGGCGACGACGGCGTAGTCATCGACCAGGGGTTTCAAGGGGACGCTTGAGATCATGTAGACAGGCTGTTCGGTAGCCCGAGGCTCTTTGTTCAGAATCTCTACCTGGCCCTCGCGCACACCGGAGGAGATCTCCTGGAACTGAAAGCTGTGGAGGGTGGCTAGGTTTGCCAAGGTGAGATTCTCGACAGGCGCGCCCAGAAAGATCAGGTTCGTATCCTTCACATCTTCGAGCGACAGCAGAGCGCTGCGCTTCACCCGGATCGACCGTCCAAAGCCGGTGAACATCTGATCCAGCAGATGCACCCCCATCACCTCGCCGACGCCGGTGTAAAACGCATGGGTGTTCTCGGGCGTATCGCGTCGCGGGTCGAAGTAGCGCAATCCGCCGACCGCATTGCCCACGAATCGGGCGTTGCTGAAGATCACCCATGTCTGCTTCGGATCGACGGCGAAGACGTGCCAGAAGGTGCGGAGCGCGGAGTCGGGCGGCATCGCTTTTACTTCGGTGGTCGAGGAGTGCGCGCGAATACTGTACCGGCCCAGAAAGCTACCGAGCAAGAGCGCCGTCAGCACAAGCACAAACACCGGCCATCGGACAAACCGGCGTCTGAGCTTCTGGCTCCCAGGCGGTTTGCTGCCAGCAGCTTCAGCTGATGGGAATAGAGAAGAACCTGGAACTGATAATAGAGGGGAACCTGGAACCAGGGCCGATCGTTCGACCTCTCGTTCGCTTAAGACATCGTCAGGCTCAGCGGCCTTTGGGTGGGTGACATATTGCAGCCGGTATGCGCCCTTTGGGATCTCGACCTGGACGTCTTCTTCGGCTCCTTCTCTGGTGTAGTACTCGATCAGCTTGGCGCGCAGCCGGGCGACCTGCACTCTGACGCTGGAGTCGGTCCGGGGATCGAAATCCGCCTTGCGCCCAAAGACAATCGTGGCGATCTCATGCTCTTTGGCGGAGTATTCCGCATCGATATTCGCCTTTTCGGCAAGGAAGTAGAGCAGCTTGCACAACGCATCCGCGCCCTGAAAGATGTGGCTACGGGTAATTCTCTCAATCCTGCGAATGTTGATGGGGGGGGCATCTTCTCCCCGTCCATCGGAACCTCCCGAGATCATTCCAAGCTCCGGCTGTTTTTCACAACTATTTCTGCTGAATTCACGATAGCCTCTCCCGCAGGTGGCCGTCCAGAAGAGGGGCCGTGGCTGGGGACATTAGAGTTGGAAAGATGTTTATTTTGTGTTGTTTATGGCTTGATTTGCGTTGGGACGCTGCTCTTCCCCTATGCGCCCGGCAACGGAGTATCCTCCTGGGGCAAGTTCCGAGAACAGAGGTCGATGCCTCATTGATCAAAGCAGGCAGAGAGGAAATCGCAACAAAATGGTGCCATTCAACCTGTAACCAACGTTACACGTCTAGGTAACATACTAGTTAACTTATGCGTAATCAGTTACTTACAAAAGGACTTTCGTAACATACTTAGCGGAGACTTCCCAAAGCTTCGCATGGATTCGTATAAAAAGTCGTTCTAAATTCCGAACCTGCAAGCGATGAGGTTCTGGCCCCCAAGGGCCAGATTGAGCCGGATGAAGGTGAAGCTAGCCCAGAACGTCACTCCCTCCGCATCGATCCATCCTTTTGGGCCAGGTGCCTGAAAGAAAGGAAACAGACCCGCGCTGAGATTCACTTTGGAGGACCTCACTATGACTCAAAGACGCAGCTGGCTTTACACGCTTCCCTTACTCCTTACTCTGTGTGCGCAGACCCCGCAAGTTCTTGCGCAGGCAGTCTTTGGCTCTATCTTTGGCACCGTTACCGATGTCAGTGGAGCCGCGATTCCCAATGCAACCGTTACTGTTACCGATGTCGATAAGGGAATCAGTCAGACCGTGCTGACCAACGAAAGCGGCAACTATCGGATCGACCGCCTGGTTCCCGACAAGTACACGGTCAAGGTCAAGGCCGACAATTTTGCCGCCGCAGAGACCGATAACGTCGAGGTCGTCGCCAACGGTGCCCCCAAGGTCGATGAGAGCATGGCAATTGCCGGCGGCACGCAGCAGGTTACCGTTTCGGCCGCACCCCCGGCATTGCAAAGCGACGCTGTGCAGGTCTCAGACCGCATCGACCAGCAGACCATCACCGACCTGCCGAACCTGAACGGCAACTTTATGCAGGTCCAGGTGCTGACGCCCGGGACCACCAAGGCGAACTTCAGCAACAGCGCTTCACAGAATCCGCAAGGCTCGGCCAGTTTCTCGATCAACGGCGAAAACTTCGGAACCCAGAGCTGGATACTGGATGGAACCGACGATCGCGATCCGGTGCTGGGCATCATCGTCATCAACCCGACGCTCGACTCCGTGGGTGGGATGCAGGTGCTTACCCAGAACTACAACGCCGAGTTCGGAGGCGCTTCGGGCGGTATCGTCACGGCGGAGACGCGGTCTGGAAGCAACAGCTTCCATGGCGATGTCTTCTTCGATCGCTACTCCGACGCTCAGCAGGCACGCGACCCCTTTACTCAGTTCCAGGCGGATCCGTTGACGGGTAAGTTCCTGCCCAGCAACCTGTATAGCCGATTCGGCGGTTCAGTCGGCGGCCCCATCATTAAAGATCGAACCTTCTTCTTTGGAGACTATCAGGGCACCCGGCAGAGGAGCGGCCAGAGCTTCCTGCTGAACGTCCCCACCGACCTGGTACGCAGCACCTGCCTCACTCCGGGCTCCACCACGTGCAATCTCAGCGAGTATCTTGCCGGCGGCGCACGTCAGATATACGACCCGGTGACCGGAGCAGCGTATGCAAACAACGTCATTCCGGCGAGCAATCTTTCCTCCCAGGCTGTTGCGCTGCTCTCGCAGTTGCCTGCTCCGAACGTTCCGGGTGCGGGAATCTCCAACAACTACTCGGCTTCGGGCTTTGGCCCTCAGAACGCCAATCAGGCTGACCTTCGCCTGGACGATCAGACAACCCAAAGGATGCACACCTTTGCACGTTACTCCTACGCTCGCTACACGCTGAGCGGTGCGAACGTGTTCGGCGTAGCCGGTGGCGTTGGTCTCGACGGCGCAGACTTTGCCGGAACCGACTGGTCGCAGGATCAGAACGTCTCCTCTGGGTTCGATCTGGCAGTAAGCCCCAAAATGGCGACTGACTTCCGCTTCGGTCTGCTCAAGTACCAGGTGAAGCAGAACAAGGACGATAACGGCACCGAACCCGCAACCACTCTGGGCATTCCGGGGCTGAACCTTGGCACGCAGGACACCTCCGGTAACCCGGACTATCTGTTTACCAACAGCAGCCTATCCAACTTTGGCGCCAACATCACTTTCGACGGCACCCAGATCTGTAATTGCCCACTGAACCAGAGCGAAAAGGAGTTCCAGTTCACCAACAACTGGACCCGTACTGCGGGAAACCATACCATCCGCTTCGGCGGTGATCTCCGCTTTGCAGAACAGCTACGCAGTGCGAGCGATACCAACCGTACCGGTGTGCTGAACTTCAACGAAGCCACGACAGAGAATGCGGCGGGCAACGGCGGCCTCGATCTGGGTACTGCCCTGCTGGGCTATGTCAGCAACTTCCAGCGCTTTATCGTCTACGACGACAATGCCGCCAGCAGACAGAAGCGCATGGCCTTCTACGGTCAGGACACCTGGCGCGCTACGCCCAAGCTCACGCTGACATACGGTCTACGCTGGGAGCTGACCTTCCCGGAGACGGTAGTCGGCACGGGCAACGGCGGCTTTACCAACCTGAGCACAGGCTTTGTACAGGTTGCCGGAGTCGGCGGCATTGGCTCCAACGGCGGCGAGAGTATGAATTACAAAAACTTCTCTCCTCGCCTGGGCGTTGCCTATCAAGTGACACCCGAGACGGTGCTACGTGCCGGCGCTGCCATCATGTATGACTCAGAGGGCTTCTACGGTACTCTGTTCGGCACCTCGTTGACAGAGAACACGCCCGTCTACACAACCCAGAGCCTGACGCCGGTAAGCTCAGTCGGTGGTTCTGTCTTTACCCTGGCAAGCGGCCCGTCCCTGCCTGCTCCTCCCGTCGTTCCAGCCAATGGCCTTATCCCCCTGGAGAACGGCGTCAGCTATCCCACGATTCGTCCTCTGACCATTCAGCTTCCCAGAGTTGACCAGTGGAACGTGAGCTTTCAGCATCAGTTCGGCCCACAGACCACTGCTGAGATGGCCTACGTCGGCAACCTTGCCGAGAAAACCTACCCTGGCAGCACTTTCGGGTACAACCTGAACCAGGCGATCGTTCCCACGACTCCTGCACAGTTGGGCAATGAGGATGCTCGTATGCCCTACTTCAACAAGTTCGACAACGACGGCGTAATCTGCTGCAACACGACTCTTACCAGCGGAGCGCCGTCGGCCCATGCGAACTACAACGCGTTGCAGACCAAACTGACACAGCACTTCACGAGCGGTCTGACCCTCAATGCTAACTATTCCTGGTCGAAAGCTATGAATAATTCGGCAACCTACTTCGTCTGGTCTCCGAGTTCAACGTACTCCCGCAACGACCTGAACCGTACCAATGTCTTCAACCTCTACGGAGTCTATGATCTTCCCTTTGGCAGGAATCAAAAATTCCTGAATAACAGTAGCCGGCTGGTTAACTATGCAGTTGGCGGCTGGGGGATCAGCGGCGACGGATCATGGATGAGCGGTCTTCCCTTCACCCCAACCTATAACGAGTGCAGCTCCGATCAGGACGTGGACGACAATGTCAGCGATGGCGTGCTCTGCCGTCCCAACGGCCCGGCCGGCAGCTTCCCCCTCTCCGCGGGCTCGTTCAACACCTCCACGCACTCGGTCACGTACTTTACACCGGTCGCTCCTCTTACCAACAACGGCTCGTCCTCCGGGCCATTCAGCAGACCGGCGTTTGGCCAATTCGGCAACACCGGTCGCAACTCGTTCGTCGGACCGCGTGAGTTTATGGCAGACGCGACCCTGATCAAGAACTTCCAGATCAGGGAAGGAGTGAAGGGCCAGTTTGATTTCCAGGCGTTCAACGTCTTCAATCATGCTGCGCTGGGAATTCCAACCGAAGGCAATGAGACCAACGGTCCTTGTATCGACTGCCTGGTCAGTTCAGGAACCGTCGGCCAGATCATCGGACTCGATCCCAACGTGAATATGCGCCAGCTCGCATTCGCACTGAAGGTCTTGTTCTAGGAAGATGTCCCACGTTGTCGCTCAAGTCCGCAGGCGCTGAGGAATTACCACCCGAAAGGAAGGTTTGCCTCAGTGTCTAAAGCGTCCAGAACGGAGCAAGCCTGGTCCTGAAGCCCTGAAGGCCCTGCTTGCTCCCTCTTCCTGTTTTGCTTTTTGCCTTTCCGCCTGGTTGCTCAACCCTAGGCATCGATAGAAAACGCTGTAACGAGCTTTGTTCTTTTTCCAGAGGGCGGTATTGTTTCGCGGTGAAATCCCATCTCTTCCAGCTTACTCAGTGCTTGGCTGGACGAACGGAGATCTATGTTGCGCATGTATCGATTCGCCCTGTCCTTGTTTCTTGCGGCTGCAGATGTCGGGCAACAGACGGCCTTGCAGCCGGTTCCACACGACGACTGGTGGAAGCATGCCGTGATCTACGAGATCTATCCGCGCAGCTTCCAGGACTCCGATGGAGACGGTATCGGCGACATCAACGGTATCACCTCACGACTGGACTATCTGAAGAGCCTCAGCATCGGTGCCATCTGGCTGACTCCCATGTATCCTTCGCCGGGTGTGGACTACGGCTACGATATTGCCAACTACACCGCCATCGACCCTGAATATGGCACGATGGCCGACTTCGATCACCTCGTTGCCCAAGCCAGCAAGCGCAACATCCGCGTCATCATGGACTACGTGATCAACCACACCTCCAACCAGAACCCGTGGTTCAAGCAATCACGCTCTTCCCGCACCAATCCCAAGCGCGACTGGTACATCTGGCGCGACGGCAAGATCGGTCCCGACGGCAAGCTGGGTCCGCCCAATAACTGGCAGTCCTGGTTCGGCCACTCGCCATGGACCTTCGATCCTGCGACCAGCCAGTACTACTACCACTACTTCTATCCGCAGCAGCCCGACCTCAACTGGCGCAACCCGGAGGTTCATCGGGCGATGGAAGATGTATTGCGCTTCTGGATGAAGCACGGTGTCTCAGGCTTCCGCATTGATGCCGTCTCGCGTCTGTTCGAAGACCCCAACCTGCATGATGATCCCTACCTGCCCGGCACCAACGCATACGGCGATCGCAACATCGAACACAAGTACACGGATAACTTGCCTGAGGTTCGCAACGTTCTGAAAGAGATTCGCGCCGTCGTCGATCAATTCCCCGGCGACCCCGTTCTGATCACCGAAGCCGATGAACCCAACATTCAGCAGCTGACCGAGCTCTACGGCACCGGCAATGAGGTTCAGCTCCCGATGGACTTTCAGATCGCCGACGTCAATCAGCTTTCGGCCACGAAGTTCCGGCGTCTCTTCAACGAGATTGAGACCAACAGCGCGCATGGCCAGCCGCAGTACTTCTTCAGCAATCATGATCAGCGGCGCCAGTGGGATCGCTATGGCGATGGAGTCCACAACGATCAGATCGCCAAGCTGATGGCGACCCTTTTGCTGACTGCTCGCGGCACCCCGCAGATGTACTACGGGGAAGAGCTGGGCATGCGAACTACCGACCCGGTCCGCATTGAAGATGTTCACGACCCCATCGGCAAACTCGGTTGGCCGCTCGAGAAGGGTCGCGATGGCGAGCGCACGCCAATGCAGTGGAACGGCTCCTCCGGCGCGGGTTTTACGACCTCGCCGAAGCCGTGGCTGCCGATTCCCTCCTCTGCCGCCAGCTACAATGTCGCCACGGAAGAAAGGAATGCAGACTCTATTCTCTGCACCTACCGGCGACTCCTCGCCCTGCGACAGTCAGAGCCCGCACTCCGTAACGGCACCTACCAGGCAATCAATGAAGACAACCCCAAGGTCTTTGCCTATGTGCGATAGAGCGGAGCTTCCACTATCCTGGTCGCACTGAATATGAGTGCAGAGGCAAGAACGATGACTGTCAACCTTGACCATGCCTTGACAGCCAAACCACTTTATCGCTCCCCTGAGGCAAGCATGGAGGCTATTGAACTGAATCATCTGTCACTTCCTCCGTTTGGCGTTGTGGTGGCCACAGTGAGGTGAGGCATCAGTGATGATGAGTGAGGGCTTAGCACCGCTCATTGTAGAAGTTCCGGGGATTGAAACTCGCCCGCTCCCGGCCAGGAGGAGCGCTTGACATTCTCCAGTTCATGGAGCCGTTGGGTTTGACGATTTTGGAACCTCGTAAAGACGGTAACCCCTACTTGTCGCTTGGTGAGACTCCTCGCTTGCGCGAAGTTCGACGAGCCGTTTCAAGAGCACGGGGATCTGGTTTTTCCGGTCCGTTTTGCGAAGAGACACGACCAAGTGATAGAGGGCCTGCTGGTCGTTCGGATCGAGCGCCAGTGCGGCGTGGCTTTGTTCAATAGCCAAGTCCGTTTGTCCATTGTCATAATACACTTCACTTAGCAGGTCGTGGGCTGCAACCAGGCGCGGATCAAGTTCCACTGCTCGGGTGGCAGCATCCACTTCCTCCTTATAACCCGGGCTCCCTGCGGGCGGGCCATCTTCTTGCAGTGCCTCAGCAAGAAGGTATTGCGCATACGCTTCACTGGGGTGGGCCTTGACAGCAGCGCGAAACTTGGCCAATGCCTCCGCCGTCATGTGTTGCTGGGATTTTACAAGCCCCTCGGCTATTCCAAGAAACGAGAGGCGTGGATCGATTCGACTCGCCTTCTCGAAATCTTCCGCCGCACATGTGAATTCGCCGAGTTGAGTCTGCAGTACCCCCCGGACGAGGTAAAGCCTTGGCTCATTCGGTAACTGAGTGAGGCCGGCATTAAGTATGTCTATTCCCACCTGCGGGGAAGCGTGATCGTATGACAAAGCGGCAAACTGCAGGTAAGCATCCACATCCTTTGGGAATGCCAGAATTGCCTTGCGCAGCAGTTCAACAGCGCGAGCAATGTCGCCTTTTGAGGCAAGGATGTCGGCGGCAACCATTGACACCTCAGTATCAACGGGCGTCGCTTCGATCAACGGTTGGAGCGTTGCCAGCGCATCTTCAGCATGTTTGGAATTCAACTGCGCAAGCGCGAGATTGTACCGAGCTTCGGTCTTTGTGGGATCCAGCGCAAGTGCTTCGGCGAAGACAAGAACCGCATCTTCGTCGCGGTTTAGAATTGCGAGACACGACCCATATTCTGTGAGCGCCTCCGGCTGAGACGCAGTGACCGCTGCGGCATGTTGAAAATGAATGACTGCGTCGGTGCAATTCTTTTTCCTGTATTCGAGAACACCTAGCATTGCATGAGAAGTGGGATCTTCTGGGCGCTGAACTAATACCTTCAAAAGCAGCGGTCTTGCCGCATCGTGACCCATTTGGAATTCGGATTGAGCTGCTCCCTCGAGAGCCGGCAAATAGCTTGGAGCAATCTTCAGCGCATGTTGGTATGCCGCAAGCGCCAGAGGGAGATTACCAGTTCCCGCCGTGGCCATTCCACGAAGAGTCCAGATTCTGCAGTCGTCCGGCCGCTTTGCCAATGCCGCCTGGCTCAGAGTCAACGCTTGTGTGTAATTGCGGCTTCGCAGTGCGTCGGAGATTTTGCCGACTTCGTCCTGCGCAGCAGGTCCTTGCGCCAGACAAAAAGCCATACATGGAACCAAAAAGACAAATGACAGCGTATAACAGGAGATTCTATACATCGTTGGATACCGAAACCCACTGAAGGCGGTTGATTCCATTCTCGTATCCTCATCCCGAACTGAGCCCTGTAGATCGAAGCCGCCTCGTTGTCCATTCTAAGGCGCGAGCGACTCTGTGAGTTGAGGGGTGACATTGTCAAAAAACACTCCCTGCAACTGGCCCGGCTTTATCTGCGGCATGTGTAATTCAATAGTATGTTGTACGTCGGGCGCTATCTTCGAGAGATCGGAGTATAAGCCGACAAAACAGCGCCGATCGGCCCGGCTCGAGCTGTACGCAAATTGGAACGTAAGGGGCTGACCATCCAGCTTGCCAGTACCTGTTATGGACTCGTCCCCATCGGCTATCTGCAAGAAGAGCAATAGTCGCTCTGGAGCGAGCCAAGTTGACTCGTAGTCTTCTTGCGTCCACGGTATTGGCCATTTCAACTTGCGAGCAGCCAACTGTTCCAGGACCCGCTTTGGAACCACAAATGTCCCTCTCAACGAGCCGTCTTTGCCCTGCGAAACGGGAATTTCCTGAGCTTGCTCAAACCGTGTTCCCTCGAATTGCACCTGCGTTTCGACATAGCCTCCGGACTGAGTGAACTTAACCTGGCTTCCATTGACGGTTACGTTAGATACCTTGGAAGCTGGTGGGAGCAGCGCACCAAGCTTTTGGAAAGTGCCTGGCTCACCGGCAGCATGCACAAACGACAAGGAGCTTCCCCTCAGCTCTATGCCCGGTCGAATCGCAGGGTGCAACGCTGCGGCATTGAAAAGAATGGCATGGTCCACTTCTCGCTCGGGGATCAGTTCAAACACCGTTGCACTCGTTCCATCAAGCATCAAACGAACCAAGTCCCCTCGGCTCCAGGCGCCGACCCCAGGCTTGCCTCGCAGGCGCCCTTTCTCGGGATAAATCTCCTTCAGCAGAAACTTCTCTCCCTTCGCCAGGCCTATCGTCTCGTCAAGAGAAAACTCTGCCGGTAACTGCTTGTAATTTGGATTGAAGAGGAACAGGAAACCGCGATCTCCCAGAATTGCTGCCGTGCCATCCACATTGCCCATCGCAGGCTGCTGGAGAATCGTGCGGGTGTTGAGCAAGTACTCCTTGTTCTTCCCGGTCCAGGCAAGCCAGTTGCGAATCCAAGCCTTGTCCTCGGCAGAGAAGTATCTGGCCTCTTGCTGATCGCGCGCCGGAATCATATCCACAACATTGTTCCAGCCTCCGGTTGCGATGGATGAGATAAAAGAATACCGGTAGCCTAGGTAGTCCCAGTCCCGCGGCCGATACCTTGTATACATCATTTCTCCCCTCTCAAGACGACCGTCTGCGTCGATGCGATTCCGAGAACGCTCGGTCTGGTGCGTGGCGTAGCCGGGAATGATCTCTTCCGGTGCAAACTGGTAATTTCGATACCAGTAATTGACGAAACGCGTTCTGTCCGCAGAGACACGATCGAAATGTAGATCCGGATAGGGCTTGAAGCTCTCCGGCTGTTCATCATTTCCGGTAGGATGAGGATAGCTGCCGGCCAGCCAGCTCCACGGTCCATACTGTTGGTAGGACTGCCGTCCATCGATGACGATAGACGGCACTGCTCTGCGGAGGGCTTCCATGACCCTCCGCCAGCCGTACCATTGCGCATAACTACTGCTGCCCGGAAGATTCAGCCAGGTATAGTCAAACGAATAACCGGCGATTCCAGTGCGCTTCTGGAACGCGATCAAATTGCGAATCAGGTAGTCCTGCAGATCGTGGGAGGCCAGCGTGGCATAGCTGAACCTGTCGCCTCTCTTCGGATTTCCTGTCACCAGCCAGGATGGATTCGCCGCATAAGGAACAGACGGGTAGACATAGGCGAGGAGCGCGACATTCTTCTGTTTGGCATAGGAGACCATCTCGGAGACACTCGACGGAATCGGATCTCTGGTAGAGTCCCATTCACCCTTACGGATTTTCTCGCCCAGGTTAAGCCAAAGAACATATTCCCACCTCCAGGAATCCGTGCTCTGGAGACGATCAGCAAGCTTGGAATTGCCTGGGCCATAAAGAAGGGTCTTGATCCCGAGTGCCGACGCAGCGTCAATGATGCTCTTGTACTCCGCTTTGCCTTCTTCCGTGGCCACATCAATCTGATAATCGTTGAGTGTCCAGCCCACCTCGACGGTAATGGGCGCTCGGGACGGATTAATCAGAGACGCGCGCACACAAGCGGTAAAGGCATTGATCTCCGCCTCGTCCATTCCATCATCCGGTGCTTGGGCGGGAGCAAGATGCCATTCCGTGACCATCTCGCGCGACTTGCGACGGCCGCTCAGACGATAGGCGCCGATGCAGGCCGGGTCGCTCGCGAAGGTTCCCCAGGCTTGTTGCCACTCCATGTCCGGCGCATAACCGAGGATCACCGATTGTCCATCCCTTTTTACTACGAGATAGGGATTCTGAACCGTCAGCAACGCTCCCTCATTCGCTGAGAATCGCAGGAACTCACCGAAATCCTTCGCCGGAAGGGCATTGCGGCTTTGCTCGATTGTCTCGCCGAATTGTGGGAGGTAGCTTGACGGCACATAGTCGGAGGTGACTGTATTCCCGACCGCCAGATCCCAGGAGACGATCTCGTCCACCCTGAAGTTCGGCTTGGGAGCGACAAGTACCTTGATTTGTTTGCTGACAAATCCCCACTCGGCGTCGAGCTTGTAGGACACCTGAATCCGATATCGGGAGACCTCATAGTTATATGAGACTTCGTCTTTGCCTGTCCTCAAGAGTGCCGGTTGCGAATCTTCGCTTCGCAAAGCAGTGCCGTCGATTCTAAGGGACCAGGCATCCCGTTTGATCTCCACCTGGGCTCGCGACGCGATGTCTTCAATTGCCACCAGGCCCCTCGGTCCGAACGAAACAATTGTTGTGCCATTCCTTAATTCGTGATTCTGTGCGAGGGCAACAAGGGGTAAGAACATGTACAAAAGAGCAAGACTCAGCCGGGCTCGATGAGTACCTGACATGATTTCCTTCTGGGAGTGCGTTGGTGGGACTTGATACATGGTCAATTGACGTCTCTGGGAGATTTTCTCCGGTTCAGCGCACAGCTTGGTAACAGGCTTGTTCATCGTATGGCTTTGTTCCGGGCAAACACGTTGGACGAGACCGCAGGCAGCTATACGCCGATCACCTCAAGGATCACAAATCACCTTGTCCTTGCGTTTCGCCTCTTGGGGATGCCTCCATTTGATCGCCCCAATTCTGGCGCGCGCCTATTGGGACGATATTGCAACCGTGAGACGGTAGTTAATACTCTCGTTCTTGCTTCGAGAGAAACATTGCAAGTACCGTTTACGACGCGCGATACCGTTGCTAGCTCCCCCCCGCCAGCGTGGCCACGTGCTTGACTGTGCAGGTCCGGACGTCCGATTCGGTATGTGCGTTTGTCATCATTTCGCGGGCTTTTCCAACTATATGACCAAGCCCTGGGAAAGTTCGAATGGCGATCGAGTAGTTTAACTCACCATCGCCAACCGTAAGAAAGCATTCAGTTAGGAAACCCAAGGTGACGCCACGCGCAAAGCGATCAGTACAGTTGTCTGCATTGCTCGAATTGCTGCGTGGCGGTCCGATTTGAGGAACTGAGCGCCATCCGTGCTCTGTCGATCCTAGAAGTTGATCCTGGCTGCAAGCTGCAGGTAGCGTGGGAAGTAAGTGCTGTTGGTGGTGCCGAAGTTGGCGCTCGTATCGTTGTAATTACTGTTGAAGTTCCCAGATCCATCGTTGGTATTGTTGGTTCCCGTCAGATTGACGCGGTTGAATAGATTGAACACGTCCATCCGAAGCTCCAGGTTGACGTGTTCAGCAATAGCTGTCGTTTTCTTCACGGTAAAATCAGTGTCCGCATAGCCGGGGCCCCAGAATTGGTCTATTTTCTCGTTGCCTTCCGTGCCCTTGGCGCTAAACGTGGGGGGCGCGAATTGTGAATGTGTAACAACGCCCGAGTCGACAACGCCCGTGTACTCATACGCCTTCCGGTTAGTCTTCTGGCTATAGTTCAGCACATTCGGCACATTGTTTCCGACGTTGCTATCTTGAGCAATGTTGTTACCGTCCGCGGAGTAGTCGCCGCTGTTGGGAGCGAAGGTAATGTTTCCTGCCGCCAGCTCACTCTGATAGTTAGCTTGCGTTACTGTAACGCCCGTAGTGTCGAGCAGGCTCAGAGGGTTTTTGGTATAGACAAAGAACGGATTGCCCGACTGCAGGATTGTCACCTCTGACAAATTAAAGCCATTCGTGAGTCTCCGCGTGAAACCGTTCCCTGTCTTCAGGCCCGGAATGTCGTAGCTGATGCCCATCGAGAAACGGTTAGGCGCGTCCCAGGGCGAAGGGCTGTAAAACTGCTTGAGATTGTACGAAGTCCCACCACCGCCAACATACCCTTCGGGATAGTTGCTCCAGTCATCTCTCGAGGCTGAACGGGTGTATGAGGCGGTCAGGAAGCTATGAGCGCCTATCTTGCCCTTCAACGCCACGAAGACCGCATTGTAATTTGAATAGCAACAGTTGAATGCGTAAAGGATGCCGCCAAAGCTAGTGTTGAGGCGGGTTTGAATCCCGTCTCCGGTCCATACCCCGCTGGAATTGAACGCCGGGTGCTCGATCAGATCTCCAGGGAATATGTTCACATCCACGCCAAACTCCGTGTTAGCCCCGTTACCGCCCGCCGTGATCAGATTATAGCCATGCGATCCTTGGTATCCGACGCTGGCCACAAGTTTCTGCCCGAGTTCGCGTTCCACTCCGGCCGACCAATCAAGGTTGCCAGGTGAACTCATGGCCGCGTCCGTCCCTCCCACGCCATTCTGTGCTCCCGCAATTCCGCCTTTTGCATCCAGTGTTTGGCCGACGAACGCGGGGGCGGTGAAGCCAAACGGGACCTTGTTTTGTGTTCCGTAGCCGAAGACTGGCGTGGCAGTGGAACCATTGTTATAGAAAGTGGGCACGATGTAGCCGGGCGGATTGCCCTTCAATGCGTTCTCTGCATTGCCCAGCGTAAATTCGTTGTGGAAGAGTCCAAAGCCGCCGCGAACCACCCACTTTCCGTTGCCGAATGGATCGTAGGCTATGCCGCCACGCGGGCTGAAAACCCAATTCATATCGTGGTTGAAGACATTGGACTGCTGCTTCATGACGCCGTTGGCAACCTGCTCGGCAAACGTCGATCCAGAAGCCAGATGGAAGTTGGCTAAGACGGTTCCTGCCAGCGCCACATACGGATTGCCGAAGTTGTCGTATCGAATGCCATAGTTAACGGTCAGTTTGCGGTTGGCCTTCCAGGTATCCTCCGCGAATAGGCCAAATGTCGTCGTTTTGTAGCCGTAGTTCGCCGGGTCGTATGCGCCCGTCACCGGGTTGAACGAAATTCCCGTTTCGCTGTATGGGTTGTTGGCGATCAGGTCGATCATGTTGTTGAATTGGAAGTTTGGCTGATCCTCGGTGCCGGCAAACAGCGCAATGTCGTTGCTGCGCCACGCTTCGAATCCGGCCTTGAAGCTATGCACGCCAACAATGTGCGTCAGGACGTCCCGCCAGTGATAGCTATGCTGGATGTAATCGCCATCGGCAAATCCATCGCCCCAGGGCGTCCCCAGGTTCGTCACATTGACAATCGGAACGGTGTACAAGCCAGTCGCCGGCGCTATACCTTCAATCCGGTTGTAGCCGAACATCGCCTCGTTCAAGGTGTTTGACGTGAACGTGTGCGTTTCATTGCCCTGCAGAGAAAACGTGAAGTACTTATCTGTTTCCGAAAAAGCGGGACGCGCATTGGGCCCGCCATTGTTGATGGTGTCACGGAAGAACTGCCCGTATGCGCGGTCCTTCTTGAAGTATTTGTCGATACGGATGTTGTATTGCTCGGCATTGTAGTAGCTGGAGCTGTTGAAGTTTCCGGTGTCGAAAACCGGCAATGAACAAGGAACCGATATGCCGTCGTAAGCTGTTACATTCCCGATGCCGGAAGCGCAAGACGCTTGCGCGGCCGGTGTTGGTTCTGTGTTGGCCCACAAATCACCGGCCGTGGAAGCAAGCTTCACGTTCACCATGCGAGCGACTGGGTATTTTTGGAGCAATGTGACTTCGGGGCTGTTGGGTTCTTGAGACTCCGCAAAGGCTGTAAATGCCGGGTCTTCAAACCCCTGTAGCGAGGTGCCGTTTGAGGCCAGCGACAGGTAAGGCTCATATCCAACAAAGAAGAAGAACTCTTTGTGGGGAATCACCGGGCCGCCCACGGCAAACGACATATTGTTGACGTGATACGGATTGACTGGTGTCGGCTGCGGTACGCCGAATTCGCCCCGTGCTGCAAGCCCCTGATATTGGTAATATTCGCTGGCGATGCCGTGAAATTGGTTGGTCCCAGATTTGGTCGTCATCACGGTCTGGATCGAAGCCGCGCGACCGTAATCCACGGTATAGGTGTTGGTCTGAACACTGATTTCCTGGACCACGTCCGCGTTGGGCGTCAGATTCAATACCCCAGCCCGAATCGTGCTGGTTATATCCATTCCGTCCACGATGTACTGGTTGCCGGTTGAGCCCTGACCGTTGGCGCTGGCGTTGACCCAGTTCTCAGGAGCGAAGTTTGTGGATGTGCTCGAACCGGGAGAGTTTTGTCCTCCGGTACCCGTCACGCCCGGTGCAAGAACGATTACATTGGTTGGATTCCGTCCCGCCAAAGGAAGATCTGTCACCGCAGTGGTATCCAGGGTCTGCTCGAAGCGGCTATCCGAAGTATCGATCAGCGGAGCCTCGGTGGTCACCGTTACCGTCGACGCTACGGTCGCCACGTTGAGAGACAGCGGAACGTCGCGATTCTCATCGGTAGCAAGATTGAACGACACCGAGGCCGGCGCGAATCCCTTTACGGTCGTCGAGACTATGTAATTGCCTGGCGCCACACTGACGAAACGGTAGACTCCGGTGGCGTTGCTGACCGCCGTCTGCGAAACGCCGGTGTCGACGTTGTTCAAAGTGACATTGGCCGCCGGAACGATGTTTCCTTTTTGATCTTGCACAGTTCCCTGGAGTCCACCAGTGAATTGCGCATAGCAACTGGCTGTTGCCAGCAGCAGGAACAGCGTCAGAGCCTGAATCGATCTTTTTGTGGTTTGCTTCATCGTGGCCTCTCAAGAACGGTTGGATGTGGACCTCTGCTTAGCCCGATTCCCGCACTCCCGAACGGCCGAGGGCACGAGGGCCGGAGTAAGCCTGATTCCTCGCGATGAAAACGTTTAGCAAAAGCCAGGAACTCACAGACAGAGCGAGGCTACTCACGATGGATGAGGCGCGCATGAGCCAATCTGACCACTTCGTTCTAGTTCATATGGACTAGCAAACTTGGGTTACTTGCTGCTGATTGGTCTTACGGCGTAGACTCCAGCCTGCTCGGTGATGAATCCACTTTGCCAATCCGCATTGCACCATCGGCAAAATTGCGCGCGCATTGGGCTTGCCGGGCTGTCTTGCGCGCTTGCATTTTGTTTCGCTTCCTGCAATTCGCATCCTCAAGTCAGAATTGCCGTCATTCCACAGACCGAAGGCACCATCTATTGGGAGGCTGCTCATACCGGGGCGGAACAGGCTGCGGACCGGGCCGGAATATCGATCTATTGGACAGCTCCCACGCGCGAAGACGATGTCGAAGCGCAAATTACGCTGGTGAACCGAGTGGTAGACAAGCATTATCAGGGATTGATATTGGCTCCGGATCAAGCTCTGTCTCTCATCACGCCGGTGCGGCGGGCTCTGGCGCATGGCATCCCCACGGTGGTCATCGGCTCACCGCTGCCGATTCCCCCCGGGGGCAATCTCTCCTATATCCTCAACGACGACGAAGAGGGAGGGCGGTTTGCCGCTGAGCGCGCGGCCCTGTTGCTCAAGGGCCATGGTACGGTTGCCCTCCTGGGCATCAATCCTGACATTCTGGGGATTATGACTCGGGCACGCGCCTTCGAGCAGTTTCTCGCGCAGAATGAGCCCGGCATTCGCATCGTGGAGAAGCACTTGGGGACGTTCAACGCTCCTCATGAACAGCAAATGGCCGAAGAGACGCTGCGAGCCAATCCAAGTCTGAATGTGATTGTCGCTCTCATGCCGACGACGGTGGATGGGACCTTGTCTGCGCTCAACACGGCGCCGGAAGGACATCCGGTAAAGGTCATCGGGTTCGATGACACCGGGCTTCCACCTTTCGATACCGCCAGAACCGGACCATTCGGACAGAAGAGCAGCCTCGATAGCATAATCCAAGGGGACTCTCGAGCCATGGGACAGCAGGCAGTCGAACTTATCCAGGCCAGACTGCTCGGCCATCCTGTAACGGCAACCGTTCTTCTCCATCCGAAACTGATTACACGGGACAATATGAACTCACCGGAGGTCCGCGTGATGTTATCCCAGGATTGGAAGCTGGGCCGCTGGCGCTGGAGTTCAATCCGATGAAACCTTCGCGCAGGCATGAGTGCCAGGTTCTGTGTGGATCGCTCGCCTGCCTTCTGATGGCGCTGGGGTTTCTGGCGCTGCGCGGCTATTTGCGCGACCCCAACCGGAGTCTTCCCTATCGCGATTCATTTGCCAGGGGCAAGGCCGACGAGTGGAGTGCGTTGGGCGGGACGTGGGAGTTGGTGGATGGCGTCATGCGCAACGACTCCGATGAGCGTGGCGCCAAACTACTGACCGGATCGCCCTATTGGCACAACTACGCCATTGAAGCCGACGTCAAATTGCTGGGCACTAGCGGAGATGCAGGGCTGGTGATTCGATCGAGCGATGAAGAGGAGGGCGTGAACGACTATAGCGGCTACTATGCAGGTGTGCGCACGGTCGATAACTCACTTGTCCTGGGCCGCGCCGCGCACGGTTGGCAGGAGACGATCAAACAGGGCCCTGTTCCCGGTGCGATCAGGCCATTTCAGTGGTACCACCTGAAGTTGATTGCTTACGACTGCCAGATTGCCGCGGCCGTTACAACGTCATCGAGCATGGTTCCAATCTCGCTTGCCATTAGCGACCCTGCCTGCGCCGATGCCGGCCGAGTTGGGCTTCGCTCCTACTCTTCAGGGGGGATGTGGCGCAATGTGGTTGTGCGTCGAGCCAGCCATGAAGATCTGATTGCGATGTTCGGGGGGAGTGGCGGTCAAGGTGATTCCAGCCCAAGGAATGCAGCCATTCTGAATGCCGGATCCGTTGCGTTGGAGGCTCAGACGGAAAACCAGAAAGCCGCAGCCAGCTTCAGCTCGAATACTGAGAGTATCAGGAGCCTGCGCCTTACCTCCTCTGCCGAACCGTCGATTGCCACCGTTCGGGGAGGAGTCGTGCTGACCGCACCGATACTCATTGTGCAGGACTCTACCGGAGGCGCTTACATAGCGCATCCCAATTCACCGCTGCTCAAGGTGGGCGACGAAGTTGAGGTCATCGGCCAGGCGCATCCAGGGAATTTCAGTACGACCATCGAACACGCAACTGTGAAGGTGCTTTGGGCGCAAACACCGATGCCGCCTGTTTCAGTGACTGCGTCACAGGCATCCACGGGAAAATTTGACGCCCAATTCGTCGAAGTACAGGGACACCTCACGGGAAAAGAGCACGGATCAGACAATTCATTGATTCTCAATCTCGATGAGGGGCCGCAGTCTTTCCGGGCGATCTTGAATCCAGGACGTAGCGATTATCTTTTCAACACGCTCAAGCTAGGCAGCAGTCTACGTGTGCGCGGTATTTGCATTGTGGACCAGACTTTTACCCAGAATCTGACTCCTTTCGTCCTGTTGGTGCGCTCCAATGAGGATCTGGAAGTCCTCGCCGGGCCGCCCTGGTGGAGCACCAATCACATCATCGCCATCGTTTTCGGTTCCCTGCTGCTGGCGCTGGTGGTCAACTTCGTTTACCACCGCATCGCGCATTGGCGCATACAGGGTATTTTGGAGGAGCGCCAGCGCCTGGCCCACGAGATGCACGACACACTGGCGCAGAGTTTTGCCGGTATCGGCTTTCAGTTGCAGGCCATTCGCAACCGGCTGCCCGAAGAAAGCTCGGAAGTGCTGCAACAGCTCGACATGGCCAGCAATCTGGTGCGTCACAGCCACGAAGAAGCCCGTCGCAGCATTGCAACGCTTCGACCCGAGTCGCTGGAGTCGGAGGACATTCTCTCCGCGTTGGATCTTTGCGCGCGGCGCATGGTGGAAGGTGGTACGGTGCAGGTAGTCTCCGAGCGCGAGGGCGACCAGAGACACATCCCCTTGCGCATCGCGGATACCCTCTACCGCATCGGCCAGGAAGCGGTCGCCAATGCGGTCAGGCACGCACAACCGACCATGCTGACCATTCGCCTGAGGAACAGCCAGAACCTGGCCTCTCTGCAGATAGGAGACAACGGAACAGGCTTTCAAAAAGGCAATGGCCTGCTCGGATTTGGCATTCGGGGCATGCAGCGCAGGGCGCAAAGTATATCTGCAGAGTTCCACATCGAGAGCGCCCCCGGCGCAGGCACGCGCATCCGGATCGACGCGCCTCTGCCGCCTCGCGTTACACTCACCACTTGGCTAAAACCGTTATGGAGACATCTCAAGGAGCAATGGAGCGATGTCCGACCTTCGAAGCACGCCGATTCGCATTCTTATCGTGGATGATCACCCGGTGGTGCTCGCCGGCCTCACCAGCATGCTTGGCACGCAGGCAGGCGTGGAGGTGGCCGGCTCGGCATCCGGCGGCGAAGACGCGCTGGAAATGCTCCGCACCAAGCCCGCCGACGTGGTGCTTCTCGACCTGCGCATGCCCGGCATGAATGGAATTGACACGCTGCATGCGCTCAAACGCGCCAAAATCAACGCCCGTGTCATCATCCTCACCAGCTTTGAAACAGACGAGGACATCTATCGGGCTGTACAGGCCGGCGCGCAAGGCTATCTCCTGAAGGACGCTCCGCAGTCAGACATGCTGGAGGCAATCCGCACCGTCCATGCCGGCCGGCGCTACTTCCCCCGCCACATTGCCGCGCGGCTGGCCGAGCGCATGATGCGCACCAACCTCACTGCTCGCGAACTCGAAGTCCTGCAAATGCTGGCCCGGGGGCTCACCAACAAGCAGATTGGCAGCGCCCTCGACATTAGTGGCAATACGGTCCGCAACCACGTAAACAGCGTAATAGAAAAGCTGGAAGTCTCGGACCGAACCGAGGCCGCCACCACGGCCATTCATCGTGGCCTGATTGAGTTGAACAGCTGATCAGGGATCGGCTCGTAGCTGGTAGCCGCCAGGGCTGAAAAGCGGGGCAAAATGAATAGCGTACCCGCGAATTGACGCCCGATGAGTAGACCATCTGTACCATGCGCACGTAAATCGGCTTATGTACGATGGCAAAAAGCTTGACCAAGGAGTCAAACGTGTCATCTTCTGAGAAATCGTTTTCAACGCGCCGCCATTTTCTAAGTCGGCTCGGACTTTTCGGCGCTGTGTCGTCGCTTCCCATTGGACGTCTTGTTGCCTCACCGAGCACACTCGGGTCTACTTCAGAAGGGGCACGATCTGCAGCGAATCCGGCAATTAGAAACCGAGCGCCGCTGGCTCACAGCGCATTCTACTTTTTGCCACAGGGTTCCGTTCGTCCCGCCGGCTGGCTCAAGGGGCAGCTTCGCATTCAGGCCAATGGTCTGAGCGGACACCTGGACGAAACCTGGGCGGATGTGGGGCCCAACAGCGGCTGGCTGGGAGGAAAGGGCGAATCCTGGGAGCGCGGGCCCTATTTCCTGGATGGGCTGGTACCGCTCGCGTATCTGCTTGACGATGCGCGCCTCAAAGCAAAGGCGCAGCGGTACATCGATTGGACGCTTGACAACCAGGCTCCGGACGGGATGATCGGCCCCGCATCCAACAACGACTGGTGGCCGCGGATTGTGATGCTCAAGGCCCTGACCCAATACCAGGAGTTCACTGGAGACAGCCGCGTGATTCCTGTAGTGGACAAGTACTTCCGCTATCAGTTGACGGAGTTGCCCAATCGACCGCTTCACGATTGGTCGAGGTTCCGCTGGCAGGATGAATTGCTGAGCGTTATTTGGCTCTACAACCGGACCGGCTCAGCATATCTGCTTGATCTGGCCCGGTTGCTGCACAAGCAAGGGTACGACTGGCAGGCGCAGTTCGAAGATTTCAAGTTCACTCAGCGCATCACGGCGGAGTACATCAAGCTTGAGAAGGGCGAGGGGCTCAAGGACCTTGCGCTGGCAACGCACGGAGTGAACAACGGACAGGCAGTCAAGAGCGGCCCGGTGTGGTCACAGGTATCGGCGTCCAACTTGGACCGGGCGGCTGCGCAAAAGATGATCGCAGAGTTGAACAAGTACCACGGCCTGCCGAATGGGATGTTCTCGTGTGACGAGCACCTGGCCGGTCTCGATCCATCGCAGGGCTCCGAGCTTTGCACGGTGGTTGAATACATGTATTCGCTGGAACATGCGCTGGCAATTACTGGCGATCCCGCATTCGGGGATCGACTGGAACAGCTGGCCTTCAATGCGCTGCCCGGCACATTCACGGACGACATGTGGGCGCACCAGTATAACCAGGAGCCGAACCAGGTGGAATGCAGCCTGCACCACAAGCCATGGACCACCGATGGACCCGAGTCCAATCTGTATGGACTGGAGCCGAACTTTGGATGCTGCACGGCAAACTTCCATCAGGGCTGGCCCAAGTTTGCCGCGAGCTTATTTATGTTTTCAGCCGCTGAAAGCAATGCCGGGCAGGATGGCCTGGTAGCTGCCGCGTACGCTCCGTGCGAAGTGAACACCGTCCAAGGCGGAACACCGGTTCATATTGCCGAGGAGACCAGCTATCCATTCCACGGCACTGTGAAATTCACCGTTACCCCCGCGTCACCAGTGAGTTTTCCGATGCAGTTCCGCATTCCGGCGTGGGCTGCGGGCGCTACGATCATGGTCAACGGCGAGGCTGCACCTGCACCTATGTCTGGCTCGTTTGCGCGCATCGATCGCAGATGGAAGCAGGGCGACCGCGTCGAGATTGCGTTTCCAATGGTCCCACGCGTCTCCCGGTGGTTCAATGACTCGATTGCAATCGAGCGCGGACCGCTTGTCTTCTCATTGAACATTGGAGAGAGCTGGGTGAAGCTGCGCGACCGGGGAATGACCGCCGATTGGCAGGTTTTTCCAACCGCGCCGTGGAACTACGCACTGAGTGTCGATTCGGCTTCGCCGGCCAATGGCATCGCTGTTACAGAAGCGGAAGTTCGCGAAGGCCCCTTCACTGGCCAGCATGCGCCGGTCAGCCTTACCGTGAAAGCGCGCAGGCTCAACGAGTGGCGCGCGGAAGATGGCGTTTCCGATCCTCTGCCGCAAAGCCCCGTCGCGAGCAATGAGCCGGAAGAAGCGATCACGCTGATCCCGTATGCTGCCGCGAAGCTTCGCATTACAGCCTTTCCTCAATGCAAATCATAGGCCGGCGAGGTGTGTCGTTTGCATGCAGGTCCAATGCCGCTCACGCTCGGGGTGGCTTATTGCGGAGGTTACGTGCATTCTTCTGTGGTTTCAACCTTTGAACCGGTTGGGGCGCATTGATTGACCGTGTGATCCAACCGCGCAGCGGGGAATGGTCATGGATCGAAGCCTTGAAGGGATTGTGAGATGAAGCATTTGCATTTGAACATCTTGTTGACCGTCACATTTCAATGTTGTGCTTCGATCGCGAGCATCGCGCAACAAGAGGCGGCAGTCGCACTTCGTGCCCCCGGCGACGCCGCTGATTCTGCATGACCCTACTTCAGGATCTGGTCAACGGGTGATCGACTTACCAAACACTGGACGGGCGTTCGTCATAAACTCAACGGGCTCGATCTCGATCGATCCTCCCCGCTCTCGAATGAAGTTAATGAGCGTGCCGATCGTTGCGGATCGAACGTGCAACAGCTTCAGAACTTCCTTGTATTCGGCGAGAATATCCTCCGAGTACAGCCGCACAAAGTGTTCTTCGTCCGCCCAGCGATGGAGTAGATCGGCACGCGGAATTCGGCCAGCAACGTATTGGTCCCGGAAACCGGAGATGCCTGCTACCACAACGTTGGTGTCTACTCCACGATAACCGCGAATCGTGCGTTGGACCTCCTGTTCGGAGATTTCTCCTATATCTTTGTCCGCTTCTGAAAAAGTCTGCAGAAATTCCTTCTTCCATTTCTGCGATGCGGTCTTTTTTGCCTTTTGAGTCTCAGCTCATCGGTTCGACCCAATTCTCAATATGAAGGCCTGAAACTCGTCCGAATTCCCGGGTGTTGTTCGGCACTAGAGTGAGCCCGAGACAGCGTGCATGGGCAGCGATGAACAGATCGTTCGCGCCAATCATGGTTCCACTCGCCTTAAGGTCTGCGCGGATCTGAGCAGAGTGTAGAGCCGCCTGGTCTGGATACTCCAGGACCTCAACATGCCGTAAGTATGCGTCAAGAACAGCATGGTCTTAGGTCCTCCGGGGAGACACTTCGACCCCATACATGAGCTCAGACTTGGGGATGACGGAGATACAGACATCGCCAACGGGGACCCTCTGCAATCTCCTCAATACAGCCTCATGTGAGCGCTTCAAGAGGTAGCTGGGAACGTACGATTGCCAAAACTTGCATGAGGGCGCGGCTTATTCAATGCGCAAGGCCTGTACAGGATTGATGGAGGCGGCGCGCCGAGCCGGAATGATGCCGGCGATTGCGGCTGCAACACCGAGAGTGACGATAGCGCCGGTCATGACCGCCAGGTTGACGCTGGTGATCTCGTAGAGCTGCGACTTGACGTAGCGCACGCAGAGCATAGCGACTGGAGCGCCGATGGCGAGCCCTGCAAGCGCCTGAAGCATGGCGCCGCGCATCACCATGGCAATTACGCGCACGCGCTGGGCGCCGAGCGCCATACGGATCCCGATCTCCGGCGTGCGGCGGACGACGGTGTACGCAGTGACGCCGTAGAGGCCGATGGCAGCAAGCAGCAGGGCGAGCAGGCCAAAGAGCGAGGTGAGGCGCGCGATGAGCCGTTCCTCGATGAAGCGGTCGTCAATCTGCTGCTGGAAGGTCTGGAACTTCACGATAGTCAGGTTGGGGTTAATGCTCGCCAGCGCATCGCCGACGATCTTTTCAAACCCGGGGATGGGATGGGCGGTCTGGATGACCAGAGCTCCAGCATACATGGATTGGTCTTTGTCTATCGGGTTGTCGGGGTCGTCGGCGGTGCCGGCACGCTGTGTGAGGGGGAGAAAGTACATAGCGTGGTCTTTCCAGTAGACGCTGGTGTAGGTGGTGTCTTCCACCACTCCGACAATCTCATGCGCTCCGTCCTGGGGGGTCTTGGCCGGACCGGAAAAGCCGAAGCGATGGCCGATGGGATTGCGGTTGCCGAAGAACTGTTTGACAAATTCCTGGTTGACGACGGCGATGGGCGGGGCATTCAGAGTGTCCTGCGCTGTGAAGCCGCGGCCCATGACGACGTGCGTGCCCACCGAATCGAAGTACTCCGGAGTGCCTTTCACCCAGGAAGCGTTTTTATTGATGTCGGGTTCTCCTTGAACCTTTACGCCCGATCCCCAGTTGTTCTCCTCCATGGGCGTGTAGGTGGCGAGTCCGACTCTGAGAACGCCGGGAATGGCGTGGAATCGATCTTCGATGGTCTGGTAGAGAGGCTCGATCTCCGTGTTCTTGTAAGCGGCCGCCTGCGGATTAATGTGAGCGATGTAGCGGTTGGTTGCATCGAGCTTCATGTCGACGTTTTCGGCCTTGTTGAGGCTCTGTGCAAAAAGGCCTGCGGCGATGAGAAGCACAAGCGACAGAGCGGCCTGCACAACCACAAGCGCGCGCTGCAGGAAGGAAGCACCCTGGGCGGTAGTGCGGGCGTTCGAGCGCAGGGCTTCGGCAGGCTGAGTGCGCGCGGCCATCAGTGCCGGGGCCACGCCAAAGAGAACTCCTGTGAGCAGCGAAAGCGCAAAGGAAAAGCCGATGACGAGGAGCGAAGGCGAGGCATGGACGGGCATGTTGTGCTGGTCAGGGAAGGCCAGCGCCAGCAGCGCATGTGCTCCGAGGTAGGAGATTGCGAGCCCGAGCAGCCCGCCCATGCCGGAAAGAAGCACGCTTTCGGTAAGCAGCTGGCGGACGATGCGGCGGCGCTGCGCACCGAGGGCCGAGCGGATGGAGAGCTCAGCGCGGCGACCCATGCCGCGCACGAGCAGAAGATTGGCGATGTTGGCGCAGGCGACGAGAAGTACGAGCGCAGCGATCCACTGCAGCAACTTGAGATGATCCTTGTAGCCGTCCTGCATGTTCTGGATGCCGCCGCCGCCGGGTGTGAGCACCACGTGCGTGTTGGGAAGGACCTTCTGGGCGCGCGGATCGGTGAATGTCTTGAGCGGCGCAAATTCCTGCTTGAGGAGCGTGCTGGCCTTGGCCTGCAGTGCCGGGATGGAGGTTCCAGGCTTGACGCGGCCGATGATGTAAGCCCACTGGGAATCGGGGTCGTTAAAGTACGGTGCGCCGATGATTGAGTCCATCGCGTTCATGGGCACGAAGTACTTGGGCGGATTGGTGTCGATGCGGTCGCCGTAGAAGCCTTTGGGAGCTACGCCGATGATCGTGGCCGGCTTTGTGTTGATGTAAAAGGTGCTGCCGACAACGGCTGGGTCGCCTGCGTAATCATTCTGCCAGGCGTCATAGCTCATCACCGCAGTAATGGGCGCGCCTTTCTGGTCGTCGCCGTCCAAAAAGAGGCGGCCTGCTGCCGGAGGGAGTCCGAAAACACGGAAGTAGTTGCCGGAGACGAAGGTGCCCATGACAGATTTGGCCGCGGTTTGTGGCCCCGCGCGGCGAACCGTGATCGGCCGCCATGCGTAGCCGGATTCCATAGCCGCAAGCTCTTCAAACTCCGGCAGGCTCTTCTTGAACATGGAATAGGTGTCTGTGGCGAAGAGCGAGTAGTCGCCATTGTCGTGCCAGCCGCCGTTAACGCAGCAATCATCCTGGTCGCCGATGCGGATCAGGCTCCTGGGGTCGGTCACCGGCAGATGGTGCAGCAGGATAGCATTAACAAGCGTGAAGATCGCCGAGTTTGCGCCGATGCCTAGCGCCAGCGTGAGCAGAACGGTGATGGTAAAGCCCGGCGTCTTGCCAAGCTGGCGCAGCGCGTAAGTTACATCCTGAAGAAGAACCCGCATCGATCAACCTCCACACACTTCGGCTTGTACGGCGAGAATGCATCTGACGTTCCACATCAATTCCATCACTCGTTGCGCAGCGCCACCATTGGTTCAACTCCGGCGGCGCGGCGGGCCGGCACCGCCGACGCCACCAGAGCCGCCAGCGCAAGCAGTACCGTGGCGGCTGCCAGCATGGCCGGGTCCCATGGCCTTACGCCAAATAGCTGATCCTTCATCAGCTTCCCGGCCAATACCGCTAACGGAATCCCGATGCCGAGTCCAATCCCGACCTGCCAAAATGCGCCGCGCAGCACCATGCTCACCACGTGCCCGCGGTCCGCGCCGAGAGCCATCCGCAAACCTATCTCGTTGGTACGCTGTTCGACCGAGTAAGACATAACACCGTATAGCCCAACGGCTGCCAGCGTGAGGCCGAGCATGCCAAAGAGAGTCGTCAAGGTTGCAATCATGTTCTGCTGCTGAAAGTCGGAGCTGACGACTTTGCTGTACGGGGTGACATCGTTCACCACAAGCGTTGGATCAACCCGGGAGATCGCCTTGCGCACCTGCTGTTCCATGCCGGGCGGATCGCCGAGAGCCCAGATGACGATGTTATAGAGGAAGTGAGAATCCTTCTCCCCGTCCAAGAACAGCGGGTCGTCGTAGGAGGTTACGGTTTGCGTTTCCGACACCCAGAACATGGGCCGGATGGGATCCTTGTAGTCATAGGTCATATAACGCATGTCCCTCACGACACCCACAATTTCATACGTCGAGGCATACTTGATCCGGTCAATGCCGAAATGCTGCCCAATCGGGTTCTGGTCTTTGAAAAAGTGCCTGACGAATGCCTCGTTGACGACGGCGACATTCAGCGTGTTTGCGGTGTCGTCCTCGTTGAGAGGCCGGCCGAGCACTATCTTGGCGCCAATGGTCTCGAACAAGCCCGGCATCACGCGCGCCCAGCCTGCGCTGGTGTCTTCCTTGGGTGCGGGCTCGGGACGGCCCTGAATGCGAATTCCTTCATTCCAGCTATCGCCGCTCATCGGCGCGTAAAGCACGGGGGACGCCGACCGCACACCGGGAATCTGACTCAGACTGTCGTCAATCCTGCGGAACAATTGTTCCATCTGTTCGGGCTTGTATGTGCTTAGTGTGGGATTGATCGACGCGAGATAACGGCCTTTGGTCTCGAAGCCGAAGTCCTGGTGCTCGAGATTGCGCAGGCTTTGCGCCAGCAGCGCAGCGGCTGAGAGCAGTACCAGCGACATTGCTGCCTGTATGACGACCAGGGATTTCTGCGCCCACGAACGATTGCTTCCTACGGAACGGTTCGCTCCGCGCAGGGCTTCAACCGGGTCGGCGTGTGAAGTTATCCAGGCCGGAACTGTTCCGAAGAGGATTCCCGTGAGGACCGAAATGCCGAGAGTGAACAGCAGCACCGGCCATGAGGGCAGAGGGCTGACCGGAACATAATTGTGCGCCCCCGTAACCTCGAAGGCCAGATAGAGAATCAGCCGTGTTCCGGCATACGCCACTGCGATTCCCAGAGCGCCGCCGATGATTGCCAGCACCAGGCTTTCCACGAGGGCCTTGCGCACGAGGCGGAATCGCGAAGCTCCCAGAGCGACGCGGACTGAAATCTGCGCCCGATCTTTCAATCCTCGCGCCAGCATCAGGTTTGCGAGATTGCCACAGGCCACCAGCAGCACACATCCTGCGGCGATGAGCAGGAGCTTCAGACCGTCCTGGTATTCGTCCCGCATCTCTGCCACGCCCGCGCCGCCGGGGATGAGGTGGACTGTCTGCTGCTGCCAAAGCTGCTTCTCGCCCGGCTCCATGTCCGATACATGGCTGGCCAGCCAGTTGTGGAATTCCACGCGCAGTTTGGCTTCGAGCGCCTGCGGATTGGTGCCGGGACGGACTCTGCCAAGCAGGTCAAGATAGTTTCCATTGGCGCGTTTGGGCCGCGCCAGAGATCCCTCGAGGACCTCCTCGGAGGTAATCGAAATCCAGAAGTCCGGCATGCCCCAGCCGGCCAGCTTGGCTCCATAAAACCCCGGGGGCGTGACGCCGATGACGGTAAACGGGTGCCCGTTGATCGTGAAGTTTCCGCCCACTACGGAAGGGTCCGCGCCATACTTTGTTTGCCAGGTTCGAAAGCTCATCACCGCAACCAGCGGCGAGTTCTCCTGGTCATCGGCGTCGCTCATCAGACGGCCGATCCACGGCTGTATGCCCAGGGTGCGGAAGAAATTTCCAGAGACGTGTTGCCCGTTGTATGTGTCTGTCTGTGCCTGCGGTCCCCCACGACGGACGCCGAGAGGAGAGTTGCCGGCTTGCAGGGCTGCAAGGTCGGTGAACTCCGGCGTCTGCGCGCGGAAGTGTTTGTAGGCCTCCCAGGAGAAGAGCGCAAAGTCCCCATCTTCGCCCTGCGTGTACCCGCCCCAGTTACAGCAGCGGATCTTGTCCCCGATACGCCATAGCTCATCCGGCTTCGCAACGGGCAGCGACTTGAGCATGACTTGGTGTACCAGCGTGAAAATGGCCGTCGTGGCGCCGATTCCCAGGGCTAAGGTGATGACGACCGTAGCCGCAAACCCAGGTGCTTTCCGCAGTTGCCGTATTGCGTCGCGCAGGTCCGCCAGCATTCGCTCCCCCTCCTTTTGCAACCTTGAATTACCTGGCCTCGGAACAATGAGGCACGACCATCGCCGCTTTCTTCATGCAAGCTTCGCCGTCGATCTGGGCAGGCTTCTGACTGGTCGCCGAGGCGGTCAGCTCAGCAGGACAGGCCTTCGTTGGGCTGGAGGCGCCACAGCGATGGAGCCGCGGCGCACAGCCAGAAATCAATGGATATGAATTTCCCCGGAGCCCGTTTGCGCGCGAATCGTGGGACCGCCGCCATTCAAAGTGCCCCGGATGTGATGGTGATCGAACGAGCCCTGCACCGTCATCTGGTGATCGGTGGTCACCGAGCCTGAGCCCGTGGATGCATCAAGAGTGACCGGAGCATTGCCGGTCCACAGTTCGATGCTGCCTGACCCGGTTTCGAGGGTCCAGTACGCGGAGGGCGTACCGCTCGCCTTGATATCGCCGGAGCCGGTCTGTCCGTGAAAACCGCCGTGAATGTCCTTAAGCTCGATATCACCGGAGCCGGTTTCAGCGATGACGTCACCTTGACCGGACTGCTCCGCGACGATATTACCGGAACCGGTCTTCACCGTGATCGGCCCCTCCAGGCCGTTGGCGCGGATATCGCCGGAACCGGTCTCAAGCTTCGCGTTCTGACCCACACCGTCATCGAGGATTTCCCCTGAGCCGGAGTTGGCGGCAAGCTGTGTGCCTGCGGGCGCTTCAATCTGGTAGTCGATGCTGATGCCGTGCCACTGCTCCCGCTCCTGGTGCTGACCAACGCGAATCACATCGCCGCTTTGTTCTATGGGTGGATTTGCGGCGATCTGGCGGGCCTGTTCTTCACTGCCATCGTGGTTCACGTGGATTTGACCGTGGATGTGGATCTGGTTGCCGGAGCCGCGCGTGAAGTGGATATTGCCCGAGCCGGTAGAGATTGCGAGTTGGGCGGCGCCGCTTACGGAAAGCGTGCGATCGAAGGACAACTGTTCACCTTCCTGCATGCCGCCTGCGACCATAGCGACGACCGGCACCATGCGGATCACAGGCGCAGGCGAGGCAGCCGCAACCATTTCTGAAACCGGAGCCTTCGACTCAGGAAAGATTGCAAGATCAGTCGAAGTCCCCACCCGCAACCGCGAGAGCGTCTGATCGCCAAGCTGGATTTCCTGGGCTGCGAATGCGGCCTGCGGGGTCTCGAGTTGTGGCGAGCCCGGGAATCCAGACGCGGCCAGGGCTGTGGGCGCAGCGACCGGAGCCGAGGGAGGAGATTGCGTGTGGGCGGCGGCCTCGACTCGGACCAGCATGGTGGAGACAAACAGTGCCAGGGGCATCAGCGCGGCAACCACGAGAGCGCGGCGTCCGCCAGCAAAGCACTGACGGAAAGAATCGTCGTTAAGCAAGCGTTCGATGCGTCGGGACAAACTGCCCGGGCGTGCCATTCCGACTCCGATCGAGACTCGGCGCGGCCCAGCCGCGAATTCAAGCAGGATCTGAGCGTAGGCCGTGCGGCTCGCCGCTTCTTCCATCGCCGCCCGGTCGCTAATGGCCTCGGCGAGTTCGGCGAGTTCATGCTTGAGCCACCAGCCAAGCGGGCTAGGCCAGACGAGTGCGGCGTAGAGGCTGGCGAGTAGCTGCAGGTGGAAATCGCGCTGGCAGACGTGTGAGAGTTCGTGTGCAAGGACGATTCGAAGCCTGTCGCTGTCCCAGGTTGTGTAGTCCGCGGGAAGCAGAATGCCCGAACCAATGGTGACCGGCGAAGCGACTTCGCTGCTGGCGCGGACTCGTATTGAAACCGCATCATGTGGCAATTCGTGCACCGCAACGGGCTTGGCCGTGCCCCACAGGCGTAACGTCGTGAAAAGACCGAGAGCAAGGCGGAGAATGAAGAGCGCGGAGATCCCGCAATAGAGCGCGAGAGCCAGGACGATGGAAGAGACGGTGATGCGCGGGATGTATGGCGGCCATTGCGTTTCCTGCACGCGACTGGCGCTGTATGCGATCGACTGAGCAGAAGAGGATGCTGATCTTTCAGGAATCAAGGCTGCGTTCCGTTCCGGGCTGGCGGCTTGATTTGTAGGCGCGGTGCGCGATCGTGTTTCGTCGGCGGGCGGTGCGGCTGCCTGCTGAGACGTGGGAGACTCTTGGATCTTCGTAGAATCCTCGTGAGGAATGGGAACGATTGGAGGCGTGAATTCGCTTTCTGACCCGTTCTTGGACTGAATCCAGGCTTGCAGTTCTTCAAGCAGCGTCATGGGGTGAGCGGGAAGAACAACATTGACTCTCGCCGGCAGCAGATTCCACGCGGCCGTGACAGGCAACAGCAGCGGCATGGCGAGCGCGCAGACCAGCACGAGACCCCAGGCGGCCTTCTGCGCCAGTACGTTGCGGACCAGGAACATGCGCAGACCCACCGCGACTGCCGATGCGACGAGGAGTGACCGCAGGGCTGCTTCGACGAAGATGGGAATCATAGAGCCTCCTTTTTGGCGGATGGAACGACCTTTTGGGCAGCGAGAATGCGGTCAGCCAGGCGCTGGAGTTCGGCGCGGTCGAGTTCGCCCGGTTCGGCCGGATCGTGAGGCGTGATAGTGTTACCGCTCATAACGTTACTCACTGTAACACAACAGATCGATGGGCGCGCAAGTAATTTCTTTGCGGCTTTTGTGAGCGAATCGAAAAAAGAAGAGTAATCCAGGAACGGCTGGCGCTGGGCCCCTTATCTCTTAAGCACTTGCTCGAGATAGGTCAAGGCGCGGGGATCCTGGGACTGACCGAGCCAGAAGAATGCTTCTTTGCGAACCGTCAGATTCCGGTTTGTGTCGGCCACATGAATCAGTTGCGGGATGCTCTCATCCTTGGGCAATTGGCTCAAGGCAAACACGGCCTTCTTTTTCACATCGGTCTCAGGATCGTTCTGGATGGCATCAGTGAGTGCCCCGGTGGCACGTTTGCCCGCCTTCTGCGCGATCCAGAAGAGGGCCTGCCCGCGGACCTTGGCCTCGGAGTCGAACTTTGCCATGTGAAGCAGTTCGTCCTCGGCGCCGAGATCCGAGTTCTGGGAGAAATCGAATGTTAGTTTCTCACGGAATCGCGCATCGTCCGTGCTCTTGCTCTCGAGCGATTTCAGCGCTACAAAACCGTCGTGCCCACGCTGGACGCCGAGCCAAAAAGCCGCCTGCTCGCGCGTGTGCTCTGATTTCGACGCCGAGGCGATCTGTTCGAGCGAGCGCGTGGCTTCCGTCGCGGCATGAAAGCTGATTGCCACAAGCGCCCCTTCTGCAGTCCTCGAATGCTCCGGCGCCTGATTTACCAGGCCGGCAAGGAAAGCGATGCTCTCTTCCGGCTTGACTCCAGTGATCCAATCAAAGTTGACTCCGCCGGCGTTGAGATGACAGCCGGCCGCAACCGCCCTGACGTTGACCGCTTCCCCTCTGTCGAAGCGAAGAAGGACGTAAACATTTTGCGCGGCCTCTCCGTTGCTCCTGCTATGCATGCCACGTTCGTCTTCCAGGCGATACTCACCGCAGCAATCGTCATCGGAATGCGAGGCATCCGACCAGTCCGAACATGTGGTCAAATGCGCGCCCGCGAGAGCCGGAACCTCATATCCGAGCCAGAGTTGGTCATTCGATTGACGTACTCGATCCAGCGTTGTAGTGAGATTCTGCTCCACTGGCTCGGATTTAAATTGCGTATTGCTTACCTTCGGCTGCTGGGCCTGCACGGCCGCCGCGAATGCTAAAACGAGGAACGCAGGGATAGATGCTTTCATTGTCGGCTCCTATTTGTTGAGAAGTTCCAGCATGTAGTCGGTGGCTTCCTTGTTGTGCATCACGGCAAGCTTACTCACGATGTTCTTCTTCGCCGCGGGGTCCTTTTCGCTGCGGGCCAGGACCACAAGATCGTGCGCATCGCCGGCGACAAACAATGCATCGGTCGCGGCCCTCTTTGATTCCTCGTCGCTGCTCTTGGAGTAAATGGCGAGTAGCGCTGGGATCGCCGAGGATCCCCCGGTGGGCCCCATGTTGCGGATCGCTCTGCGTCGGAGCTCCGGATCCTGCTCGCTGGAAGCGATGGCGCCCAGTGCATCCGCTCCTTTGCTGCCCGCGGCGACATACGCGTTGAGGATGGCCGATTTCAGTTCTTTGCTGGAGGTTGCACGATAGACCTCAGAGAGACGCGAGACGGCGCCCATTGCACCGAGCTCAGAGACTGCATGGTTCGCGAGTTGGGGATCGGATTCATGCTGGGCGACCTGCATCAGCTTCTCCGGGTCGTTCATCACAAGGTAGGAGTCCAGGACGGCCTTTTTTACCGAGGGATCGCTGGACTTGCCGTAGATGCTCTCCAGAGTCGAAGCCGAGCTTGATCCCTGTGCGGCCGCGAGAAGCCGGATTGCCCTGATTTGCAGGTTGGGATCCTTTTCTCCGCGGACAATCTGACCCAACAGCTCCTGTCCCTGCTTCGATTGATTCTGTGCAAGAACAAAGAGGGCGCGCTCTTTGAGACGTTCGGAATGCTGTCCTTGGAGGACCTGCTCAAGGATCGGCAACGAATTGGAGTTATCTCCTTCCATAATGGAGCTTAGGGCAAGCAGCTTGAGATCTTCGTCCTGCTCGGCTTGAGGTTGAACGGGACTGCCGCTCTTGCCCTTTATCTCTATCTCAAGTGCGCTGCAATCCTTCAGCCAATTGCTTTGCGGGTAGTTCTGGCGCAGACTCGCGCAGGTCTCGAGAGCATCGGACGGACGGCCCTCCTTGTTCTTGACGTACGCCTTCCAGTAGACGGCTGCGTCCGATCTGTGCCCGTGCAGGCCGAGCACCTGTTCGAGCAGCGGCTCGGCATCCGACCATCGGCCCTCATCGATGGCCTTTGTGGCCTCGGAATAGAGCTGATCCTCGTGCGTATCGTCTTCGAGCGACGCCTCGTGGTAAAGCAGCACGGCGGATCTTCCAGCCGGAGGCGCAGACAGCGCGAGAACTCCACACAAACCCACAATGCAAACCCATCGATTTATTCTCATCTAGATCGATGCTCCTTTTCGTAAAGACTCAACCTTCGGTTCCGGCTGTGAAGTTCTTGCGCGAAGTACTCGGATCTGAAACAGCAGCGAATCGGTGTTCATCTCCCGCTCGATGCGTGCTATGTCGGCGTCGTTCAGCTTGTCCGGCGAATTTGCCACTTCGAGAAGAACGCGTTCCAGATGGTCCAGCGCAGCAGCCATCATGGGATCGCTTCCACCTGAGAGCGCCTGGCGCTGGAGCCGGTTGTCTGACAGCAACTGCTTGGCTTCGGCCTGCAACGAGTCGCCCGAGTCGCCATTCTCTCCGCCGGCATGACTGAGTTCGACAAGCATTCGCTCAGATCGGTCCAGATGATCATCGAGGACGAAGAGTACGACGCGCTCCTTTGCCTGGGCCGGATTAGCTGCCTCTGATGCGTGGTTGCGCGAGGTTCGCCACAACGATCCGGCGAAGAATGCGGCGGCAAGAGCGAGCAGGCAGGCACCGGCAAGCGCGAGGCGAGGCCAGGAAAAGTAACGGCGCTTCGTTGCCGGGTAGGGCCGTAACGGCGTCTCAATCGACTGCCAAAGTCGCTTTCCATATCCGGGTTCACGGGCGGGCGGCTCCGGTGCCCGGACCGCGAGTGCGTTCGAGATCTCTTCGAACGCTTGTTCGCATCGGCTGCAAATGCGAAGATGCGTTTCCGCCACAACCCGGCTGGCGCCTTCGGCAAAGTAATGCTCGACGAGTTGTTCATCCGTTAAGTGGCTCATGACTTCACCCAAAGCGGCGCCAATGACCGGCGCATCTTTTGAACCGCTCGAAACACCGCCTGCCTGGCGTTGTTCGGTGTCACTTCAAGCATCGCCGCGATCTCTTCCGTCGAGCGGCCTTCCAGATGCCTCAGGACAAAGGCGAGCCGCTCATCCTCGGTCATCTTTTCCATCGCCGCCTGCCTTCGGTGTTCGATTTCCCTGTCAAGCAAGAGCCTCTCAGGGCCGGCCCCACCGTCAGCCAGTTGAATGCCCGAACGCTCTTCGTCAAACTCCTCGGTGATCGGCACCGCCGCTTGCAACTTGCGTTTCTGCAAAACCTGCAACGCGCAGTTGACCGCAATCCGATAGATCCAGGTTCGAAAGTCGGCACGAGCATCGAACTCCGCGAGGCTGCGGAAGCCTCGCAGAAACGCCTCCTGGGCGATCTCTTCCGCGTCCGGTTCACTCTCGGTAATACGAAACGCCACGCGAAACATACTCTCCCCATGACGCTCGACGAGAACGCCGTAAGCCTCTTTGTCTCCGGCCAGAACCGCCCGGATCAGCGCCTGGTCGCTATTTGCCATGCCCGTATTAGATCGGACCAGGCCCCCGCCGTTAGGAAGTTTCTTTGAGGTTCTTCGATCTTTATTCTCGCCCCCCCTCCCGGTCGGATCACGCTCGTCCGCTCACTCCGTCGTCGATTCTCGGGCAAGCGAGTGCAAGGGAAGGCTGTCACGAGTGCGATCGCAACGGTTAACAAGGATAAGTAGGCATTCAATCATACGCGGGTGCGGCGAAACGGGCGGAGAGCCTTATGCTGTCTCGATCAAGGGCCAATCAGATTCGACGACTCGGACCGGCTCATGAACAAAAAAGAGAACGGATGAGCCAGAAACGGACAAGGCAGATTGAACGGAGGATTGATCGAATCAAGAAAGCGCTACTGGAGATAGGCGCCATGCGCCCGAGCTCGCTGAGCCGGCAATACAAAGATCCACAACACCACACCGGGGCTTACTGGCAGATCAGCGATACCCGCCAGAAGAAGAGCCGTACCGAGTACCTCCGTCAGGAATCGCTGAAGGAGATTCGCACACCAGGTTGCCACCCACAAACGCTTCAAGCGTTTGATTGACGAGTGGATCGACCTCAGTATCGAGCACTCACGCCTGACCATGCAGACTGCCTGACCTGGGGCGACACGATAGGCTGGAACTCGGTACTCTTAAGGCAGAACAATCGGATATGAAATACAGAAGGAATACGGAACATGGCTGCTCTCCGAAAAAGGTTTCGAGTGATAATAATGGCTGGGCTACATAGAAAAGGAGGATAGTCACGATGGACTATCCTCCCTGAGGCACAACTCCCAATACGGGTTAAAAGCTGAACCGGGCCTGGAAATCGATGATTCTCGATCCGAGAGCGCTCGTCGCCTGACCGAGATTGGGACTGGTAATGTTGGTCGATATGCTGCTGGGGTTGATATTCAATGCATTGAATATATTGAGGAAGTTGGCCTTGATCTCGATTTTGGCGTTTTCCCCGATCACCTTCATGTTGGGCAGGCCGAATGACTTGGCGAGGTTCATATCGACGTCGCGATAGTTGGGACCGGGAAACGCGTTGCGCTCGATTCCCGGTGGAGGGATAAAAGCGGTCGCCGTCTGTCCGGGAAGGTCTGCGATGGCATTCGCATAGTTCGGAATTGAGAAGTAGTTGTTGTTGAACTGATCATTATTCGTGCCAGTATTTGCAGTCCCCGGATTGGGGAAATTGCTTCCGGTTTTGAATGCATTGTTGCTGGTGCTTCTGCCGGCTTTGCCGTTGTAATTCGGACGTAGGGGCTGGAATCCGTAGTTGCACAGGTTGCAGTAGATTTGGTGTGCGGCCGTATAGACCGGGTACCATCCATAACCAGAGTGAAGAGTCAGGATTCCGCTGATCGTCCATCCACCGACCGCCTTATTCCTCCAGTCATTGCCTCCGCGAAAGATGGTTGGCTGCCAGATGCCAAAGAGCTTGAAGTAATCCCTGGTGTCGAAATCCGACTGCCCATAGGCAAAACCGGTGTTGTAAAGATAGGGACTGCGGGCGTATGGACCCGAGTTGGTGTCAAAACTATGGGCCCAGGTATATTGCGCATCCACAGAGAAACCTTGGGAAAACTGGTGCTTGAGCTCTGCGAGCATCATGTTGTTATTCGATTTGCCCTGGGTGCCGAACGTGTTGACGCTATTGACCAGAGGATTCAGGGCCGCGCCTTGGATAGTTCCGAGAGCATTGGCGTCGTAGTTAAACATGAGATGCTTCCCGGTACTGCCTACATAGCCCAGGCTGGCCACCCATGTAGGTGTGAATTCCCATTGCGTGTCAATCGAATAGTGTTCGATGTACTCAGTAGGCAGATGACCGGGGAGGGCGCCAAGATTTGCGCTCCCCGCTGTCGGCAGACCGGCAGAGTTAAACGTGGTAATCGCATTCGGGTTTGATGGATATCCGAATAGGTCGGTCGGACTGGAGGAAGCCTTGTAGATGATATTCGGATTGATGTTGGCCGGACTCGTGCTGGTCCCCGGAACAACACTTGTGCCGGGCGGATTGCCGTCATTATTGTTCGCGTTTGCGATCTGCTCCTCGTTGTAATTCAGGCCATAGCCGCCACGGATAACCACCTTACCGTTGTACATAGCCGGGCTCCAGTTGAAGCCGACCTCTGGACCAAAGTTAAGTTTCTGCGCTTGCCAGGCGCCGATTCCCGTACGAAGGTTGATCCCGGTCAACAGAGCAGAGCCGGTGCCGAAGGAAAGCACCCCCATGTTGTTGTCTTTATCCGTAAGCGGTCCGAAGTAGGAATAGCGCAGACCGGCGGTTAAAGTAAGATTGGGACGAGCCTTCCAATTGTCCTGGAAAAAGACGCCTAGGAGGTTCTCCCGGTTGTCGTTGCGAAAGCCGCCGGGGACACCGGTGGTCGCCTGGAACGGACCGCCTTCTGCCTCCGGTGCGTCATTTAAAAAGTCCCAAATGTTGTAGAAGGTGTAATTCGGCGCGCCAATCGGGTCGTTCAGATAGTAGAGCCTCGTGAAATCGAAGCCGAACTTCATCGTCTGCGTGTTCAGAACCTTGGTAGCGACGTCCTTATAGCCGTAAGTCCATTGGTCCAGAATGGCACCAACGGGGACACCGAGCGAACCGAGGGTAATGCCGCCGATCTCAACACCCCCACTGTTAAAAAGCTGGTCCTGGGGTAGGCCGACTGGAGCCTGTGGGTTGTCGGAAATTTCGTTGTAGCGCCAGCCCGCCGCGTTGGCACGCGCTTCGTTCAGGAAGCTGGATGAAAAAGTGTGATTCCAAATACCTGAGAAGGCGTCGTTGACCTGCTCGTGATTGAAGATCTGATAACCCAGGCCACCGTTCAGGTGCGTCAGGCTGGATGGCACCCAATAGATCGCAAAGGCGGCGTGATCATTTTGGGTTACCTGTGCGTCGAGGCGTCCATTGTATTGCTTGAAGTCGCTGGTTGTGGGATTGCTTATTGTGTACTGTGCGATATCGGGGACGTTCGAGAGCCCGCTGCCAACGCCGGGGTTGGCAGGGCTCACCCAGGTGAGGTCCTGTGTGCCAAGGGGAGTGGTAAGCGGCGAACCGATATTCAAGCCCTGACCCGGAATGGTAGCGCAGTTTGCGCCCTCGGTGAGACCGGCGTCCGCGCAGGTTACCGAGCCGATGACGGTGCCGGAAACAGCCGCTCCTGGAAAGCTAAGATACTTGGACGAGATGCTGTTTGCAGGCGCCAATGACGCGAACGCGGAAGTCGGAAAATACTCTGTGCTGGTCGCAGGGATTGTCTGGCTCTGCCCCTCATAGGCGAAAAAGGCAAAGGCTTTGTTCTTCCAGATAGGACCGCCTATGCTGCCGCCAAGCTGGTTATAGCGGTCTTCATCGCGGAGGAGGCCGCGCTGCGCCGGAGTGAGTTTTTGCCCGTCTGGGCCAACTGACTGCACGGACTGGGGACCGTTCCAGCTTTGGTACGCGTTCAGTCCAGGGCGGGTGACCTGGATGAAGAAGCTGCCGTGAAGATCGTTGGTGCCGGTCTTCGAGGTGATTTCGGTATTCGCGCCATTGAAGCGGCCATGTTCAGCGTCGTAGTCGTTCGTGAGGATCTGGATGTTGCCAATCGAGTCTTCGCTTGGAGTAATGACCGTCGCTCCACCCCAGACGGCGCTCTCCGTGCTGATGCCGTCGACAGAGTATCCGTTCGCATCAAACTGACCGCCGTTGGCACTGGCCGAAGCACCATTCTCCGTTGCAAAGATACTGCTCGAATGCCCTAAATTGCCACCGCCGCCCGATGAGGCTCCGGTCGCTGTGCCCGGAGCCTGGAATCCACCACCACCGCCTGCCTGAGCTCCGTCAGCCAGGACGCCAGGCACCAACCGAATGAGGCTGGTTGGGTCGCGTTCATAGACCGGCATATGCTGGACTTCGTTGTCGGAGATTGTTGCCTCGGTATCGGCGGTTTCAGTATCGAGGGCTGGTTGCGTGGAACCGTTAACGGTGACGGTTGTCGACGTGCCGCCTGGCTGCAATTGGACATTTACCCCGTTGGCCTGCTCAGGAATCAACTGCAGTTGATCGAGAACCTTTTTCTGAAAGCCATCCCTCACGACCGTTAATTGAAAGCGGTCGGCGGGAAGCGCATTGAAGTTGTAAACACCGCTGCTATCGCTGGTTCGCGTAAGAATTGCGTTGGTAGCAAGATCCTTAAGGGTAAGGGTTGCGCCCGGAATGACCGCCCCCAGCGAGTCGGTCACAACACCCTGGATCGAAGTCCGGAACTGCGCGCGTGAATCCTGGGTGAAGAAGCACAACAACACCGTGAGCAACAGGCATGCGCGTAATCCAAAATTGCCTGTTATCCATCCTGACTGAATTCTTGTGCCTGAAACCTGGGGCGGGCGTGAAACATGGAATTGCATAGCGGCTCTCCTTAAGCAAACAATTGAACGTTGATCCAATAGGCTACCTTGAAAGGGCCTGGGATCAAACAGATATGATGCCGAATGGCCACGCTGCGATGCCGCCCCAGGGTACTCGGTATTCTGAGCCAAGCCGATGCCAACATCGCGGACACAACCGTTTGCACTGCGTTGCGCAACCGATTGCGTTTCGGTTAGGATTGGACCACCTGACAAATCGAGTTGTCAAGGAAGGTATTTGAAAACAGGGATGATACGCCGCATTTTGGGGTGGGAGACAAGTTCCACGGCCCATGCAAGTTCGGTTGCGAGGAGTACAGAGGAGTGAGCTGGCTGCGCAAAGAGTGCGGAAGAGCCTTAATTGTGTTGCTGACTCTAACGGCGTTTTTCCTGGCAGCGGTGTCAGCGCGGGCGGATCAGAATTATTCGCAGCAGGTCTTTTTCGAGAATAGCCTCTCACCGCAGGACTACTTCTATTCGCACGGTAAGGCTATCGCCCCTAGCGCACTCACTCTGGTTGACGGGAAGCTTCCCATAGAGACGACCGCCTTTATCAGCGGCCCCAATGCGCTGGAGCTTCAATGGAAGTCGGAACCAGACGGCGGATGGGCTGCGGAATTGCACGCCTATGAGTGGCGTGACCGCACACTCGATTTTCCCGGCGCGAATCTGTGGCTTTGGCTACGTGCCGAAGACGGGATCCGCGCCTCGGATTTGCCAAAACTGGCGCTCCGCGATACCGGCCGCAATTTCACTCATCCGCTCGATATGGACAAATTTACGGATGATCTTCCACCGGGAAAATGGGTGCGTGTGCGCATTCCCCTTACCGCTTTCCGAACCGCGTCCGTGCATCTATTCGAGCCGCATCATCTGAATGCGCTGGCGTTTTCTCAGAGCGCGGCAGACGCGACTCCACACACGCTGCTGATCGATGATATTCGCATTGAAGACGACCCACCGGCAGAACAGGCAGTACCGCCGACACCCCGGGATGTGCTGGCAAAGGGATACGAGCGGCATATCGACATTCGCTGGAACCAAGTTGATGATCCGAACCTGGCGCAATATGTCATCTACCGGTCCGTGGGCGGTGGGACCTTTGAGCCAATCGGGGTTCAGAGGGCTGGCGTAAACCGCTATTGCGATTACACCGGAAACGACCACATGGCCGCGTCATATCGGGTTGCGGCGCGCACCTCATCTCTCCGGGAATCACCGCCGTCCGCGATTGCGACTGCATCAACGCATCCGATGACCGACGACCAATTGCTCACCATGGTGCAGGAAGCATCGTTCCGCTATTACTGGGAGGCCGCTGAGCCGCATTCGGGCATGACCCGCGAGAATACGCCTGGCAATGACGACATCGTGGCCGTAGGAGCCAGTGGCTTCGGGGTGATGGCGACTGTTGTGGGCGCGCAGCGAGGCTTTGTTTCGCGCCAAGAGGCAATTGAGCGGCTCCTTCGGATCAACGCGTTTCTTGACAAAGCTGATCGCTACCACGGAGCGTGGCCGCACTTTCTCAGCGGCAGTACAGGCCGCAGGTTGCCGGTTTTCGATATGTACGATAACGGCGCGGATCTGGTGGAGACATCATTTCTGCTGGAAGGGCTGCTCACGGCGCGGCAATATTTCAAGGCAGATGGGCCGTCAGGGCGTGAACTCTACGAGCGCATCACGAAACTCTGGGAAGGCGTCGACTGGGATTGGTTTCGAGCGACGCCCAAGCGGGACGCGCTTTACTGGCACTGGTCGCCAGAATATTCCTTTTATATCGCCAACCGACTGACGGGGTGGAATGAGGTAATGATCACCTACCTTGAGGCCATTGCGTCTCCCACGCACGGCATCCCGGCCAGCGACTACTACAGCGGATGGGTTGGGGAAGGCGTTGGAAATCACTACGCCAACGGCGGAACCTACTACGGGATCAAACTTCCTTTGGGCCAGGGAGCCGGCGGGCCGCTGTTCTTTACGGATTATTCGTTCATGGGCTTTGACCCGCGCAGCCGCCGTGACCGTTTCACTGACTATTTCGACAACAACCGTGCTCAGGCGATGATCAACCAACAGTACTGCATCCATAATTTGCACCACTGGCAAGGCTATGGCGCGGACGCCTGGGGTCTTACCGCGGTCGATGGACCGGAGGGTTATGTTCCCTACGAGCCAACATTCGACCTCGACGATGGAACGATTGCTCCAACGGGCGCTATCAGCGCCTTTGCTTATGCTCCACAACAGTCCATGGCCGCGCTCAAACATTACTATCGCGACCTTGGCGCTCAGGTGTGGAGCATCTATGGATTTCGCGATGCCTTCAACCTCCAGAAGAACTGGTATTCAGGCATCACGATGGGCCTGAACCAGGCACCCATGGCAGTGATGATCGAGAACTATCGCAGCGGGCTGCTCTGGCGCAACTTCATGGCAAATCCTGAAATAGAGCCTATGCTCGAAAAAATTGGCTTTCGATCCGACGCTCCATAATTCCGGGTTGCAGCGGAAAGAAGGTGAACATGTGACTGAAAAACCGGTAGGCCATCACGCGCGAGCGAATGTAATCCGGAGCAAGAGCGTAAGCCTTAAGGAATTGGCAGCTCATGTTGGGCTGTCGCAGGCGAAGGTGTCCCGCCTGATAAACGATTTTGCGATCATCCATAGCATTGCTGCGGAGACACAGGAGAGCGTTCTTAACGCATTGAACGACAAGCCCAATGTGGTCGCGCGTGGGCTGCGCAAAAAGCAGAGCTTTACCGTCGAGCTGATCGTGCCGGATGTCAGCGAAGGAAATGCGGCCTGCGTACTCGGCGGCATTGAGGCCATATTGGGCGCCGTATGGGTCTGAGATGACCCGAATTTGCTGGAGGACATCCTGGCTGCCGAAGAACAACAGCGTCCCACCGACTGTCTAGCTTGGCTCCAGTCGCCAGATTGGCAATTTGAATTTGCGCGCCGGGAACCGCAGCTCCGGATTTGTCGGTTACAACTCCTGAACCGTACCTTTCCTAACACCCTGGCTGAGCGCAAACGACGCCGCAACGCAAGTGAGTAGTCCCAATAAGAAGTTTCTGCCCAATTGCAACATAACTAGCTCCATCAAATTCGTCGAGATCGTCGTGGTTGTGGTCCAGCCTCTCCCACTTTTTGACCGTCATCGGTCGCGCAACAGCGCTCAGCAGGTGGTGTCCTCCATGGCGCGAAGTGATCGCAATAAGGCAATCAACTTCGCCATTCGCAGAAGAACGGTCGAGTGCTTCTGCCGTCAGGAAAATCCCATCTCTCCAATACTCAGGTGGCCGAGTCTTAAAACCTTCTCGCAATCGGCATTTGAGCCCGCAAATCTGATTTCCAACCCAGTCCTGATCATGTCAAAATCGCCGTCCGTTTGACCGGCGACCGCGAGCATAGAATCAGGCACTTACCTTTGGAATGAGCCAGCACGGGCGCACTTTAGTCTGATCGCCTGAGTTACGGATTTGACACATTTGGGCACGCACGGCATGGCACGGTCTACGGCACAGATGATTGAAAGCTATGCTGACTGCCTTTTGCGAACGATTTTCCGGCGTGCGAGTCATACATCAAGCGGAGAGCCAGTCGGTCGATCACTGATGATCTGCGAACGCTCGATAATTGCATTTGCCGTCTCACATTCCGACCGGCGCATAGGTGATCCCGGTTTGGCAACCTAGCGAGTGATAACCGTCTTTTGCCGTCAAGAACCGGCCCGGTTCCGCCGTAGTGGAATTGATTCTGAATTGAATGTTGCTGCGCGGATTCTGGCCTGGGATCTGTCGAACTTGAGTGCTCGGTTTCCACTGTTGGCGACCGTATCGAGATAGCCGGGCAATATTCTGTATCGAGCGATTGGAGCGGCGAGCAGGCAGCGAAACCATGGGCAGCGTTTCTGAGCAACCACTGCGAGGCCATCCCAGCGATGGACTTTTCACCGTCGCCTCGCTCACCTTTGGCATTTTCTACTGCTTCTTCGTCATCACCCATAACCGGCACCGCATTCTGCATCGCAGTGTGACTCGGCGTCCGGACAGCGCGTGGTTGTCGCAGCAACTCCGGAGGCGTTCCCCTACGACTTTGCGCGACGACATTTGATCTCCGACCGCTATGCGACCTTCAATACGGATGTCCTGGATACCGCGAAGTGTTTCGGTGCAAAGCTCATTCGAACTTCCTTCACAAGCCCCTGGCAGAACGGCATTGCGAGCGCTGGGTGGGCGACTGCCGCCGCGATCTGCTGAACCACGTGATCGTGTTCAACGAGCGCCATTTGAAGCGCCTGATCAACGAGTACATTCGTTATTACTTCGATTACCGAACATATCTTCGGTTGAGCAAGCAAACTCCGGCAGGCCGAGCGGCCGCGGAAAGCACGAGCAGGAGCAGCAATGTTGTCGCCACGTTGCGGCTTGGTGGAGTGCATCGTCGCTACGATCTCGCCGTCTGCGCCGTCGAATTGAACATTTCGGGTTGGTGTTCATGATGCGGTGCGGCGGAACTGCGCCTGCTTCTTGTTCGCAACACAATTAGCGTCGCTCACAAAACACTCCGCTGCAATGGAAATCAGCCGCCATTTGCGACCGGATGGAGTTTCTGCAAACCGCAACTCCGATTGAGACGCAAATCATGGCCGGGCGGCTTTTAGGTCGAAAAATGGGAAATGTCCCGGGTTTTTTCGTTGACAAGTAGATTTTCTTCTGAATATAGTTTAGGACGCGAATTAAACGCAGTTCGTTAGGTCGTCATTTCAGTACGCCGCAACCAAGTACACCGAAACCAAGCACGCACGACGCGCAAGCTGATGATACTGGTCTTTGCCAGGCATGTTCGGTGGCTCCAACCCCGGCAATAATCACCGTCGACCGTCAACGCCGCGGCTGGATGAGACTTCCAGTCTTGACAATCCAAACCAACCCATAAAAAGGAGAACTGGTATGCGTAAGCCCCTCAAGAATTTGGGTCTCGTACGGGTATCATATGGGCTAGTAGCGGCAGTGTTGCTTCTCTGTGCCGCGACTGCACTGGCCCAAGAACCCCCACTGGTCTACGACAAGGAGAATACGGGCGCAGGCCTTTACCCGGCTCCGGTCTTCCCCGCTTTCGCGCAACTGCCGATCGTTCGGCAATTGCCGGACCCGTTTGTGTTCGCCGATGGGGCGCGCGATACCAGGTGGTCCGGCCAGGAGCATCATCGCCAGGATTACTTGGCTGCGCTTGCGCAATACGGGCAGGGTCCAAAGCCCGAATGTACGGGTACCTCAGCAGATAGCGTTTTAGGCGTCCCCTATACCTGCTCTGAAACCGCGTCCTTTGCCTTTAATAGCGGCAGTACGACAAGTGGCACACTCACAATCAATGTGACGGTGGTTGGGCCGAAAGGGTCGAATACGCTAACGACGACCGCGCCAATTGTGCTGCCAACCCCGTCAGCAACGTGTGTCAAACCAGCCGCTGGGTGGCCGTACGTCATCGGCATGACAGGACCAACCGGAAGCTGGCCCGCCTCGGCGTTCGACGCCTCGGCAGCATTGCCGAGCGGCGTTACCGTACCAGCAGCCGGCTGTGCCGCAACCGTCAGTTTCGGCGGCCTCTTCGGCGGAGGCGCTCTCTCTGCCTTTTCAGCCTATACGTTCGGTCAATTGGCGGCTCATAACAATGATGGGTTCTTCAAGCTCTATCCCACTCTGTGCGCCGGAATAACTACTGGCGCAGCCGGCTCAGGCGCCTGCAACGCCGCCAATGGCTTCCCCAATGGGAGTAACTCGACCGAATACGCGGCATGGGCGTATGGAATAAGCCGCATCATTGACGGCATAGAAATGGTTGCAGCGCAGAACAACACTCCTTCCCCGCTCGATACCACACACTCGGCGACGACCGGATGCTCCTTTGCGGGGAAAATGGCGCTGATGGGCGGCGCACTTGATGAGCGCGTTGCCCTTGTGATTTCCCAGGAGAATGGCGGCGGCGGCGCACCATCCTGGCGCATTTCGCATGAGATCGAGACGCAGGGCAGCGTCGAGAACATCAACGACACGGATTACGATTGGTGGGATACGTCTCTGCTGCAATTTGCCGGCGCCAATGTCTACAAATTGCCGTTCGATAATACTGAGTTGATGGCCTTGGTTGCGCCCAGGGCTTTGCTGCAAACGGGCAATAGCAGCTATTACTGGCTGGGAGATCGGTCCGCCACCTTCGATTCACTGGCGACCGAGGCGATCTACAAAAACTATCGCATAGGTGACCGGTTTGCCTACTATGTCGATACCAATCACTTCCACTGTGTAGTGCCGTCCTACCAGCAGAATGCAACACAACCGATGATCAACAGATTCCTCTTTGGCGCGAATGTCTCTACTGAAGATATTTCGACACAGTGGCAATTAGCCGACGCTCTCTCACGCGGCGCTCAGCCCACAATCGATCCCCACATGTGGACCAGGTGGTGGGGAACGCGCCGACCAGAATTCCCGGACGGCGATGTTTGGGACGAGGGCGGAGACTTAATGCTGCCATTGCACCAGACGCCTGGGTCATGGAGCCCGTCACTTACCATCAAGACTGGAGATGCCATTACCTCGCAGTATCAATTGTCGATGCCCGGCACACACGCGGCAGCGACGGTTACGGTCCCAACCTCGTATACGGAGGTTGACGTCGCCTGTAGGGATGGCAGTTCCTATACGCTAACTGTTCCGCCGCCTGTCCCGTCTAACGGCGTCACCCCGCCGAACCAGGGCAGTCAGTCTGCTGCTGCAAACACCCAGACGTTTACGATCGCGGCCAACGACAACTCCAGGTTTCCATCGGCTGTGGCTTCGACGACAAACCCTGGCTGCGATGACGGGAAGCCGGGCTCGGTGACGGGCAGCTACTTCTTCGCCCTTGGGCTGCCCAGCCCCGGCGCCGGAAACCCTGGATTAACGGGCTTCTCGACGACCAACGGCATGCAGGAAGCCGCTACCACGGACCCGCTCAATGTGTCGTTCAACATTAGCGACAGCAACACTGCCGGAGTCGACTGGTCGCCGACGACCACCATAAACCGTCAGAACGCGTACTCTTGCACTCCGCCCGGGTGTCCCTTGACGCCGACCATCACCTGGGAGGCGCCTAAACCGATAACCTCCGGCACTCCGCTCAGCTCCGAGCAGTTGGATGCAACGGCGTCGGCCATGCAGCTTTCAGGCCAGACCAGCGAGGCTTCAGGCACCACCGGCTTGTTAACGAATGTGACGGTTCCGGGCACGTGGGTCTACTCGCCGTCCGCGGGTAGCGTGCTGCCCCCCGGCCATTACACCTTGAGGGCTACCTTCACGCCGACGAACGTCTACACATCAAGCACATCGGCCACAACTGCATTCGAAACATACTCGGCCGCGACTGCGTCGGTGCCGATTATCGTAACGCCGCCACCGGAGCCCCACCGCAACGGTGACGACGGTCAACACTGAAACACGGGCTAGACATCTCCGGAAGCGGATCGATAGGAGGGAACCCGCAATAACATCTTCGGCTTCTCTCACGCGAACGGAAGGGGCAAGCCTCGGCTTGCCCCTTCCTTGAGGAGCAGCGATTTTTTCGCGGTGACATTCGGCGGGAAAAGGGGATATTTACATGAAAAATCGCATTAGGCTTTCCGCGGCTCTGCTCTCGCTCGCAGCGGTCGCAACTTGCTTCGGCGTTTACTCAAAAGACCGTGCGGAGGCGGCAACCCAGCCGCAGGAGCCCCAGAAATCTACCGAGCCCTATCAGCAGCCGGCGGTCAACATGAGCGCCCAACCAGCCTCGGAAGATACCTTCTATGGTCCCAGCTTCGATTCGCTCGCCTGGGCTCTCTTCCTGGAAGCTATGGCGCCTACTACCAACGGTTCCTTAACCGTTGAGAGCTGGCCGGAGCAATGTCAACTGAATCCCAATGCGATTGGATGCCCCAGCGCGGCCAGTGTGGCGGCTGCCGCAAAAGCCGGAGGCCATGGCAAGGTCCGCCTGGTGCACGGAAGCCCCGTGGCCGAGAAAATGGCAGGCAGTGACTGCAGCGCAATGAGAACGACACCGGTCGGGGGATACCCGCCTCCTTCCAATTTGACTCGGGACGCCATGTTCTGCGAAGAGGTTCAGGTGAGCCCGCCGGAAGCGGCTTTCCTGAAGAGGAGCGGACTTACCACGCTCATCGGCCAGCAAACTTACGGCAATACGCGCGGGTTGGCAATCACCTTCCCGGGCACCGCCATGAACGAAATTCGTCGAGATCTCGACTCCGTGGAATTGAAGCTAGACTGGGCGCGGGCGACTTCTTTCAGCAACCCGACCTTTGCCTGTCCCGATCTGACCAACCATCTGTACACGGAGACGATCAACGGCACGTGTTATGCGCTGGTGGGTATCCACATTACTTCCAAGTCGATGATCCGTTGGTTGTGGGCGACGTTCGAGCCCAACAGCGTCATCACCAATCCCAATCGCTGCGACCCCAAGCTCTATGGCGCTTGTCTCGATTCATGGGGAACTACATCGAGCCAGCCCTACGGAAAGGGGCAGACTGCGCAGCAGAGCCCGGAGTTGCACCAGGCCATGGCCGCGGCGCAGCTGAATCCGGCGTTTAACAATTACTTCCTCACCGGGGTGCAAACCGAATTCGTCTCCGGCGGGAAACCGACCTTGCTGGGCAATTCCTTTGTGGAGTTCAACCAAGGAGTGACGCCCGGCAAATCGTCGTGCATCACTTGCCACCAGTACGCGGCTTTCGATGGCAAGCGGCCTGCGCCAGGGGCCCCGGAAGATAATTTCGGAAGGCCGCCGCACGGTTGGCCTTACATTGGGTACGCCTGCGACCAAAACCAAAACGGCAATTGCACTCCAGTGGCCCCCAATTCCACGACGCAGGACTTTTCCTGGATGCTGGGTTTGATGCCGTATAGCGGTGCAGGCGCCAAGCCGCGCGCGGATAAATCGCAGTCGATGCCGAACAATGAGTCGTTGCTTGCGATGCACTCGTTGAGGCCCTGAACCGCCACCCCGCCGATTGCAGTGCAACAGATGATGCAGCCATGGCCAAAAACGATGAATCTCCAGCCAGCGCCTTCGCACCTGCGCCGGCAAAGATTTCTTGAAACGCTGGTCCGCGGACTTGCGCTTTCGATCCTCGCGCTTTTGGTCGTGCCTGCAATCCTGGGCGGAAAGAACCTTCCCGCGCAGCCCCATGCTCCGCAGTCCACAAAGCCGGCGCAGCCGCAAAAGGCCGCCAAAGCCGCCCGACAACGCCGCCGCGCTGCCGCGCATACTCGTGTTGCACCGATCGAGCCCCGGCCTGCTCCGGAAGCAATAGCCGCGCCACCACCTTCCCCGCCGGCTCCGATCTGGCCCGTAAACCAGCCTCCCAACCAAGCCACGGTTAGCTGGGACGGCCGCGGCCTCGAAATCGAAGCGTCCAATTCCAGCCTCGACCAGATTCTGCACCAGGTCGCCGCCGACATGGGCGTCAAATTGGAAGGACCCACCCAGGATCAACGCATCTTCGGCACCTACGGCCCGGGGCCGGCGCGCGACGTACTCTCGAAGCTCCTCGAAGGCTTCGGCTACAACGTGCTCATGATCGGGGGCCGTGACTCGGACGCCCCTCTTGAGGTCGTTTTTTTTGTCAGCTCTCCGGCCAGCCCGCAGACGGCCGCGAACAATCGGAACCGCAGCACCCCGGAGGATGACGATGCCGATCCGCCTCCCGAGCCGCCGCGTCCTCCCCCGATGGAAACTCCCTTCGGCAATGGCGACTCCGGGAAGCCGGAAAACCCGCAGCAGATCATGCAGGATATCCTCGATCGTCAGCAGAAGATCGACCAACAACAGAAAAACCAGCAGAATAATCCGCAGCAGTGATCGGCTGGAGCGGATTTCCGGAATTCTGCAAGGTTGCCGATTTGCTGCGGCAAGATCTGACTGCGTTGTGCGGTAGCGAGCCGGTGGTGAAGGCGAGCGACGGCATTCTGCCGACCCACGACCCGACGAATACGGCCAGGTGTTCTAGTTTTATGCTGCCACCTGCGTTTTTGGGGAGTCCGGAGCAATCCCGTTCTTTCCGCACCTCATCATTCATAACTGCCCCGCCGACTTCAGGCCGGCGGCAAACGAGGCAAGCGACATTACGAGCGTCAAAGGCTTGTCGCTCAAATGCACGGCGCCGTAACTGGCGTACCATCGGGCCATCTGGCGAGGGCGACCGACTGTCATCTACCATGAAAAGGGAAAGCGTAAGGCCGCCGTCTTCGTCGGACCGGACCGCTTCTATCCCGAAGACATGTGGTATTTCGAATGGGCGGACTTGGTGCCGGGGCAGCCATACCCGGCATCGACTTCAGAGTGGATTTACGAGTCGATGGTAGAGCGGGAAATATGGAACTACAACCTCGCTAAAGCGAATGCCACCCCTTCGCAAAGTGGTCACTGACCAAACGCTCAGACTAGCCTCGGCAAAAAGCAAGCAGTCCGCCAGCGCCGGAAGCGCAGATGCGCCCGGCACTAGAAATCAAATCCGCATCGTGCGATCCTTCGTGAAAATTGGAGGTAGCCATGCCCCGCAAAAAGCGCCAACCATCCATCCATTTCTACAACTGGGACAGCGGCGCCAAATCTCAGAATCAACTGACACCAAAACCGACACTGCCGTCACCCGTCCCGTATAGATTTCTTGAAACAGCTCTTGAGACGGGGTATCGTTTGTCGATCCTAAAAGATGACCTTTCCTCCCAGGATCAAGAATCTGTTTCCGGAGGTACTGCCGGGGACGGTTCCGGAGGGATTTCGGCGTTGCTGGTAAAGTTGCTTGCGCTGATGAAGGCATTCCCGGTGCCGAGGAACATCTGGTTGAGTGCGTTGTAGGCAGCCAGGGAAAGTTGCAGCTTCACGCGTTCGGTAATGGGGAACGTCTTGGTCACGGTCGCATCCAAATCGCTATAGGGCTGGCCGCGGAGCAGGCTTCTGCCCCATCCTGGATAAGGGTTGTTTGCGGCGAGCGCATAGGCCTGGTTATTGACGATCCAATGCGCACTGGATGGATTGACCTGGGTCCCAGGATTGTAACTGACAAGGCTGCCACTGGTGTTATAGCTTGCCGAGTCGCTGCCGTAGACCACATACACCGGACTGCCCGTGGTTACTTGGCCATTCACGATCGGACCAGTGTATGGATTTAGGTAAGCGAGTGTATTGATGGGCGCGCTTTTATTTGAGACCACTAGCCGGCAGGTATCCACGCCGATTACATCGAGATTGAAAGCCCCATCGCAGAAACTGGTGTCGCCGGTGATCCCATCAAGGGAGACCGGTTGGTAGGGCGTGTAAACCTGGCCGCTGCGATAACGGTAGACGCCACTCAACAGAAAGCCATTCACGGCGCGGCCAAGCAGCGCACTGCCTTTGACGAATTTTGGCACTTCGTAAGTGAAACCGATGCCGAGTGAGTTCGGGAAGTCATTACCGCTCAATCCACGTTCGCCTGCGCTGAGGTTAAGAGGATTCTGCGAAAAAGAGATAGTACTGCCTCCGCCGCCAGTGCTGCGGAATCCGTCGGTAGCGTTGTTCATCGCCTTGCTGAACGTGTAGGAAACGGTCGAGTTGAGGCCGTGAAAGTTTTGCCAGGTCAGATTCAGCTCCAGAGCGTTATAGTTGGCCCAAGCCCCGTTGTCGGTTTCGATAAGGTTCGAGTAGCTGCAATTGGGGCGGCCAAATCCGTCAGCCGAAGGGTTCGAGCAAAGTGACGAGGCGGAGACGACGTTCGGGAAAGCCGTGGCCACGGGCAGCAAAAAGGGATTGGCATCGATCGACTGAAAGTCGTCAGTCGTCTTTGAGCCCACGTAACGCACTTGTCCCACAGCAGCTGGGCCCATTTGATGTTCTATGCCCAACGTCCAGGTTTGCACATAGGGTGTGCGGAAGTTGGTTGGGAAAGTGTCCACGATGTCCTGACCCGGGTCCCCACCGGTGGGCAGAGAGGGTAGATTGAGCGTGCGGAAGTTCGCGTCCAGGAGCGAGCCGTTTGAAGGAAGGCAGGCATTGGTATGGCAGAGGAAAGCACCATCGTTGGTAACCGGCGCTCCATCGGCGACGAGTAAAGCAAGGTTATAGTATGCAGGATTCGCATTGATGGCATAGCCGGAGCTGAGCACCAGCTTCCTGTCGAATTCCGGATTCCAAGCCAGACCGATGCGGGGTTCAAAGTTGGTATAAATCTGGCTGACATAAGTTACGGTGCGAACTGAAAGGGGTAACGCTGTATTCCAGAAAGCAGTCGTGGGATTGGACTCGCGGGCGACGGTTTCGGTATGCAGCTTGTCAACAACATCGCTAAAGAACTCCCAACGCAGGCCAAGATGCAGGGTCAAAGTGGGGAGCGCCTTCCAGTCGTCCTGGAAGTAGGCGGCGACGTCGGGCTCAACGAACGGGATGACAAGATTGCCATTTGCCAGATTGGTCTCCGCAGACGTGTTTGGCGGCGCACCCTCTGCTATCAGTCCTTGATTGGGTGCTCCCATCAGATTGCTGAGGGCTCCGTAGTTTGGCTGCCCATTGTAGTAGAAGATGCCGGTATCGGGTGAATTTTGATAATCGAATTCGCCGCCAAAAAGAAACGTTTGCGAGCCGTGGGTCCAGGTGGCATTGTTCTGCACCTGGGTGACCTTCACCGTGTTGCCTTGCGGAAAGTCAGTGTCTCCAGCGAAATTCGCGTCGTCGTTCCCACCATTGAAAGCAACTTCTGCAGGGCACGCGCCGAAATCGGTGGTAACGCAGCTCGGAAAGGCTCCCCCCTGAAAGTAAACTTTGGAATCCTGGAAGCTGTAGCGCAACTGGTCGACGAGGTTGGATTTGAAAGTATGGGTCCAATCGGCTCCGATGGAGTAGGTGGCCGAAGGCTCGTCAATCCAATCGCCTGCCGCGATTCCGTCGGCCCCTGCAACGCCTATAGCAAGCTGGGACTGGTAGTAAAAGCGAAGGAAGAGGCGGTCTTTCTCGGTAGGCTGCCAATCGAGACGAGCCAATTCCTCCTGGTCATTCGTAGGTTGAGCAAGGGTGCGCCCAACGCCTGCGACCTGAACGGATTCCGATGTACCGAAAGCGTCCGTGACATTTTCCAGGCATGCGCCTGCCGCAGTATAGGTGTCGGCGGCTGGGCACAGGCTGGCTGGCACAGGGATTGGCTGCGGGTTGCCTTGCGCGATGGAGTATGGACCGAAGTTGAGGATTGCGGCTGCTCCGGGATCGGAGGAGAATGCCGATTGAATGGTCCCGAGACCGGCCGTTCCTGGAACAGGAGTGAGCGAGGGGAAAGACTCGGAAGGTGACGCGCCCGTGCGGACCCTGTCCCAATAGGTACTGAAGAAGAAGAAGAGCTTATCTTTGAATACCGGACCGCCGACGGTTGCGCCGGCGCGATTTTCGACATAACGAGGGAGAAACGGCGCCGAGCAACCAGTAGTGGGACTCACCCCGGGTAGGCAGAAGCCAAACAGAGGGTTCTTTTGTTGGTTGGCAAGCGAACTGAGGAGTTGGCCCTGGTAAAGATCGAATGCGCTGCCGTGGAAAGAGTTGCTTCCCGACTTGGTGATGTAATTCACCACTGCACCGGCGTTGCGGCCATATTGGGCGCCGAATTGGTTTGAGATGACCTGAATTTGCTGGATGGCATCCTGGCTGCCGAAAAATACCAGCGTCCCACCGACTGTATTATCGTTGTTTGACTGGCCGTCGATTTCGTAATTGTTGTAACGCGAGCTCTGTCCGTTGACGGAAAAGTTGTCGCCGTTGGAGTTCGAAAAGCTGTCAGCACCCGCGCCGACCACACCTGGTATCAGCT
>DATDLS010000053.1:0-2393 GCA_036519195.1 Occallatibacter sp. | reverse complement strand
CGCTCTCCGTGCGCATCAAGCCAGCGTTTGGTCCCATTGCGTTCGCAGTCCTGCTTCTGGGCCCCATCCTGCGGGGCGATGAACTCCGGCATCAGCGGCAGCACCATGTTGTGTCCGGGAGCCACGATCGTAGCCGACAGCATCGAGTGAAAGTTGTCGGTCTTGCCGTTGCTTCGTTTGCGCGTCGAGCACTGCTTGCAGCCCAGCTTCTGCGAGCAGAAGAACTCTACGCCATCGAGCGCAATCAGAAACCGCCCGCCCAGTTGCTCGAATGGCTTTAAGCCGTCTCGCTGGCCTATTTCTGCCAGCGCCTGATCGAAACAGGGCTGAAAGCTCTCCGGCGAAACTTGATCCAGGAGCATACCCGGGCGACGCACGAACGTGAAGAGTGTCAGAAAATGGAGTATAATTCCAACAGTTGGTGAAAGTATGGAACGCCTCACAGAAGCCATTCTTCAAAGGACGAGCGCACTCCCGGAAGGAGCCCCAGTCAGCGCCAAGATGCTGCTGCATCTCGGCACGCGCCCCGCTGTGGATCAGTCGCTCTCCCGGCTGGCACGGCGCGGCAAGCTCCTCCGAGCCGGCCGCGGCATGTACCTCTCTCCTGTGACCAGCCGGTTCGGGACGCACGCTCCCTCTGCCCATCGCTTGATCGAAGAGCTGTCTGCGCAACGAGGCGAAGCTATTGTGCCCTCGGGTGCTACGTCCGCGAATGCGCTTGGACTCACCACCCAGGTTCCCACTCAGATGATCTATTGGACATCGGGCCGGAGTCGCAAGCTCAATCTCGGAAAGCTGGCGATCCAACTGGTGCATGTCCCGTCCTGGCAACTCGCCTTTGACAAGGAGCGCGCCGGAGAGATCGTCCGTGCGCTGGCATGGGCCGGCCCGGAGAGAGTTCATGCAGTTCTGAAGGAGATCGAGGAGAAAGTTCCCCGGACCGAGATACAGAAGGTCGCGCAGCAAGTCTCCCGGTTTCCGAGTTGGATGGCGAGCGCCCTGAGCCGGAGTGCCGTCGATGCCTGATAGCTACTTCCAACTGAGCGTCAAGAATCAGGCCAGTGCCATTGATGCAGCTTCGGAAGCATCGGGCCGCGCACCTCACTTGCTGGAGAAGGACATCTGGGTCGTCTGGGCGCTTGCCAGCCTCTTTCAGTCCGAGTTGGGAGCCCATCTCGTCTTCAAGGGCGGCACGGCTTTGTCCAAGGCCCATAAGGTAATCACCCGATTTTCTGAAGACGTTGACCTCACCTACGACATACGAACACTGGCTCCTGAGCTGGTTCGTAGCGCTCCCGGCGGTATCGACGCCATTCCGCCGAGTCGTAGCCAAGAGAAGAAATGGTCCGACGAAATCCGCAGGGAACTCCTTCCAGCTTGGCTTCGCAATCACGCACATCCCATCATTCAAGCCGGGTTGGAAGGGATGAAGCACGTATCCAGCCGTGTCACCGAAGACTGTATCTTCATCGACTACGAGCCGGTGGCAACGGCGTCAGGCTACGCACTGCCGAGCGTGAAACTTGAGTTTGGTGCGCGATCCAGTGGTGAGCCCAGTACCATCATCCCAGTTCTCTGCGATATGGAAGGACTGGTCTCTGGGGTCGCGTTCCCGACCGCCGAACCACGCGTCATGAACCTCACACGGATCTTCTGGGAGAAAGCAACCGCTGCCCATGTGTATTGCGTCCAGGGAGAAAAGGGTCTCAGCAACCGCTTCTCCCGCCATTTCCATGATCTCGTCCGGGTGGAAGAAACCGGACATCTTCCCGAAGCTCTCGCGGCCCAAGATGTTGCCGAAGCGGTTGCCATTCACAAGAACGCCTTCTTCGTTGAGAAGGACGCCAGTGGCAACCGAATCGACTATCTGGAAGCCGTTCACTGCGGCCTGACACTTCTGCCCAGCGGAAGCGGCTATGATGCCCTTCGGCAGGACTACCAGCGTATGGTCGAAGAAGGACTTTTGGTTGGCACCTCGGAGAGGTTTGAAATTCTGATGACGAAGTGTTCGGAAATTCAAGCGCAGCTAAAGCGGCGCGTGTAGTCCCGCTCACCGGAGGGCCAGCAGTTCTAAATGTCGAGGCAAATCAGCTCTCTGCCAGATTTTTCTGGAATGATTTCTCGAGAGGGTGGAGATATTCGAGGGGTTGTTAGCTGGTTTTGGAGCCGGGTGCTGGGATTTTCCTTCCGGCTACCGCGGCAAGGTCCGGAATTCGATGGTGGAGATCGGTTTTTTCGATGGTCTCGGATGTTTTGACGCAGGAGGAGTCGTTCTTGTCCATCCAGCATCGGTTGGAACAAGGTGAGAACAGTTCAAGTTGCCAGATGCTGTTCGGGATCGAAGAGCACCCCACGGACAACCTGCAAACTAAGTGGGCGGAGCTTTTTGTCGT
>DATDLS010000052.1:0-17250 GCA_036519195.1 Occallatibacter sp. | reverse complement strand
CCCGTCATGATGATGGGGCCCTCGGCACCGAATGGACCTCCAGAACCAATCGCAATCGCTGCGGAAACGGGTTTGAGGATGGCTATCTTCCAATTCACGCGCGCGCGGTTGAGCAGAATCGCCTCGATTGCCTCCGGGATTCCGTGCCCTCTGATCTTGTCAGATCCGAATCGAGCCATCAGCCCCACCAAGAGACCGCCTGCCACCGGAATCAACACCATCAGATGGCCGAGAGGGCTTCCAGATGGACTCACGGAAGCAGCACTGAACCGGTGATAGTAAAACAGGTTTGTGGAGACCGCGATCAGCCTGAGAAGGAGCGCCGCCAACAGGGCCGCGCCACTGCCGATGAGCAAAGCGATCCCGGACAAAAGCCACACACGGCTGTCCACGGTAAAATCGCGAAGCGCAGAGGATTCAGCTTTCACGTCTTCCTCCAGGCATCGATTTCACCCCTTTCCGAGCCGGGGAGCTGAGAGCAGATAGGGCTTCTATCAGTTGTGGCGCAAGTTCGTTGAGTTCACGGGCGTGGTCTTCGGACAAGGCATCAAGGATCTTCTGCCCTTTGGGAGTGAGTTTCAATATCACCCTGCGCCGGTCGTCTGCATCTTGCTTCCGCGCTACCAGTCCAGCTTCTTCGCTTCGTTTGCTGAGTTCGACAACGGTATTGTGGCGCAGGCCGAGCCGCTCTGTGACATAACCGACCGTTGCCAGTACTCCATTTGGAACACCGGCGACCTGGAGCAGCAGTTGATGTTGTTGTGGTTGGAGACCGGACCGGGCCGCCGCCTTCTCGCTGAATTGAAGAAAAACTCGCAGCTGGTGCCGGAAGTCCGCAAGTCGCTGGATCCGGAAAGTGGAAGCAGGTTTCATAGAAATAGCCATGAATTAATTATATCGTATTACGATATTTATGAGGCAATTCACGATTGACCAAAACGGTCTTGCCTGGTGACTTTTATAGTGTCTCGCGCAGTAGCAGTTTTACATTGGGCTTAGGAAGTTCATGAACGACATGGAAGAACGTTTCCTAGCGAAAAGGCGCTCGAAATGCCTTGGAAGAACAGCATGACAGTGGAGCCCGAACCGCTCTCAATTGCAAGGCCATCAAGAACGCAACGAGACAGCGCCAGGGATGAATTCAAATAGGAACCCAGTCGCGCTACGTATCCTGTGGGGATTGAGAAGACAACCTCAATTGCGTCATCGAAGAAATAGCTGAAATTGGACAATTGCGACCCTCGGAGCTAGCAAGGTGTGTTCGATATCTGGAAGCACGAGCACGGTTATCTCATCGAACTTTTTAATGTTTGCGATCGGCGGAACGGAGAAGAGGACGGACTCGTAGACGGGCGATCGCTTAAACGAAAAATATCCTTGCTCAGTTGACACAATCGGTTGCTGGCCCAGATAGAACTCTCATCTTTGCGGTGTGGTTCCGTCAGTTAACAACAGCGCTAGCGAGATGGAGCCTGCTTTGTTGTCACGGTTTTCGATTCCAACCTCGATTTCTCGGCAACGCGTGATGCGGATTGGTATCGGACACCAGCCGCCGCTCCGGGGGCGGTTGAGGGTGTCCGGCGAAACAGATTTCAGGAGGAGTCGGATGTGCTAGGTCGAACAGTTGTCGGTTTGCGGTTCATCAGCCGTCTGCCTCCTGGGTCCTCCCAGCTGCTGAAATCCAGGATGAACCCCCCGGGTAAGTCCCTGTTCATCGGCAATTCTAACCAGGAGAGCAGCAAGACTGCGGCGCTCCTCACTATTGAGCGCCGAAAGCAAAGACTCCTGGTGCTCCCGCGCCACTTTGCTGATTCCGTGCAGAGCTTCTTCTCCACCTTTTGTGAGGTGAAGCGAATACAAGCGACGGTCATCCGGGTTTGCTCTCCGCTCCACAAAACCCCTCTTCTCAAGGTTGTCGAGTAAAGCTACGAGCCGGCTCGGATGGATGCCGAGCTTGGATGCAAGCTCCTGCTGGCTTGGTCCAGCCGAAATCCGGAGAAGTCGCAGGATACCGGCATCCGCGGGCGCGAGATCAAGAACCCTCAATCTTTCAGCAAATTGCGAGGCGGCGTGCGCTCCAAGCTGGGCAAGCAGGAAGGCCGGTTGTCCCTTTTCCATGGTGCTTGAATTCATCCTAAAAATAATTGTTGCATATTGTATTCGTTTATGCAATAAATGATTACATGACAGAAGCAACTCCCCGATTTCGCGGTCCTTCCCTGATTCTGCTCGCGACCGTTCACATCGTCCTTTTCGCGGCCGGTCTTGCAGTGGGAACAGCACTGCGTCACGGCGCGTCTTTTGTTACCCCTTTCGCGCCAGCCGAGCAATTGCGCTTGTTCTTCGCGCAAAACCCTACGGCTGTGCGCGTGAGCAATTTCTTTCTGTTTGGCTCTGCGGTGCCGTTTGGGATTTTCGCCGTAACGACCGTAAGCTGGCTACGCTTTCTGCAGGTTCGTGCCGCCGGTACGAACATTGCTCTGCTCGGCGGTCTAGCGGCAACGATGGCGTTGTTTCTTTCCGGTATCGCGGGCTGGCTGTTGTCCGTGCCGGAAGTCAGCGCCTCAATACCCACGGTCAAGGCGATCGACTTTCTCAATTTCCTTTGCGGCGGAGTCTTTTACGCAGTCGGATTCGGTTTGCTGGCTGCGGGGGTTTCTGTAACCGGCTTCTATATGCGACTCATTCCCCGTTGGATTGCGGCTCTTGGAATGCTCGTTGCATTGACTGGAGAACTTTCCTCGTTGAGCCTGATCGCCTTCCCTGCAAACTTCTTCATTCCGATTACGAGATTTCTAGGTTTCATCTGGATGCTTTTCGCCGCCGTCGCGTTGACGAGAAACCGCAAGGTGGCCCAACCTGTGCACACCCGCGATTCCCCATAGACTGCGGCGCAACGCATCAATGTGAGTAGCTAAAGTCTGAGCTGTTTGTCGAGAGGATGCTATCGGTCGAGCGCCTAAGGAGAAGTGCGATCGAGATCCAACGAATTTCTCCCGCTTGACGAGGTCGCCCCCGCGGATGGGGTATTTCGGCCAGTAGGCTGGAGTGGACCCACAATGACTCTGACTTATGTGGCCCGGCCGGATGAACTCTCGCCGGCAAACCGTTTATCACCTGGACAATTCCGGGCAGTTCCCGCAAAGATGTTCCGATCGCATTGTCACAATCGCTGCTTGAACCAGTCTCCCGGGATCGCGATCGACCCGGCAGATCGCAGTAAAGCTGATCGCGGGGCTGACTGCAGCAGTATCTAGAGCAAGTTGTCTTGTGATTCCTGGAGTTGGTCTTTCGCCGGTAGATAACGGATCTCAGAAAGAGGTAAACAGTTTTTTCAGCGTGACAGAGAGAGTGAAGTTTGAGGACAGAATTTAAAGCGGCGAAACCGTATGTGCCGTTATGGCTCCGGGTAGGGTTCTGGCTGTGCACCTTGATTGCCGTTGCTGTAGTTGTGCGGCGGGTCATTGCCCTTGCATTCCACTCGTCCACCGGTCCGCCGCAATTGGTGGAATTGGATCGTTTGTTTGCTTCCCATTCCGTTCTCACGCTGGTACACATCTTGCCCGCCCTAGTTTTCGTGGGGCTCACACCTTTCGCAATCTTGCATCGGTTTTCGCGTCTTAGCTGGCCCGAGCGCTGGCTCTTCCCGCTGGGAAGCATCGTCGGTATCACTGCTTATGCGATGAGCGTTTATTCTATTGGCGGGTGGATCGAACGCAGCGCTGTGCTTTTCTACAACAGCCTTTTCTTGTTTTCGCTTGGACGAGCCTGGTTTTACAAATTGCGTACCCAACAATCTCTGAAGAGACGGTGGCTGTTGAGAGCGGTGGGGATTGTTCTGGGCATCGCGACCACTCGCCCCGTTATGGGCGTGTTCTTTGCTACAAGTCCGCTGACACATCTCAGTCCACAGCAGTTCTTCGGGATCGCATTTTGGATCGGCTTCTCCATCAACTGGGTCGTCGTCGAGAGATGGCTTCATGCCAGCTCGCGACGCTTTATTTAGATCAATCGCTTAACGGTTTGCTCTTCTTAAAAAAAGCTGACTTCCGAGTAGGAATTATCCATGCCCGCCGCCGCCTAATGCAATTAAGCGCTGTAGGCGGCGAGTGTGGATCACTCCGTGAAGAACAAGCCAAAGCCTGATTTCCCGTATCACTCTTCGAACACGTAACAGACCAAGTTTGGAAGCTCAAGCCCATTGTGGGATGTCGCTTCCCAAGGAAGGGAAACTCTTCCTTGACTAGCCCAATGAAGCACGGTGGGGGCTGAGATGCGTCTATTAGTAGTTTCGGATCATGCACCACTTGCATGCCCCATGATATGCCGCTATCGTCCGGCACCACCACGGCAAAGTACATGCGAACAAGGGGAGGGGGCTTGGGCGATATCGCGGCGCGCTGCCAACACACGGCTTTGATACCGGAGCCGCATGCGCTGTTCGGTCCCGGAACTCGCGCAAAGAGCTTCGCGGCCGGGGCGTGGAACACGTGCTGGCCACAAGCGCCGAGGACTTCGAGACGGAGTTCTCCCAGCTTGCCGAGAAACTGCAGACGACCGCAGTGTTTGACGGCGTGGGTGGCGAACTGATCAGCCGGATTGCACCACATCTTCCGATGAACAGCGCCGTTTCGTTCTACGGCTTCCTCGCCGGGCCCGCTGCCGTGTCCGTTCCGTCTGCGGTGTTCATGATGAAGAATCTGGCGATGAAGCGGTTTAGCAACTTCAACAGTGCGACGGTCAAAGATCTGAAGCGGCTGGCGGGAGCGCTCGCGTATCTAGAGGGGCTGATCGCAGATCCGCTCTTCAGGACGACGATCGGCGAGACCTTCAGCTTGGAGCAGAATCAAGAGGCCATGGCCTATGAATCGACGCCTGGAGCCAAGGCCATTCTGGTTACGAATCCAGCTTGAGGAGCCGCCTTATGAAACTCCGCTCCGCACCGGCCGCGCCCTCACCTCGTTACCGACGAGAACACGGCCTGGGGACCAATCTGGGGCGGCCTCGGCATCATTCGGTCTCGGCTGGCTGCCAAAGCTCGATGCGATTTCCTTCCGGGTCGGTGATCCAGCCGAACTTTCCGAAATCGTAGCTTTCGCGTTTTGGATCGACCGTGACACCTTCGTCTATCAATCGGTCCAGAACTCCATCGAGGTCATCTACCTGGAGATTGATCATTGCTTTCTGTGCCGGCGGGAAGTATGTATTGTCTTGCTTGAAAAAGGCGAACACGACTTGAGTGCGTTCGGTCGATGCGGGAAACGCGAATGATCCCTCCGACTTCACCAGACCGAGATGCTGCTCGTACCATTGATACAGAGCTTTGGGATCATCCGCTCGCAAAAATACTCCGCCAAAACCATTGATTGACGCCATAGAGTCTCCTGTGAGAACCGGTTGCCCAAACGTGTTCTGTGTTTGGGGTGGAATTGAAGAAGGCCGAAAACCCTGCCGAAGACGATGTGAGGGACACGGCGGAGCTAGGGCGGACAGTGGACGCGGCAGGCTCCGGAACATGAAAAGTATTCTAACCGTTCAGAAGACGGAAAGTCGGGACACCTAAGCCCCAGCCTTTTGACTCACGGGATCATGACTGCTGGAGCGGCGGAGGTTTCGGCAGGAGCTTTGCGGCGGAGCATGGCAGCCGAGATGAGAGTCATGATAAGGCCGACGGGCAGGGGCTCCATGACTGTGTAGGCCATGTTGACGAAGGGGTTCTGATAGAGCTGCTGGGAACGCTCTATGGCAGCGACCCGTGCGGCGGTGGTGGCGGGGTCAAGTCCTGAGGACTGGACCTTGTGAATCTGCGCGGCAAAGTAGCCGTCCATGAAGTGAGGCATGAAGTTGAAGTAGACGACCTCCCACATGACGACGTAGCAGACGGTGGTGATGAGGGCGATCAGGAGGCCGCAGCTGAAGGCGCGGCCGAAGGAGATCTGGCCGGCCAGGGTGTTGTCACGGTAGCTGCGGATGCCGAAGTAGATGAGCAGGAACGAGGCGACCATGATGGTGTAGCCGAGCGCCATGCTGTGGCCGGAGCCGATCTTGTCGGCGAGGAGGAGCGAGCCGTCCATAAGGACGGAAATGATGAGGCCGGCGATGAGGCCGAAGGTGAGGACGGTTTTCTTCATGCGAGGCTCCTGGTGCCAGTAGGATGGAGTCACGATGCAGTGTAACGGGGCCGGATGTCGTCATCCTTTCGGATGATTTTGCAGGAATGGACCGGAAATCGTGCTTTCAGGTGACGCGGTCACGGCAGCAGACCTAGTTCTTTGCCCCGCTGGACGGCTTGGGTGCGCCGGGCAGCTCCAAGCTTATCGAAGGCGCGGGCACAGTGTGTCTTGACGGTGCTTTCGGAGACAAAAAGCTGCGTGGCGATCTCGCGATTGCTGAGGCCGCGGGCGACCAGGGCAAGAATTTCGAGCTCGCGTGCCGTGATGCCGAGGGTCTGCTGGCGGGCCCTATTGGGAGCGAAGGGAGCGAGGGCGGGGGCTTCGGCAGGCACAAGCACTTCCCTCACCACCACCGTTTCGCGTATGGTTTCGCGACGGCGAGTGATCCGGAGGCCGAGCCAGATGCCAAAGGTCGCGAAGAGGATGGCGACAAGAGCGCCATAGAGTTCGATGGAGTGTTCGATGACGACGAAGCGATATTCGGTGTATTGCAGGGTGGCGATGAGGAGGCCGCCGACGAGACCGAAGATGAGCGCGTGGCGTTTCATGATGTGGTTGTGAAGAAGTATACCCCAGCTCAAGTTGACAATCAGCATGCGACACTCTGATGTGCCAAGCACCCCGGAGGAGGAACTAACAATTAAGAGAGATTTGTGGCGATTCGGTTAAATCTTATGCAATTTCCCAATTGAATTGCAAGGCCGGCCAAGTGCCGACTGTGAGCTAGGGAAAGCAACCGCAGCTCAATCCCTCACCAGAACTTCGCGCCGCCGGCTATCTATCACGATTGTTCGACACAGGCGGCATACCCCGCCATGCAGATGGCCAAAACTCCAGCGAAATTCCGCCGGGGAAGTTCAGAGGCCGATCCCTTGCTCCGGAAGCGGATTTGCCCAAGAAAGATGCCGATTCCCGCCTTGGCCCAAGAGAGGACGCGGGTGGGTGGCCATCGAAATCACAATTGTCTTAACCGAAGGCTTCGGCAAAGCGTCCGAACTTGAACGCTCTTTCTCGGTTTTGAACGCAGTTCCTCAATTTTTACATTGCTAAACTATTGAATTCAATTAGCTTACACACATTTCCAGTGGTGCGCAAAATGCTTTCTGTGTCTGCAAATCGAGGTGTGTGTGGAGGTTAGGGATGGGAGTTCTGCTCGAGGATCTGCGTTATGCATTCCGCCAATTGCGCAAAACGCCCGGGCTCACTGTTATCGTACTGCTCGCGCTGGCGCTCGGCATCGATGCCAACTCGGCCATTTTCACGCTGGTCAATGCCATCCTGCTCCAACCTGAAAATACGCAAAAAATATTGAAAGTGGAATCATGGCTATCTATGAACGGATCATCGAACAGGTGAGGAGACGGCATTCCCCTCGACTGCGATCAAACGCGGGGAGTTTTCAGGTTTTTCCGGGTCAGCGCCCGCGTGGTGTTAACGGAAGAGCTAACGTGGGCATCAAGCCTAGGCAATCTCGATTTGCCTTTGCGTGGTGTTTTTTGCACTTCGCATTCCAGCCCCTGGGCAGGATGCGCGGCCGGGTATCTGTGTGCAATCAGTGTGCAATCAGCCTTCCGCATGAATGAGCCGAGAACAGAGCGGCAGCCTAATATCGGCTGCCGCTTTGCTTGAATATTCATCGAAGCAGTGGAAAGTCAGATCACGCGGCTTTTGTTAGAAGGCATATTTAAGCGACAACTGGATATGCCGTTCGGTCGAGTTGGTATTACTGATAGCACCGAAGTTCGCGTCGGTCACGGTATTATCCGGTGCGTTATAGCTGGCGATGTTGAATGCATTGAAAAAGTCCGCGCGGAAGTCAAGATGCTCTTCCCTCCACACGGGAAATGTTTTGAACACGGACATGTCGACCTGCTCATAGCCAGGCCCGCGTAGCGACATCGGGCGAACGTTGCCAAAGCCATTAAGCGGCTGCTGTCCGAAGTCGCAAGTCCCGTCGTCGACACCTGCAGAGCAAACGTCGAGAACTCCTGGCGAGGTCCCGAACCAGTGCTCCTGAGTTCGCCCAGTGACATGGAGTGGCCGAAACTGTTCCGGCCGGGCGGAGGCGGAGTTAACCAGATTGGAGTAGTTCGATGGCGAGCTGGCCGTGAGCGGGAAGCCCGAATAGCTGACGTCGGTTCCGGAAAGCCTCCAGCCTCCGATGACGGAATCAACGGCCCGGTTCCAGTTCGCGCCGAATCGCTTCCCCAGGCCGAATGGCAGATCGTATTCGCCGGAGACGCTCAGAGCGTGACGGATATCGAACCCGGATGGGCCCCATTCTGCCGCCATGTCGTAAGCATTCTGCTGGTAATACTGACCGCTGATGTTGGAGACTCCGTAGTATCCGAAGCTGTCCGTAAGGGACTTGGAATATGTATAGTTTGCCGTCAGTTCCAGACCTGCCGCGAGATGCTGCCGGAACACCGCCTGCAGCCCGCTATAGTTACTCGCCGAGTTTGTGGCGCTGATCTTAATCACGCCATTCTGTCCGACGAGGTTCGTGTAAGGGGCGGGTGCTCCTGGAGCGGGAAGCTGATTGCCCCAATACGGATTGGTAAGATGGTGTCCGAGAATTCCCACGTAACCGGCCTGCAGGGTAGATGTACGAGTCAGTTCGTATTGAGTCGTGAGCGAGGCTTCCTGCGTGGATGCCGGCTTAAGATCCTGCGGCCAAACGTACAGCGTTGTGATCGGGGCCTGCCCGGTTGGAAAACCAGAAGTCGTCGAATAGGGCGTTCCTCCCGAGCCCGCAGTCGGAACATTTTCCTTCTGTTCAAAATCGGTGTGGAAGGGGGGATTCTGGGTGAGACGAAGGTTCGCTCCCATGCCTTCCAGATAGCTGGTGATCCCATAACCACCGCGGATGACCCAGTGCGGCGCCGGCTGATACGCGAACCCCACGCGCGGCTGGAATTGCGTATAGGTCGGGTTATACAGTGCGCGGCTATTGCCGCCAACGCCTGCATACTCGATTTGCTTGGTAGTCTCGTTGACGTTGGCCATCTTGTTGTTCACTTCATAGATGGGCTGATCAAACTCCCAGCGAACACCGAGGTTGAGTGTGAAGTTGCTACTTATCTTGAAGTCGTCTTGTGCAAAGACTCCATCGCGCCACTGTCGCTGTCCCGTCAGGCCTGTCACGTTACCAATCTGGACGTCGTAAACGCGATCCAGGAGAAAGTCTGCGAAGGGATATCCTGTGGCGCCGGGCAAAACCGAATATTGCCCGGTATAGGTAAAGTCTCCCAGTTCGCCGTCGTTCCCGGGATAGAAACTGTTCTGTTGGTAGCGGGTAAACTGTGCTCCAAACTTGAACAGATGCCGTCCGCGTTGCCAGGTGAGATCGTCGGCATATTCGAAGACATTGTCGACAAAGACTTCAGGCGTCGGATTTGCGCCGACAGCGTCGGGTTGGCCGTTGCCTGATGAAGTGGTGGTCTCAAAGCTTCCGTTGCTGCTAAACGATTGCAGGCTGAATCCGGCGGCCATCTGGGCTTTGCTGGGAATACCCACCAGAGAGTTGCCGTTAAGTCCGAAGACGCCGCTGGGATCGATTGTGACACCGCTGTTGAATTGGATTCGCGCGTACGAGGCGCGAGCGTTGTTCACGATGGCCGGCGAAAAGGTGCGGGTCCAACTCACGGTCCCCAGGTGATCCGGATAACTCGAGGCGCTGGGAAACAGCACGGGGAGGGGATTCTTGACGGTAGCATCCTGGGCATATCCTTGAGAAAACCGACCGGAGATTACGTCCTTGTCGTGAAGATGCCAGTCGACTTTCGCATCGCCCTGGTCGTTGGTCGCGAAGCTCTTGATCGATCCGATGTAGTTGTCGAATATTCCAAATGGATCTGGGGTGTTTGGGTTATTCGGCAAGGGATAGACTTCTGGATGGGCAAAGAGAAAACTTGCTACCGGGTTGACAACGGGAACCTGATTGGCCGCGTAAGCAGGCATTCCCGGTGTCTGAGTATCGTACAACTGGATCCCCTGCTGAGACAGAGCGGACAAATCGCCAGTGCGGAAGGCTTGGGGTACTACGCTGGCGAAACCACTGCCGGAGAGGTGGTAACGAAAGGCCTCGTAGTCGATAAAAAAGAAAAGCTTGTCTTTGAAAATAGGACCGCCGAAGGTTCCGCCAAAGGTGGACTGAGTGTAAGCGTTCTTGGGGGCGCCTCCATGATCGTTGGCCCAACTGTTAGCGTTGAGATTGTCGTTGGAGAGAAAACCGAAGGCGCTACCGTGGAATTTATTGCTGCCGCTCTTCATGACCATGACCACTTCGCCGCCGTTGACATTGCCGAATTCAGCATTGGCGTTCGAGGCGATGACGCGAATCTGCTCGAGTGAGTCTGGGCTCGGAGAGTATCCGATTGTGTTGTTGATGTTTTCGTTTATCTCCTGCCCGTCCAGAAGGTAATTGTTGGACTGCTGACGGCTTCCATTTACGTTTGCTTCGTTGGTGGCGGCCGTAGAACGCTCAGACGAGTTGTTTGCCGCGCTCGACGAGGATGATGCCTGACCATAGCTGCCGTATCCGGTCGAAACTGCGCCGGGGGTGAAGACGGTCAACTGGGAAAAGTCCCGGCCATTGAGTGGAACGCTGTTAATGGTGTTCTCGGTAAAAGTTTCGCCGAGTGTGGGGTTTTCAGTCTCCAGAATGGGCTGCGCCTGATCCGATACTTCCACGGAGGTGCTCGCTGAGCCGATGTGGAGCGGAATGTCGATCTTCGCCATTTGGTCGATTTCAAGAGAGAAGGGACCGTAGGCCGCTCTTTCGAATCCGCTTGCCTGGACCGCCAGCGTATAGCTTCCGATCTGGAGGAATCGGAGGGAGTATTCGCCGGTTTGATTTGTCGTGGCGGTCGTTTGGACCCCGGTGGCCGTGTTGGTTGCAGTAACGGTCGCTCCGGAAACGATGGCGCCGCTGGGGTCGGTGATGGTGCCGCGTACGGCTCCAGTTACTGTCTGCGCCATACCCGGAAGGGTTGACGCGAACAGCAAGAACGGGATGATCGTAAAACACAAACGCCTCATGTCATTGCCCCCTTAATTAGTTTTGTAAAGAAAGTTGCTTTTGAAAGCTACTTTTCGCCTACGCAGTGGCGGTCATTGCACCGCTGCATTAGGGCTGGTGGGAATGGTAACGAAGTCTTTCCAACGATCGGGCGGAATCCGCCACAAATTACGATATGTGGACGCTACAAGAATATTGCGAAGAATACAAGATCAATTTGCGCTCAAATGATCAAAAAAAAGAGCAGATGTGGATAAACCGCCTGCTAAGTCTCATCCCCACACAGTCAAAGGCTTTCTTCCCCCGACCCGGATTTCTTCGCGCGATTAAAAAGCAGTTGCGCTCAACTCCCGCGTTCATACATACTTAGGAAGCTTCAGGAAGTGGGCGTTTTCCCACAGCGAATGAGGAACGGGTACACGCCCGCCCTTTGAATTCCCTCTTTGACATTTTCGCGGTATTCCGAAAACAGAAGGGCCAACCATCCCGGTTGTCCCCACCTGCCCGGCTGCGTAAGAAACAATACGCACTCGCTTTCCTTCTCCGCTGAATGGGCAGTTCTTGTGTGGTCCTCTCGTCAGAGGGTGCTGGTCATAGATGCAAGCGCCGACTAGCGGTATGAAGATGATTTCTGCTCAAGAAGCTCCGAGCGGAGAGCGGCATCTCGAGGTATGCTCGGGTTGGCGAAAGGCATGAACGCGCAGTCATCTGCTTCGCTTCAGCATCTCTCGAAACAGGACGAGGTTCTCAGAGAACTCTTTGTCCCAAGCCCTGGTTGCCATGAGCTTGAGAGTCTCGGCTGCGGTTTTGCTTGTCATGTCGAGGCCGATCTCCTTCCGTTCTTCCGCAGAAGCCGTTGTATCCAGCCGAATATATCGACCTTTCAAAAGTTCGCGTATCGATTGAATACTCTCATCTGTTCCTGAGCATTCAGAGTCAACTGGAAAATCTCCTTTGCACTCTGAAGCAATCCGTGGCTGATACTTTCGCCTCTTTGGTGGCCACCAAGCGTTGGCTTTCGTGGCACCGTAGCGAACGTAACATTCGTAAAAGATCACATCTGGGCAGGGGAGAACAAGGCAGCAAGTGAACTAGCAAGGCTCTCGAGCGCGGCTTCGTTTGGCAGGGTGACAGTGAGTCGTGGGCGGCCCTGCTCGTCGCGCTCCAGACACTCGGCGAAACGAGCTTTGAACTCGCTTGCCTTTTGCTCGGCACCATTCGTTGGCTGACGCTGCGGGATCATTTCGCCGAGGAATGCGAATGCGGCAGCGACCAGTTGGCCTCCAGCCTCTGCCACACGCGAGCGGCGAGCGAGCCGCTCTGCCTCTTGCTCATTGCGCTGCTTTTCCGACTCGTCTACCGCGGCGTCTGCCCTCGCGCCGAGCAGCACCTCGAGGCGCTGCTTCAGGTCTTCAATGCCCGATGACAGAGAGACCTCCCGCACATTCGATTCCATATCCAGTGCGGCGAGAGCCAGGTCATGTTTGGCCGAGAGCGTCGCCAGCAGCTTTTCCTCAATCGTCTCTTCCGTCACGAGCAAATAGACCTGCACCGGGTTCTTCTGCCCCATCCGGTGCGCCCGTGCAATGCGCTGCTCGAGAATGGCCGGGTTCCAAGGCAGATCGACATTGATCACGGTATTCGCCGCCTGGAGATTGAGTCCGGTCGAGCCCGCGTTGGTGGTGAGGAACACGCGACAGCTCGGATCGCGCTGAAACTGGTTCACCATCTCCTGGCGCTTCTTCTGCGGGACAGATCCGTCCAGCCTCACGTAATCGAGCTTGAGTCGCGTGATCTGCCGCTCGATCAAAGTGAGCATCGTTGTCCATTCAGAGAAGATCAGGATCTTGCGATCGTCCTCCATAGCCAGCTCTTCCAACAGCTCCTGCAGCCGCTCCAACTTGCTCGAGAAGCCCGGAGCGTGCTTGTCCACGAGAAAGGTGCTGTCCGCATTCATCCGTGCGAGCAGCAATGCTTTCTGTAGACGCAACAGGTCCATCTCCGAAATATACGATTTGTGGACGACGCTGCTCACGATCTTCATCTGCGCGAGATCAATGTCCACCTGCTCATCCGTGGGCGCAATCCGCACAATTTCCGTCGTGCGCGGCGGCAAATCCTTCATCACCGCGCTGCGCGTCCGGCGCAGCAGTACCGGCTTGAGCCTTTCGCGCAGAAGATCGAGATCCTTGTAACCCAGGGTCTTGCCCTTCTCGTCTATGACGCGGTGACGGTCGAAGAACCGGAATGCAGGCCCGAGACGTCGATCGTCGATGAACTCGACGACGGAGAAAAGATCGTCGAGCCGATTCTCCAGCGGCGTTCCGGAAAGCACGAGAGCGAACGGCGAACGCAGGCACTTGATGGTCTGAGCCGTCTTCGCTTCCCAGTTCTTGATGCGCTGGCCCTCGTCGAGAATAATCAGGTCCCACTTCACGCGTTCGATGGCGAGAATGTCGCGCAATACCTGCTCGTAGTTGCAGATGGTGAAAAAGCAGTCGTTCTCGTACTGGCTACTCCGCCCCGCAGCGCCCCCTAACACGATCTGGCAATTGCGCCCTGAGAAGCGGAGAACCTCGGTGCGCCATTGGGCTTTCACGGACGCGGGGCAAACGACCAGAACTTTGCGGATGTTCGCTTCGCGCGCCAGCAGCTCCGCCATACCTATCCCTTGAAGAGTCTTCCCGAGTCCCATGTCATCGGCCAGGATCGCGCGCCCAGCTCCTGCTGCGAAAGCGATGCCGTCCAGCTGATAGGGGAGGATCTCCACCTTCAGCAGCGTCGTGCGCAGTGGATGAGATTTCGGATTGTGCCGGATCTCGGCGACCTTTGCCGCGATGCGCTCAAGCACGAGACGGGTTTGAATGTACTCCTCCGCATCGGGATAAACCGTCACGGGGACGTCGCGTGCTTCGAGTTGACGAATGCGTTTTAGCAGATCCGGGAGATCGGTGATCGGCCTCTCGCGGATCGGACGCACGATGCCGCTGGTCACCTCATCAAGGTGGGTCGGCAACAAGATACGTAATTCCAGCTCCTCCCCATAGCGCAGATGCACACTGATGCCCAGGCGCCGATAGGGCTGATTGCGCTCGGAGCCTGAGAATCGCTTTTTGACTTTTTCGAGCGCATAGAGGATATGCTTGCAGGTGCCGAGCGTGTTCTTACGAAAATCAGGGCACGAGCAGTACGACTGTCCCGGCTCCCACCCTCGCAGAGCGACCCGGTACGACTTGCCAGAGGCCGCATTGGTCAATGTGTAGTCGGTCCAAATCTTCTGACTATCGAGAGACGTGAGTCGCATTTTCTCGGTCCGGGCGCGTTCTGCCCGCTCCGCGAGCGCCTGCGCGACCAGTGCTTCCTCGCTCCCATTTTCAGCGAGCGTCCGCTCAGGTGGCGCTTGGGCCAGTCCCAGCGCAAGCTTCTCCTCCAGGATGAGAGAAAAGGCCGCCCCGGCGTGCTCGCACGGCACCTCGCATGCGTTGCAGCGCCATTCGAGACGATGGCGAACGGCCGGACTCAAAGTCAGCTTGACCACCGCTCCGTCCAGAGTCAGTCGAAACGTGTTCCGATCAAATTTGACCTGAGTGGTGAGGTCAATGTCGAATTTGCCGCCCGCGGCGATGAGGCGGTCCCCCTTGGGGCCGAGCAGCTTCACCGCTCTGGTGTAGGTGAGTCGCGAGAGGGTGTCGAATAGAGTCAGGTCGGGGCTTGGTTTCGTCAACATAAGGCGATGCGGTCCTTGGGTGATTATTGCATTGGAGGGTCAAAATCCACGTCACAGCCAACGGCTTGCACTTCCGAGATCCGGCTCGGATCCACTATCTTTGCTTCCGCCTCACCGGCGAAAAACGTGGTAATCCGGATGTTGCTCAAAGGGGTCTTGACGACGACATAGTGGGGACCGAACTTCACTGCTCCCATCTCCCGTTCGAGCGAATACGACTGCTGGGCGGCAGACCAAAGATCCCTGGCAAAGCCTGGCGATTGAATGTCTAATCCTGCCTGTATGGCCAGTTCGTCGCCCGCCCAAGTCTCGTCGCGCAGCCCTGCGGTCTCGCAGCGCTTGACGCGGTCATGAATCGTGTTGAAAGACAGGACGGAGTCCGACAGCATATCTGCTTGGACGCGCAGGTACTTTCGCCATATTTCCCCGTTCGCCGGCGAGAGTTCTTCACGCCGGAGTCGAAAGCAGCGGAAACAGGCGGCCTTTCCGATGCCCCGATAAAGCAAGACCTCTCCGGACGGGATGGCGGGCTGATCCTCCCGGGAGACCGACTGATAACTACCATGTTGAATGAGCAGGAATCCGGGTGTGTCGCGATAGCGGTGGGCATGATGATAGGCCGCTATCGGCGTCCTCAACTCGTTGTCTGAAATGAATCCGAACTGACAGTATCCTTGCTCGGCCACTCCATCTCCCCTACGGGCATCTGCCCAGAAGTCGAAGAGGAATCTTGCCCCGTCCTTGAATGGACTGCCGAAGTAGTGATGTTCGCGCAAATTGACCTGCGGATCGAAGATTCCCGGCATGATCCAGGTGTACTGAAAGAAGTAGTCCCTCGTCGGCGGCTCGCTGGGGCTGTAGGCCAGGGGTCCTTCTGCGGACAGCCACGGGACGAGACATTCGGAATCGATGACGGTAGTAGTAGAAAAACGAGACCGTGCAGCCATAGAAAGCTTTTATCCTACATCGAGCAGCATTTGAATTGCACCACGCGTTTCTGGGCTCAGGCTGGAGAATTCGTCCTCTGTCAGCAACCCCTGCGAGCGAATCTGGGCCAGCGTTGTTAGTGCATGAGAGCGTCTCGGATTGTCGAACATGCGCGCAATCTCCCGATCGCCCTGCTGGATAATCCCGAAGATTTGGAGGTAGCGCGCGTGGTAACTCTTTGCGTCTTCGCCCAAGATTCGATCGATCTCGGCGAGGACACGCTTGCAGAAGCGTTCGAGCGCGAGCGGGTGCAAGCGCCGCAATATTTTCCAGTCAAGTTCCTTAATCTCCAGCATAGGATTTCCGTGCACTGGGGCAATGCAAGTGTAACACTCGGAGATTTAGGCGCGTGCAAGGTCCGCATGTTGGCTTGTCGAGCCGGTGCCTTTTCGCCTCGGCGTCGACCTGCCTTTAATGCAATCGTGCTTCCGATCTACCGATCTTCCTCAGCTTGCGATACAACGTCGTCTTTCCGACTCCGAGTAGCCAGACCACTTCGAGCGGCTTGCGATTCGAAGGTTAGTAGGCGGCCAAGATCATCGCCGACTCGATTTCTGCCAACGTAGCATACGAGCTTGTTTTCGAGGCATGCGCCAGAACAAGCGGCACAGGGACTCCGTGCGTTGCTGCGTCCGACGGGCGGCCCTGACGCGATCAGGTGCCTGTAGCTGGGCCTGAGTCCCAGGGACGGGCTATCAGAGGAGCCAATCGCACGATCTTCTCGGACCCGCAAAGCTCACCACGCCGGCCGGCTGGCGTGGTGACTATCTCGCAGTTTTCGCAGTAGATGGCCTTCTCCACCGAGATCCAAATAGGGCCTTGCTCCCTACGAATCATCCGGACATTGCGCATCGTGCCTCTGGACAGCGACTGTGGGGTGCCGTCCCGTCGTTGTTTGAACTGACCGATCCTGTGGTTACGCATCAGGATCGGTTTCTTCGCGATCGCCGGGACTATAACTTCCAGGAGAGCTGGCTGGCTCAAGTTGCTCGCGTAGCTCGAGTCTTTTTCCCAGTGGACTTCCTCCCGGAGCGGGGTTCATCCAAAAACTGGATGCGCGGGGGGAGGCCCATCTTGATGCGCTCGGCTTCTCGCTGGTGGACGGTGATATAGACGTCGTCCGGGTCGCGCAGCGTCTCCTCTTCGCTGCGCTGTTGGCTTTGAAAGAGCCAGGCATCGGTATGTTCGACGCCAGCCATCGACTCCACGATATCCAGGCTGATTGCAGCCCGAACAGACTGAATCAGAGACTGGTTGTAGAGAAGGGCTTCCGGGTCGATGGCAAACTTGTTACTCAGCTCTTCGAGTAGCTCGACCATCTTCTGCGCGCACAGATTGAACTG
>DATDLS010000051.1:0-10957 GCA_036519195.1 Occallatibacter sp. | reverse complement strand
CTTGGGTAAAATCTGTGCCTTGACGGCAAGTTCTAAGTATACCGCAGGTTGCGTCCGGAAGCCAGCCCCAAGTGCGCGGAAGCCGGTCTGTGTGCGGTCCCGTATCAACAGCCCCAGCCACATCAAGCAAGTCTGCCCAAGCCACATCAAGCAGGTCGGCGCGGCATCAAGCAGATCCGCCGTACAACCCGGTGGCGCCGGCAGCAATCTATTCACCAAGTAAGCTGTTTTTCAAGCTCTGAAACTGAGCTACGAGCTATGACTCTGGTAATCTTTCTTGAGAACTTGAACGCCCGTTTGATTGATCCGCGCATCCAGTTTCACCACCGCTGGTGCAACTGAAAAAAGTCTCCGAAAGTTATGTGAATGAGACATTGCAACGATCTCCAAATGTGCTACTATCGGGACCGTTCAAGAAAAGTTTCCCAGCGTCCCACGGAACGAATTTTTCCACGGCCTCAGATCGATGTTTTCAGAGGCAGACCAGCGGCAGCCAGGTACTCAGTGAGCAGTAGTTGACGCAAAGCCAACGCCTTGCGCCAACGGAGAACCATTGCTCAGAGCATCGTGGATGAACCGTTCCGCGCTGTAAATTTAGGCGACGCAGGCAAGGATTAGATCGATGGCATTTGCAACATCTACGGCAACCGTGCTCAACCCCTGGCTCCAGATCCTCGCCGCTCTCGAAAAGAAGGTCATTCGCCAATCTTTCGAAACCTGGCTGAAGCCCACGCGCTACAGCCACTCCGCGGGCCGCACGCTGTATGTGCGTGTACCTTCGCCGGAGTTTCAGCACATCGGCGACAAGTATGGAGACTTGATCCAGGAGGCAATCGACCTGCAATCGCTGGAGTTTGATGACGTCAGCTTCGTCACCGCGGAAGAGGACCCTTCCATTCCTCCGCAGCGCCGCGATGGCGGCTTCGGCCCGGTGCCGGCGCATGCGCCCACCGCACCGCCTCCGGCACCACCGCGCAATCCGCAACAGGAACGCTTTGACTGGTCCACAGCCGCGCAGCTCAACCAGCGCTATACCTTCGACGCATTTGTAATCGGCAACGGCAATCAGTTTGCCCGCGCCGCTGCTCTGGCCGTCGCCGAGCGCCCCTCGCGCGCCTACAACCCGCTCTTCCTGTATGGCGGCGTCGGCATGGGCAAGACCCATCTGATGCACGCGATTGGCCACGAAGTGAAGCGCCGCCAACCCATGGCGAGCATCTCTTACGTCTCTGCGGAAAAATTTACCAACGAGATGATCACGTCCATCCGCAACGACCGCATGACCAGCTTCCGCGATCGGTTCCGCACCGTGGACGTGCTGCTCATCGATGACATCCAGTTCATCGCCCAGAAGGAACGTACCCAGGAAGAGTTCTTCCATACCTTCAACGCTCTGCATGAAAGCATGAAGCAGATCGTCATCGCTTCCGATCGTCCGCCCAAAGAGCTCACCGAAATTGAAGATCGCCTTCGCTCACGGTTCGAGTGGGGCCTCATCGCTGACATTCAACCACCCGACCTCGAAACCAAGGTCGCCATTCTGCAGAAGAAAGCAGAGAGCGAGCAGGTACAGCTGCCCACCGACGTTGCGCTGTTTGTCGCCTCGAACGTGCGCACCAACGTGCGCGAGCTCGAAGGCGCGCTTGTCCGCCTAATCGCCTGGTGCCAGCTCAACCGCATGGAGATCACCCTGGTTTCCACGCAGCAGTGCCTGAAGCAGTTCATTGATATGCAGGTGCGCAAGATCACCATTGAGGCCATTCAGCGCGCCGTGGCTGAGCAATTTGGCATGCGCGTGGCCGACCTCAAGCAGAAGAACAACTCGCGCAACGTCGTGGTGCCGCGCCAGATCGCCATGTACCTGGCCAAGCAGATGACCGAAGCCAGCCTTCCGGAAATCGGCCGCCAGTTCGGCAACAAGCACCACACCACCGTGATGCACTCGATTGCCAAAATCGACGACCAGCGCCGCGCCGACAAAGACCTGCACCGCACGCTGAACAAGCTCCAGGAACACCTGAACGGCTAAGGCGGTTCTCCCATCGCTGTCCGCCGGAAGCGCTCGAGCCTGGTCGTTTTCCCTCAAGGCAGCGCCACCGTTATCGGAACCAAACAGGGTACGTTTCTTCGCGGACCGCGCTAGACGCGTCGTAAGCAAAACATCCCAGGTCGCGCCCGCAACTGCGGACCGGCCTGGGACTTGTGTTTGCGGCATAAGCCGCAAACGCCCATTTGCACGAAACCTTCGTCAGCAAGTCTCGCGGGCCGGCTTTTTGGCGTCAGGATTCAGCGGTGTGCCAATCTTTCTGAGCAAACGGCGCAAGCCCGGCACGGTAGATCGCGCGATCCGCTGCGACACAACTCCCATCTCGATCAGCGCAAACATTAGGCACCGCAGCTGCGCGCGGCCGGCTTTGTTCAGATCAATCGATCACAAAGTCGCCCACTCGCCCATGCAAAACATAGAACGGGTAAGTGGTCAATGCCAACAGGCGCACCGTTCTGCCGAGGGCCGCGAAGACCTGTGCCCGTCGAGCTTCCCATGACGCAAGGATGGCTTAACGCGTCGCTCAGCACCGAGCAACTCAAGCACTGCCAAGCACGCGCGAAATGACTTCGCTTATCGCTGGCTGGCGTGGCCGGCACGCACCCGCCGGTTGAACTCATCACTCTGGCCCCGCGCCACGGTGAGCGGCTTCCATCCCTGATGGTTGAGGTGCTTGGCCAAAAGCACAATCTGTCCGCAGTGGTAGCTGTAGTGTGTGATCTGGCGATTGATGGCCTGCATCACCGAGTGAGCTTCACTACGGATTGTCACCGTCTTCCCAAGGTCATCTTCGCTGAGCGACTCGAGCGCCAGGAAGACTGCAGCCCATCCAGCCTCCCAGGACTCAAGGATGGCTTGACGCGTCGCAAGCGGATCAACGAACTCCTGATCCCGTTGCCGATCGGGCTTCTCTCCGTCGGTGGTCAAAAAGTCCGTGAAGCGGGAGCGCATATTTCCCGCCATGTGCTTCACAATCACCGCAATCGAGTTGGATTCCACATCGAGCGCCTCAAGCAGCTGCTGATCCGTCAACTGGGCCATTGCCCGCTCCGCCAGGCCTTTGTAATGCCGAAATACGGCCAGCGAATCCTTAAGGTAGGAATTAGTCCATTCAAGTGCCATACCTTCATTTTCGCACTGACAAAGAACATGGGTAGCAGACGACTGCTCTGAACGAGTGCCGTTGCTCGACGAATCCATCACAGAATCCCGGCCGCAGGCATTACTCTGGAAGACACCAGCGTTCCTGATGGAGACTCATGTCAGATCTGCCCTCTGTTTCCCGCCGCGGCTTTCTGGCTGCATCCGCCGCCCTTGCCGCCACTGCCGTAGCCGGCGCCCAACCAGGACCCGGCGAGCCCACGGGGTCGCTCCCCGCAGCCATCGCTGCGCTTCCGGTTCTTTCCCGATTGCCCCGCCCGTTTACCAATGAGGAGCGCCTGGCGCGCATTGAACGCGCGCAGCAGTTGATGGCCGCAACAAAGATTGACGCTATCGTGCTCGCCAATTCCACAAGGTCTTCGGTCTACTTCGCTAACCTCCGCCTCGATGGTGGCGAGCGTTTGTGGGCTTTGGTGATCCCAGCCAAGGCCAAGCCGTTTTTGGTTTGCCCGGCCTTTGAAGAGGGCCGGGCGCGCGAACTGCTGGAGGCCGGTCCGTTCGGCAAAGATGCCGACGTGCTCACCTGGAATGAGGATCAGAGTCCATTCGCCGCTCTCGGCCAAGGCCTCAGGGATCGAGGCCTCAGTTCGGCAACGGTCGGCCTGGACGAAAACATGAAATTCGTTTTCGCCGAAGGCATCCGCGCGGCCAATCCGCACCTCAGCATCGTTTCTGCTTCGCCGGTTACCGCCGGCTGCCGCATGATCAAAGACGCGCACGAGATTGAGTGCCTGCGCCTGGCCTGCCGGGCCACGCTGCTTGTTTATCGTGCTGTGGCCAGGTCGCTGGCCGTGGGTATGACCACGGCGAATGTTCACTCGCTCGTCGGAGCCGCTTATCAGCGCGTTGGCTTTGAGGGCGAGGCCAGCCTCAACCTTGACGAGTTCACCGCGCTGCCGCACGGCTCGCGCCAGCCGCAGACCTTGCGCGAAGGCAGCATTCTGATGCTCGATGACGGCTGCGAGGTCGAAGGATACACCTCCGACATCACCCGAACGCTAGTCCTCGGCAAAGCCTCCGACAAGATGAAGCGCGTCTTCGATCTGGTCCATCGTGCACAATCGGCAGCAGTAGAAGCGGCTCGTCCCGGCGTGCCGACGGCAAACGTGGATGCGGCCGCGCGCAAGATCATCGTGGATGGTGGCTATGGCCCGGGCTTCACTTACTTTTCCCATCGCCTCGGTCACGGCATTGGCATGGACATGCACGAGTGGCCGTACTTTGTGAACAACAACATGTTTGGCTATGATCTGACTCCGCGGCTCAAGGCGGGCAACCTGTTGAGCGACGAGCCCGGCATTTATATTCGCGGCGAATTCGGGGTTCGTCTGGAAGACGACCTGCTCATCACAGAATCAGGCGCGGAGTTGCTCACTCCGCAAAGCCCCTCTCTCGAAGACCCCTTCGGCGGGATGGAAGCCTGATTTGATCTCGACGGGCCGCCTTGCTTAGTCGAAAAGAAGGCGGCCTGTCGCGGCCTTACATCTTCTGCGCTCTGGGCGGCGAGCCCTAGCGCCAGTGCCGGCAGCAGTATTGACAGGGCCATGATGCCCGCGATGACATCGAGTCCGCTGACGTAAGTGCCGCTTGGCTGGCGCAAATGCGCGATCAGCAGCGGGGCTGAATGCGCTGGCGCATCCCCAGGCTGTGAACACCACGCCATAGATGGGCCCGACGTTTGTTGTTGCGAAGTAGTCACCAAGCGTTTCAAGAACGTGAGGCAACCGAGCAAGGCTGATCGTTGTGTCATCCCTGTGTGGCTGATTGTGCATGCTCGACCGGGGAATTGAAGGTCGTAAAGCCGTTTAATTCCTGCCGCGCATAGGGCGTCATTGAAATTTTGGTAACTGCTTCCATTGCACGCGGTTCTCGGTGGCGGGGCGTTGCTGCGCTCGAAATGAACCGGCTCGGCAACGAACTAGGTCTGCGGGTCTTCGGCCAGGCAGCAGAACTGGCACGCATACACCACAAAACGCCGGCCGCGCAGAAATTCCACCAACGTAAGGCCAGGTTCGCGCGCCAGTTTCACCGTCAGGCTTGACGACGCGGAGACTGAAGCGAGGATCGGAATGCCCGCCTCGAGAGCTCTCTGAGCAATCTCGAAGCCGTCGCGGCCGTTCACGAGCAATACATCACGGGCCAGCGGCAGCCGCTTTTCCATCAGGTCCCAGCCCGCGATCTTGTCTACGGCATTGTGGCGTCCAATCCGCCGGTTGTGGTCAAGACGGCCTGCTCGGAGCGCAGAAGCTCCGCCATGTGGCAAAGCATCTGCGGGGAGATTCGAAAGCCGCGACCCGGCTGGCGGAGCCCGGGTAGCCGGACCGCGTCGATGGAGGCTTTGCCGCAAATGCCGCAGCTTGAGGCTGCAAAGAAGTTTCGCTCCAAATGCTCAGCATCAAAAGCAGCGCCGTTCAATTTCACTTCAACAGCATTGCTTTTCGGTCCCTTGGACGGCGTCGCCATTGGAAGATCAGCAATGTGGCCGGGCCCCCGGACGATCCCTTCCCTTATGAGAAATCCGGCAGCCAGTTCGGGAACGTGACCCGGCGTCCCAATCGTCACCGACAAGGGAACCCCGATAATGCGGATTTCGAGCGGCTCCGCGGCAGCCAGCGAGTCGTCCACAGAGCGGAAGACAGGGTCTTGCCACGCCTTCACCCGCGTCAGCTCGATGCTTTATCCCGGTGTTCCGAACTGCCCTCCGCGGCTTAGCTTCCCTTCTGCTGTGGCCGCTGGGGGACTCGCGGGTCAAGTCGCGCCGGAGCCAGCCGCCCCGGAGCCCGGGTGAGCACAAAAGCCCACGCAGATTTCGTCTCCCGTCGGCCTGGCGTCGTCCCCCTCGGCCGTTCTGCGAAAATAGAGGTGCATGCTCTCTCTGCAAAATGCCGGCAAGCGCTTTGGCCCGCGCGTTCTCTTTCTTGAAGCCAACTGGCTCATTCGCGCCCGGGAAAAGACTGCTCTGGTAGGCGCCAACGGAACCGGCAAATCAACGCTGATGAAAGTGCTGGCCGGGATTGAATCGCTGGACTACGGCGGCTTGCAGCAGACCCGCGGCATGAGCATTGGCTATCTGCCGCAGGAGGGCCTGCGGCTCACCGGGCGCAGCGTCTTTGAAGAGTGCCTCACGGTGTTCGACGAACTCCGCGACATGGAGCAGGAGATTGAACGGCTGGCCGGGCAACTGGCGGTTCTGGATCATGCCGGCGCGGAATATGAGTCCGCCGCAGAGCGGTTCTCCATGCTGCAGGAGCGGTTTCAGGCGCTCGATGGATATGCGCTCGATGCGCAGGTGGGAGGCGTGCTTACGGGCCTCGGTTTCAGCAAGCAGGACTGGACGCGGCAGACCGAAGAGTTCAGCGGCGGATGGCAGATGCGCATTGCGCTGGCCAAGCTGCTGCTGGCCAAGCCGAACCTGCTGCTGCTGGACGAACCGACCAATCATCTCGATCTTGAGACGCGCAACTGGCTCGAAGACTATCTCAAGAGCTACCCGTTTGGGTATATTCTCATCTCGCACGACCGTTATTTTCTCGATGTAACGATCGACCGCACGGTTGAGATTTGGAACAAGAGGTTGCAGATTTACCAAGGCAATTACACAAAATATTTGTCGCAAAAGGATGAACGCAGGACCCAGCTAGAGTCTGCTTACAGAAACCAGCGCCTCCAGATCGAGCATCTGGAAGCGTTCATCAATCGCTTCCGTGCCCAGGCCACCAAGGCCAAGCAGGTGCAGAGCCGCATTAAAGAGCTGGAAAAGATTGAGCGCATCGAGATCCCGGAAGAAGAACCGGCGATTCACTTCAAGTTTCCCCAGCCGCCGCCTTCCGGGCGAACCGTTGTCGAAGCTGAGAATCTATCCAAGAGCTACGGTCGGAAGCAGGTGCTGGATAAGGTGAGCTTCACCATCGAGCGCGGGGACAGGGTTGCACTCGTGGGCGTCAACGGGGCCGGCAAGTCGACCATGATTCGGCTGCTTACGGGCGATGAGGCGCCCACTTCAGGCCAGGTGAAGCTGGGGCACAACGTGGTGAGCGAGTACTTTGCTCAGGATCAATACAAGGTGCTGAACGGAGAGTCGCGTATGCTGGACGACATCAGCCGCGCCGCACTCAAGGTGCCGGAGCTTGAGTTGCGATCGCTGCTGGGGTGTTTTCTATTTCGCGGCGACGACGTGTTCAAGCCGCTGGGCGTGCTCTCCGGCGGCGAACGCAACCGCTATGCGCTGGCTCGGATTCTGGTGTCGCCCTCGAATTTTCTTCTTCTGGATGAGCCCACCAACCACCTCGACATGCGGGCCAAAGACGTACTGCTGGAGGCCATCGCTGCATTTTCAGGCACGGTGGTTTTCGTTTCGCATGACCGCTATTTCATCGATCGGCTGGCTACCCGCGTGCTTGAAGTGGAGGGCGGCACGGTGATCAGCCACGAGGGCAACTACGAAGACTATCTGCGCCGTAAGGAAGCGCAGACTACGGTTGCAGCCGTTGCTGAAATCGCATCGAAGACGCGGCCGGCGGAACCCGTTAGGCTTGTGGTCAGCGTTGACGTTGTCCCTGATAGCGGCTCCAGCGCGGACCTCGACCCGGCAGCGAAGGATCGGCCCCGGCGCTTGAATCCCATCAAGCAGAAGCAGATGGAAGAGCGGTGCGCCTTTCTCGAAGAAGAAACGCCGCGCATTGAGGCTGCGATTGCGCATACCGAAGAGCAGTTGGGCGTGTATGTGTCGGCGGTGGAGACGGCTCGACTTACGGCTCTGGCTGATGATCTGCGCGCCCAGTTGAGCGCCTGTACCGCGGAATGGGAACAGTTGATGATGCAGCTGGACGGTCAGACCTCGCTGTCTTGAGACGATCTTCATTGTCGCTCGTGCATAATCAAAGCAAGATGGCTCTACTTTGGAATCCCGAGAGCTGGTCGCAACGGCTTGCCGAGCTCGAGGCGCAGAGCGGCGACCTGAAAGAAGCTCCGCTGCGGCGCGACGTTCGCTCGCTGGGCACTTTGCTTGGCGATGTGCTGCGCGAGCAGGCCGGCGAAGATCTGTTTGACCACGTGGAAGCTCTGCGCCAGGGGACGATTCGGCGGCGTGATGCGGAAGCACGCGGCGTAGAGGAAGAAGCGGCGCTGCATGCGGCCACTGCGCTCGAACTGGTACACTCGCTACCGGCAGAGCGCGCGATTCTGCTGACGCGGGCCTTTGCGTTCTACTTCGAACTCATCAATCTGGCCGAGACCAATCACCGCAAGCGGCGGCGCATTGCGCTCAGACTGAGCGGGCAGGCGGGACGGCAGCGCGGCTCGCTGGCCGGGACGCTGTCTGAGATGCGGCGCGTGGGCATCAGCGCGGACGAGACGCTGGACTGGCTAAAGCGGGTGCTGATTGTGCCAGTGTTTACAGCGCACCCGACCGAAATTGCGCGTCGCTCGGTCATGTTCAAGCGGCGGCGCATTGGCGACTTTCTGGGCAAGCTCGATTGCATTCCAGTTCCCCAGCAGGACCTGGCGCGGCTGGAACAGATTTTGATGGCCGAGATCACGAGCTTGTGGCAGACCGATGAGGTGCGTTCGCGACGGCCAACGGTGTACGACGAAATCAAGATGGGACTGGACTATTATGATGTCTCCATCTTTGAAACGCTGCCCAGCTTGTATCGCGAAATCTCCGAGGCGCTCAATGCTTCCTATGGGCTGGAGATCGATACGCTTTCCTTGCCGCAGGTGCTGGAGTTCGGCTCGTGGATCGGCGGCGATCGCGATGGCAATCCTTTTGTGACTCCGCAGGTGACGCGCGACGCGATCCAGCTGGCGCGCGGCCATCTGCTGCTCTACTACCAGCGCCAGTTGCAGGAGATTATCGACCTGCTGACCACGAGCGCGCAGCAGCGGCCCATCAGCGATGCGCTGCTCGTGCGCCTCGAGGCGTATGTGGCGCAGGTACATGCGCCGGAGGCACAGTTGTTCGGCGAGCAGTATGAGTTTGAGTACTATCGCCGCTTCGTGATCTGCCTCAAGGCGCGCATTCAACAGACGCTCGAGGCCGAAGGCCGTCCCCATGCCGGAGCCGCGGCAGGGCTGCTTCCGGTGACCAGCTACACGCTGGCGCAGGGGCAGGAACAGCTGGCGCAGGTGCTTCAGCCCTACTGCTCGGTTGAAGAATTTCTTGACGACCTGGATGCGTTGCGAGCTTCGCTTGCGGAAAATCGCGGGCTGCGCATTGCGCGCACGCTGATTGATCCGCTGATTTTGCAGGTGCGTACCTTCGGGCTGCATCTGCACACGCTCGATATTCGCCAGCACGCGCGGGTGCTGGCGGTGGCATTCGAGGAGGCGGTTAAGGACTCCGCGGCGCCCGCGCTGCCGGATAGCCTCTCGGCGGAGACCGCAAGCGCCATCGAGACCTTCCGTGTGGTTGCGGAAGTGAAAGGTAGCTGCTCACCGGAATCGATTCGTCAATACGTGATCAGCGGCGCGGCCACGGTAGAAGACGTGCTGACGGTGATTCGGCTGGCACGGCTGGCTGGGGTGAAAGTCGAAGGTTCAGGGCGCGATCCGGGGCTGATGCCGGTGCCCCTGTTTGAGTCGATCGACGACCTGCGCCAGGCGCCGGCGGTTTGCCGTGAGCTGTGGGCTCGGCCTGACTATCGCAAGCTGATGGCGACCTGGGACAACTGGCAGGAAGTGATGCTGGGCTACTCCGATTCGAATAAGGACGGAGGCATGCTGACTAGCACGTGGGAGATCTTCCGCGCGCATCGCGACCTGCATGTGGTGGCGCGCGAAGCCGGCGTAAAGCTGCGGCTGTTCCATGGGCGCGGCGGCACAGTAGGACGCGGCGGCGGACCCACTCATCGTTCCATCTTTGCGCAGCCGATGGACTCGTTCAACGGCCAGCTGCGGATTACCGAACAAGGCGAAGTGCTGAACTTCAAATACGCGGACGAAGTGCTGGCCGAGCGCAACCTGGAGCTGATGATTGCGGCTTCACTGGATGCGCTGGCGCGGCCGAATGCGCGTGATCCGAAGGGGCACTTCACCGGCATTCTGAAGCCGGAGTGGGAAGCGGCGCTGAACCAGCTTTCCGGCCTGTCGTTCGGCTATTATCGCGAGCGCATTCTGGAAGACGCGGGCGTGCTGAAGTATTTTGAGCAGTCAACGCCGGTGGGCGAGCTGGAGAACGCCAAGATGGGTTCGCGGCCTTCGCGGCGCAAGGCTTCGCCGAAGTTGTCTGATCTGCGCGCAATTCCATGGGTGTTTGGGTGGACGCAGTCACGGCTGATGGTGCCGGCATGGTTTGGCGTCGGCTTTGCGCTGGAGAAGTACTTGACAGAGCCGGGGTCGCTTGAACTGCTGGAGACCATGGCACGGGAGTTTCCGCTGTTTATCGACCTGCTGCGCAACGTGGAAATGGCGCTGGGCAAGGTGGATCTGGCTACGGCTCGGCTTTATTCGTCGCTGGTCGCGGACACCGAGCTGCGGGAGCGTATTTTTGATCTGTTCGATGCCGAGTTCCATCGCACCGTGCGGACGCTGTTGGCGGTACTCGGACAGACCGAGCTGCTGGAGACAAACCAGGTGCTGGCGCATTCGATCCGGCTGCGGAACCCCTATGTGGACCCGATGCATTTAATCCAGGTGGACATGCTGCGGCGCAAGCGGGCGGGCGAAGATACGCCGGAGGTAAACCGGGCGATTGCCGCCACCATCAGCGGGATCTCCGCAGGGCTCCGCAATACGGGCTGATCGCAACCT
>DATDLS010000050.1:0-5671 GCA_036519195.1 Occallatibacter sp. | reverse complement strand
GCTCGATCTCCAGCCCGATCAGCTCACGGTACGGCTCACAGGCGCTGACCGACGGCTTCGCAGCAGGCCCAGATGCCGCTTCCCCCTTTAAAAAGCCGGTGGTCACCCCTATGGCCGGTTTTGAATCGTTGGCCGCTCTTGACCCGCCAGAGTCGGTGGTCACCTCTATAGCCGGTTTTGCAGCAGAATGATGGCCCCAGCCGCCCGGCGCTCGCAGCGCAACCCCGGCAACGCGCAAATAATCGCCCGCCGTTTCACGCCGCACTCCCGTTGCCTGCTCGATTCGACGCAAGGACCACCCAAGCCGTCCCAGCGCGATCACTTGTTCGCGTCGCTCTTTGCTCAAGACATTTCCCATCCAACGAAGGCTAATGGACCTCGTCGGAAACTATGTCTTGACCTTTTCGCTATGGCCGGTTTTCAGGTGACCCTATATGGCCGGTTTTGGGTGACCGCCAAGGCCGCAAGGAACTGCTATCGCCGGAAGAGGTATTAGCGCGACACCGCGAGCTGGCCGCGCAGTATGGACATCAGGCCGACCGCGTTGTGGCCGAAGCGCGGGAGCATAGCCAGCGCCACGTTTATGAACCCGACCGAATCGCGCAGCAGGCTGTGACCTATACCGCGATCATCTCTTCAAGCGTTCTGCTGTGCTGGACCGGCGCGACATTCTGGAAGCGGCGCTCAACCGTGGCATGGGTGAGACGACGTATGCCCACGTCCGGCAGGAGTTCGCGCAGCGGGCCGTGCGTGGCGAGTTCCGCACGGACGATCATGCTGGAGCAGGACCGCAATACACGACCGCCGCGATGATCCGCATGGAATGCGAGATCGTTGCACGGATGCAGGAGGGGAATCGGCGCGGAGTCAATGACCCTATGCTTGTCTCGCCCCAGGTGCGGATTGCGATGCAGGACCGCCACCCGGAGCTAAATGCCTCGCAGCGCCAGGTCGTTGAACAAGTGTTTGTCTCCCGCGAAAAGCTGGTGGGTTTGGATGGCATCGCCAGCGCGGGAAAAACAAGTGCTCTTTGATTTATGAAGCCAAAGAGCGATCTTGGCTGGGTCGCCTTCCACGACCAACGCTCAGTCCCTTATCATGAGCCGTATGTCCATCGGCTGGAAACACATCCCTCATCTGCTCTTTTGTGCGATCGCACTCCTGGTTAGCTGTCTGCCTGCCTGCACACAGACGCTATCCATCTCGTCTGAAGATGGGGAGACGTTGGATGCGGCGACGCGAGGGCTATGCAACGCCCAGGTCGCCATGCTGGGCGAAATCGCGACTCACGGAGACGGTCATACACTCGCCTTCAAAGTCGCTCTTGTGGAACGGCTCGTTGATCAGTGTGGGTTCGACACTGTTTTCTTCGAGGCAAACCAAGATGAGTTCATCCATATGAACCAGCGACTTCGATCAGGAGACGCTGTGACTTCGAATGACCTGCTTACTGTTGTCGGCGGCCTCTGGAAGTTCTACCGTGAGTTCCAGCCGCTCGCTCCCTTCCTTATTACGCGTGCTCAATCTGGGCGAGTGTTTCTTGGCGGTCTCGACGATCAGCTTGGGCAGCTTGGACAAAACTACGCCAACATCGAGATGGTGACCGAATTGACAGATCTCCTCCCTCAGCCGAAACGTCAGAGCTGCGTTGCAGCTCTGCACAAGAAAATCTATTCGCAATATCCGGAAACGGCTCCGTATTCGGAAGCAGATCGTTCTCAAATCGACGACTGCCTCGATGCAATGCAAGCGGCTTCCAACACAGCCTCATCCATCACCCTAGTCAAGCAGGAACAACAGGAAATGATCTCAGCTACCCAACGATGGATCAGCCGAGATTTCAGTTCCGACGGCGAGAGCATAGCCAACCGCGACCGTTCCATGTTCCAGACATTCGAATGGCTACAAAGCCGCCTTCCGAAGAAACATAAGACCATTGTCTGGGCAGCAACCGTACACATCGCGAAACAAGGTAATCCAACTTGGGGCGATCATGCAGGAACGAATCTCGGGTCTCTGATCCATCGCAAATACGGAAACCGCGCACGCTCATTAGGCTTTTCTGCGCTCGGCGGTTCGTTTCGGCAGGGGAAAGAAAAGTTCCAAGCAATGCCTGTCGCACCTACGGATTCTGTAGAGGCCCAAGCTCTAGCAGGAATCACCGCCGACGCCATTTATGTCGGCTCAAAGCAACTAGCGGCTATGGGGAAGCGCCCAGGAGCATTCTTTTACCACTCGTACCAATCGCTCATATGGTCAGACTTCCTGGACGGTGTTGTGGTCTTCAAGGCCGAGCGCCCGCCTACTGATTTGAGATAGGTACCGGGAAAACGCGCATCCCGGTAGCATGTTCTAACTTCTGCGTTTTCATGCATGATAATGTCCTTTGTCATGCCCCAAATTGGAAACGGCGGGTCAAAGGCACTGACAGAGGACCTCGCTCCCACTTTTCGATGCGCCCGCAGACAAGCCCACCGACAAACCCAAAGAGGCGTTTGTGTGGGATGAGTCCAAGGGGATTGATTAGCGGGGCTAGTTTGTATTTTTCTGTCGTTGCACTGCTGCGAGATCATCCACAAGTTTTGTCCGATTCTTGCGGAACAATTCATGACAAGATCGAAGCAACAGGCGCCATGGTCGCTGCCGCGTTGGCGGCTCTCTGCGCAGGACTGCAATTTGGTCTATGCCCTGGTTCCGCGCGCTGACAATGTGTTGGAGTTGATCGAAGACCGTGCACCCTCCGATGCGTAAACCCGAGTCCTCGGTATCGAGCGCCCGATGGCGCTTGAGGACCAAGCGGTCGGCAGAGCCGACGAGGCAGTTGAAGCGGAGACACGCCGCCTCTTCAGAAAGCGCACAGAGCGCATGGTATCCGTACGCTCCGAAACGTAAAAGATGACTACTTCATTTCCGCAGTGAGTAGAGACTGATAAAAATCACGGCTACCGAGGTGGCTGAGCAAAGCCTGTGCACTTCACTCAGCTTTCTCAACCACTCCATTCACGCGAAGTCTCTCTCCGCGCCGAGTGTTCAGCGGCGAAGTTCCGACGGAGTGCAATTCCTGCTGTTTGATCGAATTGAGAAACGAAATTTCTGAAGGGGGTATATGCTTCTTCGGGGAAGGAAGACCAAGGTCTGGAAGATCAGCAGAAACAGTCATTCTCAATCTCCACAAATTTTAGCAGCTAATCGCGCACGTTAAGCGTCAAGCTCCGCAAATCCGGTTAGCCTGACTGGGGCGCCATCAGGAAACTTCGCGGTCAGGATCAATTCGCCCCCCATTGCCTCGATGGAGCGTTTGAGCGTTGAAAGGTGCAAGTCCGTTCGCTTTTCGATCCGAGAAACCTGTTCCTGCTTCACCCCAAGAGTCTTCGCCATTTCAATCTGGGTAATGTTGCGGGCCTTACGCAACTCGCGCATGGTCATTTCTTCGGCAATCAGCGATTCCGTTCGGCGTGCGATCTTCCTGCGCCGGCTGACGGGAAGGGTCTGCAATTTGTCCTTGAGCGTCTTCATGGCTTTTTCTTTTCCTCCGTCTTCAGTCTCTCCAGATGCCGTTCATACCTAGCATCGGCTTTTGCGATCAACCGCTTATAGAACCTCTTCTCGCTCATGCCGGTCTTATCGCCGGCAATAAGCAGGATGGCTCGGCGCTTTGGATCAAATGCAAAGGCTACGCGCCACTCGCCGTCAGCCGCCTCGAAACGCAGTTCCTTCATGTTGGCGTAATCGGAGCCTTTCAATGTATCAACATGAGGCCGGCCTGTCTCCGGTCCAAACTTTTCAACAAATCCTGCTTCGGCATAAAGTTCATCCTGAACTTCTGTCAGCAGTTCATCGAATTCTGGCTCAAATTCATCGTGAAATATGATTGTCCACTGCATCAATTATGCTCCCAAACGCATATGCTGTCAAGCGCAAGGTTAGCGCCGGGTGCGCGACATCAAAGTAGTCAATAGCGTTTTTTTCTTTTTTTGCGCCACATTCCTGAGAGTCGTTATACCCTCAGAAATATGGGGGTCTCCGTATGTCAGAATCTTCTATGGCCGAATCTCTGGCTGAGTTGGAATTAGAACGCGCTACGCTGCTGCAGCAGTTCCTCAATCTGGGTGATTTTCGACGCGGTTCGATCACCGCCAGCATTCGCCGCTGCGGCAAACCTACCTGCCACTGTGCCCAACCGAACGACCGCGGACATGATCCGCAGTTTCGCCTGAGCCGCAAGGAGAATGGGAAGACCATCAATGAGAGTTTTGCCACTCCCTCCGCTCTTCTGAAAGCCCAGCGGGAAGTGGCTGAATTCCAGCGCTTCCAACAGCTCAGTGAACAATTGCTGTCTACGAATCAGAAGATTTGCGCTCTTCGCCCGGTGGAGGAGGAAGGCCGTGGCTGGACAGCACAGGAAAAAAAACGGCTGCTGCGATCCATCAGGAAGTTACGCGGGAAGTAAACCGGCTTCTCAGCCGCATCTTTTCCGAGCAACACAAGCGTGGAAACCTGGACCTTGAAGCCATCGAGTTGGCCCTGCGGGCGAGCATGCATAGGGTGGGGGCCACTGCCTTTAGCGCTTTGCTCGAGTTCGATCCACCTAATTCGGAACGGCGGCAGCTACCCTGCCCGTGCGGCCACACCGCCCGCTATCTGGAGTTACGCTCTAAAACCTCGTGCTGACCGCGGTGGGCCCTGCCAGAATCCTGCGTCCGTATTATCTGTGCGAGCAGTGTCATTGCGGCCAGTTTCCCGTCGACGTCGAACTGGACGTAGAGAACACGGAGCTCTCGCCTGGCGTGCGACGGATGTTAGCTGCTGTCGGTCATGAGGCTGCGTTCGATGAGGGCCGCCAGCAGATGGAGTTGCTGGCAGGTTTGTCGGTGACCACCAAAGCCGTGGAGCGCACCGCCGAAGCCATCGGAGAGGACATCGAAGTTCGTCAGCAGCGCGAGTTGGAGCGAGCACTCCAACTGGAGTTGCCCATCCCGCTGGGGCCACGCATTCCCATTCTGTATGTGGAGATGGATGGCACGGGTATTCCCGTAGTGAAAAAGGAAACTAAAGGCCGTGCTGGCAAACAGGACGGCCAACCCGCCCACACCCGTGAGGCCAAGTTGGGCTGCGTATTCACGCAGACCACCGTCGATGAACAAGGCTATCCGGTACGGGATGAGGCCTCGACCAGCTATGTAGGCGCCATCGAGGGCTGTGAGCCATTCGGTCGCCGTCTCTATGCCGAAGCTTGGCAGCGGGGGCAAGCACGGGCGGACGAGACCGTCGTGCTGGGAGACGGAGCCGAATGGATCTGGAATCAGGCCGATCTCCACTTCCCGGGGGCCATCCAGATCGTCGATCTCTTTCATGCCCGCCAGCACCTGTGGGATTTAGTTCCCAAACTCCTACCCAACGATTCCCCCGCACAGAAACGCTGGGTGATGGCGGACAAAGACAAACTGGACAACGGGAAGATCGAAGATTTGGTCGCGCCGCTGCGCTCGCTGACCGCTTCTCATCCCGGTGTGGCCGAGGACATTGAGACCCAAGCCAACTACTTTGAAAAAAACAAGGAACGTATGCGCTATCCAAAGTTTCGCAAACAGGGACTGTTTGTCGGCTCCGGGGTGATCGAAGCCGGGTGTAAGACGGTCTTGGGCAGGCTCAAAAGGTCGGGAATGTTCTG
>DATDLS010000049.1:0-6412 GCA_036519195.1 Occallatibacter sp. | reverse complement strand
CGTGCGAAAGTATTGATCCACGGACTGGCCGGACTCAGCAATCTTTTCCACCATTGCCGCGATCTTCATGGCTTTGTTTTGCGCGCCGCTGCTCGTGGACCTGATCATCCACCTCAACATAAAACACGGGAGGAGAAATGTACAGCAAATTTGTCGCGCCTTCGCAGCATCCCGAGTCAACCAAGAATAAACTGAGTAACTATAAGATAGTATCCTCTAGGATGAAGACATTTTTAGAGAGACGAAACTCATGCAATATACTCCGCAGCCGTGTTCTTCGCCGGGCCGCCTTCTTCGGATTTTCTAAGGAGCGCGTGTACAGGCTGGCGCATGAGGCAAACGAAACCGCGATTGGGCTCTACGACAAGATGGCTGATCGTTCCGGATCTGTCGTCGATCGCAAAATGTTCTGATCAGCATCTGTCGAATCATGCCGGATGACTCTGCTCCGGGTTCTTGGCATCGTCACGCTTCAGTGCTGATAGATGACTTTGCCTGAACGGATGGTCATTCTGACCCTGGAAAAGGCAGCGAGGTCCTGCGCGGGATCGGCGTCGAGGACGGTGAGATCGGCCAGTTTTCCTGGAGTGACAGTGCCTTTGATCTGGGAGACGCCGAGACGGCTGGCAGGCGCGGTGGTAAGCATGGCAAGGATGTCCCTCGGAGTCAGTCCGCACTGGACAAGGGCGTTGAATTCATCGCCCGTGGTGTAGTCGTGCATGTAGCCGACATCAGTGCCGAAGATGAGCTCACCGCCGAGCGAGTGAAACTGGTGGACTTCAGCGTAGATCGGGTCCAGATAGCGGGGATCCTTGGTGACGGTCGTAGCGAACATCTTCAAGGTGGGAATCATCGCCATGTTCTGGTGAACCATGGTGCTGAACAGGGTGCGGTCGACGCCTTCGGTTGAGTCGGGCGCGTGGGCCAGCACATCGACGCCGCTTTGGATGGCAATTTGCGTTCCGGCCAGATTAGATGGATGGCTGAAGACCAGGCGACCGTTGAGGTGCGTGCGTTCGACAGCGGCTTTGGCTATGTCGAGGGGCATGGGCAACACCACGCCGTGTGCGATCCAGGAGCCGGTGAAGAGCTTGGTGATGTCCGATCCCCGGCGAAGGTTGCGCTCAACATCGTCCGACGCTGCCTCCGGGGTCTCCGGTTGCGGCATCAGAAGCTGGAGCCAGCGTGGCGCCGAATCGCGGATGTAAAACGGGATGCCGTGAGGCGGATACAGCACCGGACCGGCGGTGTAAATGAGGGGGCCATTCAGCTCGCCAGATTCAATGCGGCGGCGCAAGGCAATGGTGTCGATGGGGTTCGAACCAGTATCGACGACCGTGGTAAAGCCACGGCTGGTGAGCATGTCGGCGAGCTGGGCATCGAGCTCCTGGGCCGATTTCCAGTTCGCCATGCTCCACTTGGGCTCGGTGAAGTGGACGTGCGCGTTCCAAAAGCCCGCGGTCACCACGCAATGGTCACAGGGGAGCTTAATGGCCCCGGCGGGAATCTGTACGCTCCGGCCTACGGCGGAGATGCGGCCGTCAACAATTACGACGGTAGCGTCGAGGAGTGGGACGGCGGTTGGAGAGGCGTAGATGCGTGCGTGTTCGATAGCCAGAGTGCCCTTGGGCAGCTTGAGCGGAGGATGCCTGACTCGCTGCGGCCAGACAATCAGGAGCCAGGCTGCGAGAGCAGCCATTCCGACCATAATCGCCACAGCGGACGCCAGCCGAATGCCCCAGCGACGCATCCTTACCTCCGATTTCCGATTTCCATTCCAGACCATGTGCACTACGAGTGTGCTTGTCTGCCGGTTCCCTCAGGCGGGACGCGGGCGGCGATTGACTCTCGCGCTGACCCCCGAACGCGCCCTCGGAGGCAAACGGAATCCTAGGTAACCGGGGAATGAGGGGTCCGGGCGCTTGTTCTCGAACGGCCTCGATTGACGGCTACGGCCTATTCTCTTTCCTTCAAAAGACCCTGAACAGGCTGAAACGTGTTGCCTTAAATATTTCAAAAAACAAAATCCCCGCAACCGAATGCATGATTGCACTCGGTTGCGGGGATCTCGATCAAACCTGTCAGCCTTTGCCAATCACCCTGGCCAACGTTGCCCCGATCTCCGCCGGCGAAACCACCACATGAATCCCGGCTTCGGTCATGGCCTTCATCTTGTCGGCAGCCGTTCCCTGGCCGCCAGAGATGATCGCTCCCGCGTGGCCCATGCGCCGTCCCGGGGGCGCTGTTTGCCCGGCAATAAATCCCACCACTGGCTTTTTCACATACTGCTTCACAAAGGCCGCCGCCGCCTCTTCAGCAGATCCGCCAATCTCGCCGATCATGATGATCGCTTCGGTCTCCGGATCGTCGTTCAGCAGCCGGAGTGCGTCGATGTGCGTGGTTCCGATGATCGGATCGCCGCCAATCCCGATGGCTGTCGATTGCCCGATGCCGCGCTGGGTCAGCTGATGCACCGCCTCATAGGTCAGCGTTCCTGAGCGCGAGACAATCCCCACCGAGCCTTCCTTGTGAATGCGCGCCGGCATGATGCCGATCTTCGCTTTGCCCGGCGAAATCACTCCCGGGCAATTGGGCCCAATCAGTCGTGACTTCGACGTCTTGAGCTTGGCCCACACCTTCACCATATCCAGCGTCGGAATACCTTCGGTGATGGCCACAATCAGCGCCAACCCCGCGTCTTCGGCTTCCAGAATTGCATCGGCGGCAAACGGCGGCGGCACAAAAATCACCGTCGCATTGGCGCCCGTCTTCTCCACCGCATCAGCAACGGTATTGAACACCGGCCAGCCTTCATGCGTCGTTCCGCCCTTGCCTGGCGTCACGCCACCCACAACCTTGGTGCCGTATTCCGCGGCGCCTTTGGCGTGGAACGTTCCCTCTTTGCCCGTGATTCCCTGAACGATGAGACGCGTATTTTTATCTACCAGAACAGCCATCTTATGCACCCACCTTTGCGGCTGCTTTCACAACCAGATTCGCAGCCTCTTCCATCGTTGCGCCCACCTGGAAATCGAGCCCCGATTCCTTCAGAATCTGTCGGCCCTCTTCGACGTTCGTGCCCTCAAGCCGCAAAACAATCGGCACCCTCACATTCAAGTTGCGGGCCGCGGCCACAACCCCCGTAGCCAGCCGGTCAACACGCAGAATGCCGCCAAAAATATTGATGAAAATTGCCTTCACGTTGGCATCGGAAAGCAGGATCTCGAAGGCATGCTCAATCTGTTCCTGCGTCGCACCGCCGCCGACGTCCAAAAAGTTGGCCGGGCTTCCCCCGGCATATTGAATGATGTCCATGGTGGCCATCGCCAAGCCCGCTCCATTGACCATGCACGCAATCGACCCATCCAACTTGATGTAGTTCAATGCGTACTTGCTGGCTTCGACTTCGAGCGGATCTTCTTCTGCCGTATCGCGCAGCGCCTTGATGGCCGGATGCCGGAACAGCGCATTGTCGTCAAAGGTGATCTTGGCGTCGAGCGCAAACAGCTTGTCGTCCTTGGTCGTGATAAAAGGATTGATCTCTACAAGCGACGCATCCGTATCCGTGAACGCCTTGTAAAGGCTCTGCAGAAACGTCACTGCCGCACTAATCTGCGTAGACTTCAGTCCCAGCGCAAACGCCAGCTTGCGCGCCTGCCATGCGCCGAAACCGACCGCCGGATCAATGGTCTCTTTGAAGATGGCCTCCGGAGTCTTTGCCGCCACCTCTTCAATCTCCATGCCGCCCGCTTGCGAGGCCATAAACACCAGCTTGCCCGTCGCCCGATCGAGAACTATGCCCAGGTATAACTCGCGATCGATCGCCGCCGTCTCTTCTACGAGCAGCCTTTGCACTTTCTGTCCCGCCGGCCCGGTCTGATGGGTCACCAGCTGCATGCCAAGAATTGCCTTCGCGTGCTGCTCGGCATCCTCGCGCGTCTTGGCCACCTTCACGCCGCCGCCTTTGCCGCGGCCTCCGGCATGAATCTGTGCTTTCACCACCACGCCGCTGGCGCCCTCGGTAAACAGCTTGCGCGTTACCTCGATGGCTTCTTCCAGCGTGTTGGCCATCTCGCCTTTGGGCACGGCAACGCCGTACTTGGCCAGAATCTCTTTTGCCTGATACTCGTGAATTTTCAAGTTGGGACCACCCAGACCGCTGTTGTCTGAGAGATTCGGCACCGAACCGGAGGGAACTCCGGGCCCGCGAAGCCGTTACAGCGGTATGCAAATACTATCGTGCGCCCCGAAGAGCCCGCAAACCCTCCGGCCCTCGCTTCCCAGAATGCGGAAGAACCGGGTCCGCGGCCTGCAACTCCGAAACCGGACAGCCTCCGGCTAAAATAGACCAACATGGGCCTGTTGAAGGAACTCCTCAAGCCGCTTGCCGAAGATGGCGCCGCTCTCAGCCGGGAGCAGGCGGCCGATGTTCTCGATGAAATCCTCACCGGCGCAGTGCCGGATGTTGAAATTGCCGCCCTCGTCACCGTTCTCGCCACCCGCGGCGAACAGGCCCCCGAACTGGCCGGCTTTGTCCAGGTCATGCGCCAGCGCGCCCTGCCCGTGCCTCTCGATCCGCCGGAGCGCGAAGAACTGGTCGACATCGTCGGCACCGGCGGCGGGGGCCCGCTCACCTTTAATATCTCCTCCGGCGCAGCTCTGATCGCCGCCGCCGCCGGTGCCAAAGTCGCCAAGCACGGCAACCGCGCCGTCACCTCCCGTTGCGGCGCCGCGGATGTTCTCGAAGCCCTCGGAGTGCCCATCGAACTCTCCCCGGAGCTTGCCGCAGATTGCCTCCGCACCACCGGATTCATGTTTCTCTACGCACCGCTTTATCATCCGGCGTTGAAGGCCCTGGGCCCCTTGCGCAAAGCTCTCGGCTTCCGCACCATCTTCAACCTCTGTGGCCCGCTCACCAACCCTGCTGGGGCCCGCAACCAGGTCATCGGCGTGCTCGCGCCCAGCCGCGTCCTGCTGGTCGCCCGCACCTTCGCCCTGCTCGGCACCAAGCGCGCCTTCGTCGTCCACGGCACGGACGGCATCGATGAGCTGACCACCACCGGAGAGTCGGTCGTCGCGCGCGTGGAAGAGGCCGAAACCGGACCGCCCACCATGAAAGCGGCCCGTGTCACGCCGGAAATGGCCGGGCTGCCCCGCGCCACAGCCGAGCAGTTTCGCCAGCTCGCCGGCGGCGACGTCGAAGCCAACGCATCGCTCCTCTATGACGTGATCACCGGCATCCCCGGTCCTCATCGCGACATCGTGCTCCTCAACGCTGCCGCAGCCCTGGTCGCATCCGGCATGGTGCTTGATCTCAAGCAGGGCGTAGCCATGGCCGCCGACGCCATCGACTCCGGCCAGGCCGCCGCCAACCTTGCCAGGCTCCGTCAATTCGGCGAACGACATGGGTCCGCAAAGTGAGCCGGTCCTTTCACAAGGCTAAGTTGGCGTCCTGTTCCTGTTCCTGTGCCCGGTCCTGGACGTCCGCATCAGCATGCTCGCCGCCATCGCGCATCAGGAGTGAAGGGACCTTTCGGCCGCAATGCGCAGGTCCGGGGCGCAGCGGGCCTATCCGAGCAGCGCCTCGATCCGCCCGGTGAGGGCCCGCGGCGCCCTCGATGAACCAAAACGCGCCACCACCTTGCCCTCCCGATCCACCAGAAACTTCGTGAAGTTCCACCACACGCGCCCGCCGTCGAGCAGCCCCAGCACCCCGGGCTTGCTCTGCTTCAGCCACCGGTACAGCGGATGGGCCTGCTTGCCGTTGACGTCGATTTTGGCAAACATCGCAAAGCTCACGCCGTAGTTTCGCTCGCAGAAGGCGCCAATCTCCTCCGCCGAACCGGGCTCCTGGCTGCCAAACTGGTTGCAGGGAAACCCCAGCACCTCCAACCCGCGCGCCTTATAAGACCGGTTGAGTTGCTCCAGTCCGGCATACTGCGGCGTAAACCCGCAGCGGCTGGCCGTGTTCACAATCAGAAGGACCCGGCCGCGGTACTCGCCCAGACTCTCGATGCGCCCATCCAGCCGCCGGGCCGAATACCCATAGATCGAATTGTCCAAACCTTGGGGCAAAGCAAAACCTCCCTTCACCGAGGATGCCATGTCCATCGCGCCTGCGTCTAAGAGGGATGCTGTGCATTAGGGAAGGGGCGCCAACCCGCCCCAACCCGCCTGCTTCCGGTAGACTGTGGGTTAGGCCCCAGTCCGAAGGCGCTTTGCGCGGCAGGGAAATACAGGGAGAGATTCGGTTTCCGGGCTGCGCCCCTGCCCCCTGGTTTGGGCGCAGTGGCTGCGGTCAAATATAATCAATCTTTCCTCGATGCAGGGATGCAGGATCTGATTTTTCAGCAGTGAGGGTGTCGATATTCTTCCCGTGAAGCCGAACCAGAAGGCGAACTATGGCCCGCAC
>DATDLS010000048.1:0-2563 GCA_036519195.1 Occallatibacter sp. | reverse complement strand
TGTCCGAACGCACCGTTAAGTGCGGCAAGCCGGGCTGCCCTTGTAGCGAAGATCCCGATGCCCGCCATGGCCCCTACTTCAGTCTCACCCGCGCGGTGAAAGGCAAGACCCATTCACGTTTTCTGACCTCGGAACAGGCCGCTGTCGTCCGGCAGCAGATTGAGGCCGGACACCAGTTTCGGGCCACGGTGGATGCCTTGTGGGAAGAGGGTGAGGCCTGGGCCGACAGCCAGTTGGACGGCTCTTCAACGGCCTCTGCTGGAGAGGCCGAAAAAAAGGGCTTCAGACGAGCCTTCAAAACGAGATCGTCCAAGAAATTGAAGCGCTCTTAGGTCGCCAGTCCATCGCCAGCCTGGACTTCGAAGCGGTGGAGACGGCGGCACGGCGGCAGGCCTTACGCTTGGCGGCGTGCGCTCTGGAACAACGGCTCAATGCTGATACCAGCGATCATGTGGGACCGAAACTGCCCTGCCCCTGTGGAAGCTGCGCTCAGTATCGCGGCCGTCACGAGAAGACCTTCGAAAGCGTACTGGGGCCATTGCAGCTTGAGCGCGCTTACTATTACTGTGAGCAATGCCAGAGCGGATTCTGCCCGCGCGACGGGGCGCTGGGACTCGGATTGTTTTCGTTGACGCCCGGAGTTTTGCGCATGACGGCCAGTACGGCAACGATGGTGAGCTTCGAAGAGAGCTCTGGGTTGCTCTATGAGTTGGCGGGGGTGAAGGTCAGCGCCAAGCAGGTGGAACGGGCCGCTGAATCGCTGGGAGCCGAGATCGCCGAGGCGGAAAAGAAGCAGGTGGACAAGACAGGCAAAGTGGCTCCCACCATGTATCTGGGAATGGATGGTACCGGAGTACCGATGCGCACCCAGGAAGTGATCGGTCGCGCCGGCAAACAAACTGATGGCTCCTCGAAAACGCGTGAGGCCAAGCTGGTTACAGTCTGGACTGCGGAATCACGCGACGATGAAGGCAAACCCATGCGCGATCCTGGATCGGTCACCTACTCGGCAGCCATTGAGAGCGCAGCTACCCCGGATACCAGCTCTCAGCTGTCAGACTTCGCCGAGCGTGTATCCCGCGAGGCAAATCGCCGCGGCTTCAATGAAGCCCCCCGCCAAGCGGTGCTCGGCGATGGCGCTGCCTGGATATGGAATTCAACCGCCGAGTTATTCCCCCAGGCGATTCAGATTCTCGACCGGTTTCATGCCAAGGAACACATCAGCGATATAGGAAAACTGCTCTTCCCCGATGGCATCGAAAGGAAGAATTGGATTCAAAGCCGCTATGACGAACTCGATGAGGGCCGCCTGGCAACCTTGGTAAAAGCGCTACGCCTGAGCGCGAGCAAATGCAAAGAGGCGCTGGATTGTATTGGATACATCTGGAACAATCGGCGCCGAATGCGATACCGAAAGTTTCACCAGCAGGGATTATGCACCTCGAGCGGGGTCGTGGAGGCGGGCTGTAAAGTTGTGGTCGGCACCCGGCTCAAACGCGCCGGCATGCACTGGACCGTAAAGGGCGCAAACGCCATCATCGCCCTGCGCTGCTCGAAACTCAGTGGACGCTTCGAAGATTTCTGGGAATCCCGAGCAGATCAAGCGAAAGCGGCCGCATGAACTCATCCCTGAAAATTGGCGTGCTCCCGTTCGAGCCGGCGAAGACTCCTAATTCGCTCGGGCGGAAAAACACTGGCAGATTAAATTTGATCGACAATCGGAGCGACGGACTCAGCAATCATGCGGAACAGGCAACCTTGACAGGTGTCTCAACTTACGAAGTCTCCACTCATAACGCACTCAGCGAAGGCGTCCCTAGACGGCTTTTCTGGATGAGGTCCTGATCTTTCGCATGTGTACCTGGGGGGGGCGATCCTGCGAATGATGGCAAGATGGACGTCGCCGGAGCGAGGGCCGGATATTCCCAATTCTTCGGGACCATGGACCAACCGAACAAGCCCGCGTGCAGCACGGTGCAGGTGGTTCTGCCCGCTGGTGCTCGTCCTCGGTTTGATAGAAATCGACTTTGTCGCAGTGCGTCCAAAGTAGCAGCCAATTGCAAATCCGACCTTCATAGAAAACGAGAAAGACACCCGTGCGTAAAGTTGAAGTGGCTACTCGGCTAGTCGTCTCCAGGTTTGTCTGATCGGTTGTGACAGCTCTTCTGGATTTGTCGTCGAAAAAAAAGCTCAAATTTCCTGTTGCTTTCCAAAAGGAGCCATGTCATTATTCCTGTTGGAAACCTAAAGGTTGATTCGTCATGAAAGAAAAACCCGATGTTTTGCAAGGAACGCTCGCGCTGATGGTCCTCAAGACACTCGATGTCCTGGGGCCGCAGCACGGCTGGGGAGTTGCCCGGCGCATCGAGCAGATCAGCGGAGACCTTCTGGCTGTCAACCAGGGCACGCTTTATCCCTTACTGCTCAAGCTGGAGCATGAGGGCTCGATTGCTTCAGAGTGGGGCGCCTCAGAAAACAACCGCCGCGCCCGCTTCTATCGGCTTACCACGGCCGGCCGCAGGCAACTGCAGGCAGAGACCCGCGATTGGGAGCAAACCGCGGC